>DASZZX010000262.1:0-2440 GCA_036260415.1 Nitriliruptorales bacterium
CCGCCGACGAGGAGGCCGCGGTCGACGGACTCACACGAGCGCCCAAGGTGGTGTTCTCCGCCACCCTCGACGAGCCGCTCACGTGGGCGAACACAACCCTCGTACGCGACGACGCGGTCGAAGCGGTTAGGGCGATGAAGCAGGACGGCTCGGGGCTGCTGAGTACGATCGGCAGCATCAGCCTGTGCCGATCGCTGGTCGTCGCCGGGCTCGTCGATCGCTTCCGGGTCGTGATGTTCCCGGTGATCACCGGCGCCACGGGAGCCGAACGCATCTACGATGGCTACCCGGACGTCGCCCTGGAGATGACCGACCACCGCACCTTCGACGGCCGCATCCAGCTGGTCGAGTACCGACCCCGCGTCCTCGAGCACCCACCGCTCGGCCCGACCGGATGACACCGCGAGCCAACGATCACTGATCGTCGGGAGGCACCCTTGTCCCTCGGTTGAGTCCCACAGCGTGTCTGTCCCGCGTCAGGATTCTGGCTCAGTTTCGGGGTCTGCAAAATTGGGGATGGCTGCAAGGTAGACGTCGGCGGGCCTCCTCATGTCGAGGGCTTCGTGGGGTCGGATGGTGTTGAAGATCTGGCGGTAGTCCTCGGCCTCGAAAGCGAGGACGTCGCCGTCGGTGACCTCGTGGCCGTAGAGGTGCTCGTATTTCAGCGACCCGAACGCGCGCCCGCGCCCCCGTTGGTGTGGGGTGACTTCCGTCCTGCGCGTACGTTCTCGAGCTCAGATCGTGACGCGATGAACCGCGCGAAGCTCACCGACTTGAACGCCGGGCCGTTGTCGATGACCAGGATCACCGGGTGGACGACCCCGTGCTCGTCGGTGACGTCGTCGAGCAGGCTGTGGCCCAGCAGCACCTCGACCTCGGCGAGCGCGAGCTTGACGGGGGCAATGGCGTCGTGGCGGTTCTGGGTGGGTGAGATCCGCCAGCCGAAATCGTGCTTGGCGAAGTAGTCCGCACAGCCCGCCATCCGCAAGATCCCACCCGCGAAGGTCTCGAACTCGGAGAAGTCCGGCTGCCACACCTGGTTGCGGTGGGTCGGAGGCTCGAGGAACGCCTCCCGGCGGGCTTGTGCCAGCTGGCGACGTTCGGTCTGGTAGTTGACCGGTTGGAGCTGCCCGCGGCGACGCATCGCCCGTTCCACCGACGACTCCGAGGCGGTCAGCTCGGGATGCTCGATAGCGTGCAGCGCCGCGATCTTGCGGTGACCCCACGCGGGCCAGTCGCCAGCGAGCTTGGCCACGGTCGGTTCGATCACATCGACCACCGGTGCGGGCCACGGCCTCGTGGTGGCTCTCCCCCCAGACATCGCGACCGGCGGCGGGTGCAGGTACGTCGTGGCATGCCGATCAGCTGGCTGAACCTCGTGATGGGCATGCCCGCCTCGGTGCGGATCACCTCGAGGTCCTCGATGGGGGGAGGTACATAATGATCGGGTCCTACCGCATCTTGGGGGCGGCCTGTGGCAGACAGACCGTCCGACGACAGACCGCGACGTCCCCATCTCGGGCGCACCCGGTGGACTTCCTTCGTCGCTCCGGAGGCTGGCCGACTTCGACGGGTCCGGCGGCTTCACGCCAGGAGAATGTGGCTCTTCGGAAGTTCACGGGGTCAGGGGTGTGATGGTGGGCAGCTTGGTCCAGTCGGGACGACCGGCGTAGAGCAGGACCCGGACGCGCCAGTGCACGAAGTTGGTCATCCTGAAGGCGACGCGTTTGATGCGTTTCGCCAGGTTGTTCGCGGCTTCCGTGGGGCCGTTCGTGGCGTGTGAGCGGTGCCATGCCGCGATGTGGGTCGCCCACCGGCGCAGGGTGCACCCCAGCTGGCGGACCTCGGGCCCGTAGGCGGGGTCGGCGAGCGTGTCAGCGAGCTCGTTGGTCCACTGCAGGGCCACGTCGGGGTCGTCGAGTTGGTAGATGCCGCGTACGGCTGCCTTCGCGGTCCAGGCGTCGGCGACCTCACCGCGAGGATCACCGGCCCGCAGCAGTCCTTGCCGCCGGGCGCGGCCGTCGTCATCGAGGTGCTCGTCGGCCAAGACCAGCAGCTTGCGCGCCCGGTACAGCGGGTCACGCTTGCGACCCCGGTGTCCCAGCGTCTCGTTCTGCACCCGACGTCGGGTGTCGTCGAGCCGCTCGCCGGCGATGCGGACCACGTGGAAGGGGTCGGCGACCTGGGTCGCGGCGGCCAGCATCGTGTCGGCCACCAGCCGGTAGGCGCCCGACAGGTCCAACGTCACCCAGCCGATCCGGTCCACCCAGTCGGTGGGGCGTGCGGCCAGCCAGCGGCACGCCGGCAGGGCGTCGCGGCCTCGACGACATCCAGCAGCCGCCCATCGCCGACGATCGAGGTCGACCAGATCCGCTGCCGCCACGGCCCCAGACGAACGAACGAGGTCTCGTCCAGACCCAGCACGCTGACATCACCGATG
>DASZZX010000263.1:0-18129 GCA_036260415.1 Nitriliruptorales bacterium
GGTGCCCGCCACGTAGGCGTCACGAGCCAGCCGGGTCTCCTCTCCCGACAGGAACGAGATCAGGTCGAACACCGCCACCAGGACGTACGCCCCGACCGGGACGTCGGTCAGCGGAGGGTGGAGCGGCTTGCCGGCCCAGCCCCGCAGCCCCTTGAAGGTGCGCCCGCGGAAGCTCAGCGGCGGGGCGAACGAGAACCAGCGCCGTCCCATCCGTCCTCCCGTCGTGGTGCCGCGTCGTCCCGACCGGGACTGTAGCACCAAGAGATGTTGGTGGAAGAACGGCGGCTACGCTCCGGCCCGGTCACAGGGGTCCGGATGGTGCACGGTCTGACATTCGCGTCGGCGCTCGAACAAGCACGCCTCATCCGCGATCGGGCCGTGTCGTCGCGGGAGCTGGTGGAGCTGTACCTCGCCCGCATCGAGCAGCACGACCCGGAGCTCGGCAGCTACGTGGACGTGATGGCGGAGCAGGCCCAGACGCTGGCCGCGGAGAAGGACGAGCGGACCGCCACCGGAGAGGAACTGCCGCCCTTCCACGGTGTCCCGGTCGCCATCAAGGAACTGGCCCTCCTCGCAGGACGCCGGGCCACGTTCGGCACCGTCTCCATGAAGGATTTCGTCGCGCCCTTCGACGACGAGGTGGTCGCACGGCTGAAGCGCGCGGGGATGGTCCCGTTGGGCAAGACCAACGTGCCCGAACTCGGCACGCTGCCGACGAGCGAGTCGCTGCTGCTCGGTCCCGCCCGCAACCCCTGGGACCCGCAGCGGACACCGGGCGGCTCCTCCGGAGGAGCGGCCGCCGCGCTCGCCGGTGGGCTGTGCCCGGTCGCGCAGGGCTCCGACGGTGCCGGGTCGTTGCGCATCCCGGCGTCCTGCTGCGGGGTGTACACGCTCAAACCGTCCCGGCACCGGGTCAGCAACGCCCCGCTGTTCATCAGCGACCTCGGCCCCGCCCTGTCGGTGCGTGGGATGCTGACTCGCACGGTGGCGGACACGGCGGCGTTCCTCGACGTGCTCGCGGGGTACGTGCCGGGTGACCCTTGCAGGCTGCCGGCGCCCGAGCGTCCGTTCGCCGAGCTGGCGACCCGGCCGCCCCCGCGGCTGCGGGTGGGAGTCCTGAGCTCCAACCCGATCGGCCATCTCTCGGCCGAGACGCGTGCGGCGGTCGACACCGCGACCGCCGCGTTGGAGGAGGTCGGTCACGAGACGTTCGCCGTCGACGTGGACGTGGGTGACGACGTGATCGAGGCGTTCGAGACCGTGTGGGCCGCCCTGTTCGCCGTGCAGCCGTTCCCGTCCGACTCGCTGGAACCGTTCAACCGCTGGCTGGTCGGCCGCGGGCACGGCACCCCGGTCGCCGACGTCATGGCGGCGGAGTGGCGGCTGCGCCTGGTGTCGCGCGACCTCACCGCCCGTTTCCACGGTGAGTTCGACGTCATGCTCGCCCCCGTGCTGTCGGAACTGCCGCTGCAGGTTGGCGCCTACCGTGACCGCGAGCCCGAGCTGATCTGGGAGCACCTGAAGACGTACGTGGTCGCGGTCACGCCGCTGGTGAACGCCGCCGGGCTACCCGCGGCAGGACTGCCGCTGCACCACGACGACGTGTCGGGCATGCCGGTCGGCGTGCAGCTGGTGGGCCGGCTCGCCGAGGAAGCGACCCTGCTGCAGGTCAGCGCCCAGCTGGAGCAGGTGCGTCCGTGGGTGCAGCGCCGCCCACCCGGGCTGGGTTGACCGACCGGGACCCTGCCCGCCCGGCGGTGACCGGACGGTCCCGCGGTCCGCTCACTCGACGGTCGTGCCTCGGGACGCAGCCGGTCGGTTCACCCACACCGTCTTGACGTCGGTGAACTCGCGCGCCCCCTCGCGCGCCAGCTCACGCCCATACCCCGAATCCTTCACCCCGCCGAAGGGCAGACGGGGGTCGGATCTCACCACCTCGTTGACGAATACGATCCCGGCCTCGATCAGGCCTGCCAGCCGCTCGCCCCGGTCGAGGTCGGCGGTCCACACCGCCGCTCCCAGCCCGAAGTGTGACGCGTTGGTCAGGGCGAGTGCGGCCTCCTCACTCTCGGCGCCCATGACCGCGGCGACCGGGCCGAACACCTCCTCCGAGGCGGCCGGGGCCTCGGCGTTGACGTCGCGGATGATGGTGGGCGCGTAGTAGAAGCCCGGCCTGTCCAGCGGCTCCCCGCCGAGGACCAGCGTCCCGCCGTCACGGTGCTCGAGGGTGCGCTGGACCTGATCGTGCACGGCGTCGCGGAGATCGCCGCGCGCCAGCGGGCCCACATCGGTGCCGGGGTCCATCGGATCGCCGACGGTGAGCGCTTCGACGTTGGCGCGGAAGCGGTCCAGGAAGTCGTCGAGGACCTCGTGCAGCACGATGATGCGCTTGGCGTTGATGCAGCTCTGTCCCGAGTTGAGGTAGCGGCTGCTGCAGGCCGCTTCGGCGGCCCGGTAAAGGTCGGCGTCCTCCAGCACGACCAGCGGGTCGGAACCACCCAGCTCGAGCACGGTCTTCTTGAGATGCCGGCCGGCCGTCTCGGCCACCGCCCGGCCGGCCCGGTCGCTGCCGGTCAGCGTGACGCCACGGATGCGCCGGTCGCCCATCACCTCGGCTGCCTTGTCGTGGCCGATCACCAGCGTCTGGAAGCCGCCCTCGGGCAGGCCGGCCTGGGCGAGCACCTCCTCGATCGCGAGGCCGCACCCGGTCGTGTTGGCCGAGTGCTTCAGCAGCCCGACGTTGCCGGCGGCGAGGTTGGGCACTGCGAAGCGGAAAGCCTGCCAGAACGGGAAGTTCCACGGCATGATCGCGAAGATGGGGCCCAGCGGGTCGAACCGTACGTACGAGCGGTGAGCGTCGGTGTCGATCACCTCCGGCTCGAGGTAACCGGCGGCGGCCTCGACGTAGTGCCGGCACAGCCAGGCGCACTTCTCGAGTTCGGACCGTGCCGCCGTCATCGGCTTGCCCATCTCGCGTGTGATCAGCTCCGCCAGCTCGTCGCGTCGCTTGTCGAGCACGTCGGCGGCCCTCGCGAGCACCTGCACGCGCTGCTGGACGCCGCGGTGGCGCCAGTCGTCCACCCAGCACTCGAAGGCTCTGGCCAGCTTCCAGGTGATGGCGTCGTCGCCGTGCTCGTCGTAGGTCTCGAGCTGGTCGCCGGTCGCGGGGTTGACGGTGGTGATCACGGCTGGCCCTCCGCTCGCTCGTCCCATCCAACGCCCGGGGGAGTGGACGCTCAAACCGTGGACGCCCGCCTTCGGTCAGCAGGCGCCACGGGACGGACGCCCGGCGCGTCCGTGCGGCGACGTTCGACCGTGACGCCGGTTGGCGTGCTGGTCCCACGTGCGGCACCGTACGCCCCCAACCCGGCCGGGAGCGCCCGTGACCGACGCCGAGTTCCTCGCCGCCTGCCGCGGCGAGCCTCACGACCGCGTGCCCGTGTGGTTCATGCGGCAGGCGGGCCGGTCCCTGCCCGAGTACCGCGCGGTGCGGGCGCGGCACTCGATGCGCGAGATCATCACCACGCCGGAGCTTGCCGCCGAGGTGACCCTGCAGCCGACACGCCGGTACGCGGTCGACGCGGCGATCCTGTTCTCCGACATCGTCACCCCCCTGGCGGCCGTGGGGGTCGATCTGGACATCGACCCGGGTGTCGGCCCGGTGGTCGCCGAGCCCTTCCGGCGGCCGGCTGACGTGGAACGCCTGCGTCCGCTGGAACCCGACGAGGACATCGCGTACGTCCTGGACACCGTGCGCACCCTCGTGGACCAGCTCGCGGTCCCGCTGATCTGCTTCGCCGGCGCCCCGTTCACGCTCGCCAGCTACCTGGTCGAGGGCGGACCCTCCAAGAGCCACGCACGCACCAAAGCGCTGATGTTCCAGGACCCGGCCACCTGGCACGCGCTGCTCGACCGGCTCGCCGAGATCGGACTGGCCTCGCTGCGCGCTCAGGTCGAGGCGGGAGCCGCCGCCGTCCAGCTGTTCGACTCCTGGGCCGGCGCGCTGACGCCAGACGACTACGAGACCTCCGTGCTGCCGGCGACCCGTCGTGTGCTGCACGGGCTCGACGACCTGGATGTCCCACGCATCCACTTCGGGGTCGGCACGGGGGAGCTGCTGCCGCTGATGGCCGCGGCCGGCGCGGACGTGGTGGGCGTCGACTGGCGGGTGCCGCTCGACGTTGCGCGCCGGCGGCTGGCAGGTCACCGGGTCGCCGTGCAGGGCAACCTCGACCCCGCCCACTGCCTGGCCCCGTGGGCCGTGGTCGAGACCAAGGTGCGCGACGTGCTGCGCCGGTCGGAGGGGGCCCCCGGCTACGTGTTCAACCTCGGGCACGGGGTCCTGCCCGACACCGACCCCGCCGTGCTCACCCGCATGGTGGACCTGGTCCACGCCGAAGGCCTGGTCCTCGACCCGGTCGGCGGAGGAGCGCGGCGATGAGCGCACGGGTGGCGGTGGTCGGGGGCGGCATCACCGGGCTCACGGCCGCGCGGACCTTGCGCACGGCCGCCGACCCGGCCGCGGTGACGCTGGTCGAGGCGACCGGGCGGCTCGGAGGGAAGGTGCACACGCAGACGCTGGACGGCCTCACCGTCGACACCGGGGCCGACGCGTTCCTGGCGCGCACCCCCGAGGGCGTGCGCCTGTGCCGCGAGCTCGGCCTCGCCAGGCGGCTGGTCGCACCCGCCACCACGGAGGTCAGCGTGCGCTGGGACGGCCGCCTGCACCCGCTGCCCCAGGGTCTGGTCCTCGGCGCGCCGACCCGGCTCACACCTCTGTTGCGGTCGTCGCTGCTCTCCACCGCAGGTGCCGCCCGGGCGGCGCTCGACCTGGTGCTCCCCCGCGTGCTGGATCCCGACCACGAGACGGTGGCCGACCTGATCGGGTACCGCTTCGGCACGCAGGTGCTGGAACGGCTGGTCGATCCGCTCATGGCCGGCATCTACGCCGGCGACCCGCACCGGCTCGGTGCGGCCGACGCCACGCCACCGCTGGCGGAGGCGGCTCGCCAGTCCCGCAGCCTCCTGCGTGGTCTGCGCCGCCGTCCGCAGGAGCCGGCGCCCCTGTTCCTGACGCTGGAGGGCGGCATGGGGCATCTGGTCGACGCCCTCGCCGCGGCACCGGAGATGGAGGTGCGCCTGGCCGACCCTGTGCGCCTGGTAGAAGCGACCGACGGTGGCTACCGGCTTCGGCTCGCGTCGGGCGACGTGCTGGACGTCGACGGGGTCATCCTGGCCGTGCCGGCCTTCGCCGCCGCGTCCCTGCTGCGTGAGCTGGCCCCCGACGCCGCGGCGGCGCTGCGCCAGATCGCCTACGCATCGGCGGCGACGGTCGTGCTCGTGTACCCGGCCGGCAGCGGGCGTCTGCGCGGCAGCGGGCTGCTGGTGCCCCGCGCCGAGCGGACGCTGGTGAAAGCGGCCAGCTGGGTGTCTTCCAAGTGGCCGGAGCGGGCACCCGGCGACCAGATGGTGGTGCGCGCGTCGATCGGTCGCCACGGTGACCGTGACGCTCTGGAGCGGAGCGACCGCGAGCTGGCGGACGTGGCGCACCGCGAGCTGTCCGAGGTGATCCGACTGGGGAGCCGGCCGGACGCCTGGCTGGTCACCCGCTGGGAGCGTTCGCTGCCCCAGTACCTCGTCGGTCACCGCGACCTGGTCAGACGGATCCGAGGGGGGCTGGCGCACCTGCCGGGGGTGACCGTCGCCGGCGCGGCGTACGACGGCATCGGTATCACAGCCTGCGTCCGGCAGGGTCAGGAGGCCGCCTGGCAGGTCAGTGCGGTGCTGCACCTCACCCCGACAGGCCCAGCGTCGCGGCGACCTCGCGCGTCGTGATCTCCTGCGGCCCGCCCGCGAGCGCACCCATCCAGGCGTCCCGCCACCATCGCTGTGCGGGGAACTCCATCACGTACCCGTAGCCACCGTGGACCTGCACCGCCTCGTCGGCGACCTCGCAGGCGGTGCGCTGGGCCACCATGGCGGCCACGGCCGTGACGCGCACCAGCTCGTCGGGGTCGACCCGTCCACCGCCGCGGTGCGCCACGTGCAGACGCAGCGCGTGCTCGGCCAGCGCCTTCCCGCTGGCGATCGCGGTGGCCAGGTCGGCGAACCGGTGTCGCCACACCTGGAAGCGCGCGACTGGTCGGCCGAACGCCTGCCGCTGCTGCGCGTACGCGATGGCGCCCTCCAGGGCGACCTCCGCCGCGGCGACCGCCCCGAGGGAGCTGGCGAGCCGCTCCCACGCGGTCACCCGCGCCAGCGCACGGTCGGCGCCGTCGACCTCGCCGAGCACGGCGTCCTCCGGGACGGCAACGCGGTCGAACACCATGTGCGCGGTGTGGGCGCTGCGCCACCCCAAGGTCCTGAGCCGGCGGCGGGTGATCCCGGGTGCGTCGGTGTCCACCACGAACAGTGTCACGCCGCCGGCACCCGTCCGGGCCGCGACCACCACCCAGTCGCACCACGCGCCGTTGGTGACCGGGGACTTGCGTCCGTCCAGCAGCCACCCGGTGGAGATGCGCTGCGCGCGCGTGGCGATGGCCTCGAGGTCGCGCCCCACGCCCGGCTCCGCGATCGCGACCGCGCCGAGCCGCTGGCCGCTCACGCCCGGTTCGAGGTAGCGCTGCTTCTGCGCGTCGGTCCCCGCGACGTCCACGTGCAGCAACGCGCGCTGCGCGTGGGCGGCGAGGTCGGCGGCGAGCCCCCCGCTCGCGGCCCGGCCAAGCTCCTGCACCCAGACCGCCTCCGCGAGGAGGTCGGGCCCTGACCCGCCCCACCGCTCGGCGAACTTCAAGCCGAACAGGCCCGCGTCGCCCACCGTGGCGAACAGGCCGCGGGGGAAGTCCTCCGCGCGCTCCCACGCCTCGACGTTCGGGCTGATCTCGCGGGCCACGAAGGTGCGGGCCATCGCGCGCAGAGCGTCGTGCTCGTCGCCGAACAGCGGTAGCCGCGTCCCGGCCCCTCCGTCCGCGGACGTGCGCGACGGCGTCACGCGGCCCTCACAGCCCCATCGACCTGGCGATGATCTCACGCTGCACCTCGTCGGTGCCGCCCGCGATCCGCAGCAGCCGGGCGTCGCGCCAGGCGCGCTCGATCGGTGAGCCCTCCAGGCCGCCGTCATCCGCGTGCAGGCTCAGCGCCTCCTGTGCGACCTGCTGGCTCGTGCGTGCGCTGGCGAGCTTGCACATGGCGATCTCGAGCGTCGCATCGACGCCCCGGTTCCACCGGTCGGCGCAGTCGTAGACCAGCCGCCGGCACGCCTCGATCGCGGTCGCCACGTCCACCAGCCGGTGACGGCGCGCGTCCGACCCGCCCCGCGACCGCTCGCGGGCGTCGCGTGCCCGGACGTGTTCCACCGTGCGCTCGAAGGTCAGCTGGGCGGTGGCGACCGCCTGGACCGCGGCGAGCAGGCGCTCACCCTGCAGCTCCCACATGATCTGCTGGAAGCCCTGCCCCTCGGCCCCCAGAAGTGCACGCTCGGGAACGTGGACGTCCTCGAGGTGCAGCTCGGCGGTGTCGGAGCTGCGCATGCCCAGCTTGTCCAGCTCCCGGGTGACGTGGTAGCCGGGCAGGTCCGTGTCGACCAGGAACAGCGACAGACCGTCGTGGCCGTCCGCGGGGCTGCCTGACGTGCGGACCGCCATCGTGCAGAAGTCGGCGCGCACCCCGTTGGTGATGAACGTCTTGCTGCCGTTGATGACCCATCCGTCGCGACCGCGGACCGCCCGGGTGCGGATGCCGGCCACATCGCTGCCGGCCTCCGGCTCGGTGATCCCCAGACAAGCGATCCTGGTGCCGCGCACCGCCGGCTCGAGGTAGTCGCGCTTCTGCTGCTCCGTCCCGAACCTGACGATCGGGGTCGGGGCCATGTCGGTGTGCACGATGATCGCCATCGCGACGCCGCCGTTGCCGCTGCGAGCGAGCTCCTCCGCCAGGACCACGGTGGACCAGTAGTCCCGGCCCTGCCCGCCGTAGTCCTCCGGCACCGTCAACCCGAGGAAACCCAGCGAGCCCATCCGGCGGAAGACCTCGTCGGGGAACCGTCCGAGCTGCTCCCACTCGTCGGCGTGCGGTGCGAGCTCCTCCTCCACGAACCGTCGCAGCGCGGCCCGCAGACGGTCGTGCTCGGGTGTGAAGGGTGAGGTGATCAGCGGGGCGCTCCTGGGTCCGCGGCGGAGTCTGTCACACCGTCCGTTCGTCGGCCGCTGCGACGCACCCTGTCCGTGGCGACGACTCCGGCGCCGCGGACACGGGACCACCGCCCGTACCGTGTGCGCGCCGAGACACGGAGGTTGCGATGCCCGCGCGCGACATCATCCAGCAGACCCTCACCGCCCCGCTGCGGCTGGTCCAAGGTGCCGTCTCGTCCGGCCAGGAGGAGCGCGAGGACCTGCAGGAGGCGCTCGACGGCATCCAACGGCGGCTCGAGGAGCTGGAGTCGGAACTCGAGCAGCGGATCACCCGCGCGGTGAAGCGGGCCAACGAACCGGCGGACCGCAAGCTGTCAGGCATCGAGACAGAGCTGGCGGAGCTGCGGCGGCGCATCGACCAGGTGCTGGATGACGTCGATCACATCCGCACCGAGCAGGCCGCCGAGCGGGCCCGGGAAGCCTCCTGAGGCCGCGGGTGCCGCGGCGAGGCCCCCGGCCGCCCATCGACGCGATGGCACCACCCGTCAGCCGCTGACGTCCGGTCCGACGCTCTGCACCGTCACGCGGATCAGGACACGCTCCTCACGGCGCATGGCCTCTCGGTAGTCGTCCCAGTCGTCGTGCTCGCCGGCGACCCTCCGGTAGTAGTCGACCAGGGGCTCCATTGCCTGGGGCAAGCGCACGATCTCGGCGGTCCCGTCGAGGCGGACCCACCGGCCGTAGAAGCCCTCGCTGAGAACGCACAGCGACGTGCGCGGGTCACGTTCGAGGTTGTGGGCCTTGACCGCCGTCTCGCGGGTCGACACGATCGCGCGGCCGTCCGCGTCGATGCCGACGAGCACGGGCGACAGCTGCAGACCCCCGTCCTGGCGGAACGTGGCCATGACGGCACGAGGGTGCTCACGGACGAAGTCACGGGCCGTCTCGACGTCCACTCAGCACCCTTCCCGCCGTCGGGATCGCAGCCGGTCACGTCCGGTCGGCGTGTCCGCCAGCAGCACCGGTCGGCCCCCCGTCGCCGGTCCGGCCCGCCGGTTCGCCGACCCGCCGGTCGTCAGGACCGACCGCCGGCCGCGGGCACGCCGAGCCACGGCCACGGGGCTGACGCTAGCAGCCGGGTCGCCACCGCAGCCGCCGTCTGCTTCCATGCAGCCATGGAGCCACTCACCGAGCAGCAGATCGAGGAGGCGCTCGTCACGCTCCCCGGCTGGGAGTACGACGGCGAGGCGATCACCAAGACGTTCGGGCTGGGATCGTTCCGCGAGGCCATCGACTTCGTGCAGGACGTCGCCGACCTCGCGGAGGAGGCCAACCACCACCCCGATCTCGAGATCTACTACGACGAGGTGGTGGTGTCGTTTCGGACGCACAGCGCGGATGCCGTCACCGACAACGACGTCCGCATGGCCGCCGAGGTCGAGTCGCTGGTCAGCGAGTTCGAGGACGAGGCACTGACCGAGCTCGACGAGGACTTCGACGAGGACCTCGACCAGGTCGACGTGCTGGCCGACGACGAGGATCAGCCGGGCCCGTAGGGTAGCGCCCGGGCACGGCGGGTAGACCCTGCGGTCGCGCGCCCCGCGACGTGCTGGGCCGGCACTCCCGCGGTGCTCACGCTGCCGCCGCTGACGGATTCACGCGCCCACCGGCCGCGTGAGTCGGTCCACGCCGCAGCGTGGTCAGCCGGTCGCCCCGTCCACGTGCCCTAGCTGCTTGCCGCCGAGCACGTGGAAGTGCAGGTGGCCGATCGCCTGCCCACCACGGGAGCCGATGTTGGTGGCGATCCGGTACCCGTCGGCGATGCCCTCCTGGTCGGCCACCTGTCGGGCCATCCCGAAGCACGCCGCCAGGAGCGGACCGTGGTCGTCCCCCAGGTCGTGCGCCGAGCCGATGTGCTCGCGTGGGACGACCAGCACGTGCACCGGCGCGCGCGGGTACTTGTCGCGGAACACCACCAGCTGATCGGTCCCGGCGACCGTCTCCGCCGGCTCCTCACCGGCCACGATGCGGCAGAAAAGGCACTCCTGCTGGGCCACGGTCCCCTCCGCTCTCCTTGGCGCCCACGCTACACAGCGAGCGCCGCCATGGTGCTCGGCCCCTGCGGCCTCCACGCGCCGTCCCGCAGTCGGCGGTCACCCCCGGGCCTGCGCCAGCCTCGGCCTGCTGGGTCGCCGAACGCCCGCCCGGTCGTCCGGGACGTGCGAGCCGACCCGTCACCGGACGGGTGGACTACCCTCGTCGTATGACCACTGACATCCTGATCTGGATCTCCGGCGCCTCCAGCGGCATCGGCCGCGGTCTGGCCGACACCGCGCCGTGGGACGGTGCGCGCATCATCGACATCAGCCGCCGCGGGGCGGACGGCTGCGAACACGTCCCCGCGGACTTGACCACCGTGGAGGGGTGGCAGGCGGCCGCCGACTCGTTCGAGAAGGAGCTGGCCGGTTTCCAGGGCGAGCGCGTCGTCTTCGTCCACTGCGCCGGGACGTTGCAGCCGATGGGTTTCGCGGGCGAGGTGGACCACGACGCCTACACCAATCAGGTCCTGCTGAACAGCGCGGCACCACAGGTCCTCGGCGACGCCTTCGTCGCTGCGGTGCGCGACCTCGACGTCGACAGCCACCTGATCATGATCTCGTCCGGCGCCGCCTCCAGCGTCTACGAAGGCTGGTCGGCGTACGGGCCGGGCAAGGCGGCGGTCGACCACTGGGTGCGCATCGTCGGGGCGGAGCGCGCGCGCCGCGGGTCGCGCCTGCGCGTCGTGTCGGTCGCGCCCGGCGTGATCGACACCAGGATGCAGGCGCAGATCCGCTCCACCCCGCAGGAGGAGTTCCCCGCGGTGGAGAAGTTCGTCGACCTGCACGAGCAGGACGACCTGGTCGCTCCCGAGGACGCCGCTCGCGGGATCTGGTCGCTGCTGGACCGCGACCTCGACAACGGCGCCGTGGTGGATCTGCGCGACCTCGACTGATGGGTCCGCTCGCGGGGGTGCGGCTCGTCGAGCTCGCCGCCATCGGTCCGGCCCCGTTCGGGGTGATGCTCCTCGCGGACCTCGGCGCCGACGTGGTGCGCGTCGACCGCCTCCCACCGGCCGGGTCCGACGGCGCGCACGTGTCCATGCTGGGGCTGTCGCGTGGTCGGCGCTCGATCGCCGTCGACCTCAAGCATCCCGGGGGACTGGACCTGCTGCTGCGCCTCAGCGACGGTGCGGACGTGCTCGTCGAGGGCTACCGCCCCGGTGTGGCCGAGCGTCTGGGGTTCGGTCCGGACGCCTGCCTCGCGCGCAACCCGCGGCTGGTGTACGCGCGCGTGACCGGGTGGGGGCAGGACGGTCCGCTGGCCGACCGCGCCGGTCACGACATCGACGTCGCGGCGGTCGCCGGGGCGCTGCACCCGATCGGGCGCGCCGGTGAGCCGCCCCCGCCACCGCTGAACCTCGTGGCCGACTTCGGCGGCGGCGGGACCTACGTCGCGGTCGGGGTGCTGGCCGCCCTGCTCGAACGCAAGCGGTCGGGCCGGGGTCAGGTCGTGGACGTCGCCATGGTCGATGGTGTGGCGTCGCTCACCGCCATGTTGCACGGGCTCCTAGCGGCGAACGGGTGGAGCACGCAGCGGGGGGACAACCTGCTCGACGGTTCCGCGCCCTTCTACGACACCTACCGCACCGCCGACGGTGGGTTCCTCGCGGTGGGCTGCCTCGAGCCGCGGTTCTACGCCCAGTTCCTCGACCGGCTGGGCCTCGATCCTGCCGACTGGCCCCAGTTCGATCGTGACCGCTGGCCCGAGCAGAAGCGGCGGCTGGCCGACATCTTCGCCCGCCGGACGCGTGACGAGTGGCTGGCGTGCTTCGAGGGCAGCGACGCGTGCGTCGCACCTGTCCTGTCACTGACCGAGGCGCCGCAGCACCCGCACATCCGGGCGCGTGGCACGTTCATCACGGTCGGCGGGGTCCGCCAGCCCGCCCCCGCACCGCGCCTGTCGCGCACCCCCGGTGCCGTGACGCGCCCCGCACCGGCGCCGGGCGAGCACACCGACGAGATCCTGGACGGGCTCGGGTACAGCCGTCGGGAGGTCGCCGCGCTGCGCCGCGCCGGAACGGTCGCCTGACGCACCCGACCCCTCGGCGTCCCGGGCCGTCGAAGGAGCGGGTCGCTCAGGGCTCTCATGGAGGCGTCGGAGTCGGGTCCGAACCCTCCGTCTCACTGGGGCTGGCCGTACTCGGGCTGGGCGACGGATCCGCCGTCCCGCCGCCGCCACCACCGCCGCCGCCCGTCGGCAATGGACCCGTCGGCGTCTCGCTCTCCGCCGGCGTCCTCGTGGGGGTCGGCGTCGTGGGAGTGGGGGTCGGCGTGCGCGTCCGGGTGGGCGTCGGAGTGGGCGTGGGGGTCGGGCTCCGGGTCGGCCCGGTCGGGCTGGGGCAGGGCTCGCCGATCGGCGCGGTCAGCGTGCCGCCACGGCCGTCCGGGCACTGCTTCTCGCTCGGCGTCGGTGACGTCCGCGGTGACGGCCCAGCGCTCGGCGCCCGCTCGTTGAGCCGGTCCAGCCCGGACAGGTCCGGTTCCGGGAAGTCCTCCACCTCCATCCCCGCCGTGGCCTCGGCCATGTACTCCCCCCAGGTGGCGGCCGGGTAGCCGCCGCCGGTGAGCTCCAGCCCGAGTTCCTGGTTGTCGAGGTTGCCCAACCACACCGCCGTGGCCAGTTGCGGGACGTAGCCGACGAACCAGCCGTCCAGGCTGTCGGTGGTGGTGCCGGTCTTGCCGGCCGCGGGACGGCCGATCTGGGCCCGGCGACCGGTTCCCTGCTCGATGTTGTCCTTCAGGATGCCGCTCACCACGTAGGCCACGTTGGCGTCGATGGCGCCCTCGCTGCGAGGGGCGTTGTCGAGCAGCACCTCGCCGTCGGCCCCCTCGACCCGGCGCACGAGCCGCGGCTCGTGGTGCACCCCACCTGCGGCGAAGGTTGCGAACGCCTCGGTCATCGACAGCGCGCTGACGTCGGCACCGCCGAGGATCAGCGACGGGTGCGGATCGAGCCACTCGTCGGGGATGCCCGCGTCCACCGCCAGCTCCTCGACCTCGTCGGGACCGACCTCCTCGGCGATCTGCACGTACACCGTGTTGGTGGAGGTCAGCGTCGCCTCGTGCACGGTCTGGTTGCCGTAGGCCGCGTCCGCGAAGTTGCGCACGCGGTACGGCTCGTAGCCCTCGAAGTCGACCTCGATCTCGGCCGGGGCGGGGAACACCGAGTCAGGGTGGTGACCAGCGGCGACGAACGCAGCCAGACCGAACGGCTTGAACGCCGAGCCGGGCTGGTTGCCGGCGCCCCGACCGGGCGCGGCGAGCGCGGCGTTGAACGGCTGCACACCGAAGTCCGGGCCGCCCACCAGCGCTCGCACCCCGCCGTCTCCCGGATCCACCGAAACGATCGCGCCGGACAGGGGTGCGCCGCTCCCGGCCTCCGCGTTGAACTCCGCCACCTTCCTGGTGAGGATCGCCTGTGCGGCCACCTGCATCTCGAGGTCCATCTCGGAGTGGACGGTCAGCCCGCGGTACACGGCCTCCTCGCTGCCGAGCTCAGCCGCGAGCTCCTCCCGCAGCGCGTCCATGTAGTAGGCGGCGGGTCCGTGATCGACGCTCTGACGTCCGGTCGTCGGCGGCAGTCCCTCGGCGCCGATGCGGTCAGCCTCCGACCGCTCGAGCCACCCCTCTCCGACCATGGCGTCGAGCACCAGCCGCCGGCGCTCGTCGGTGGCATGCGGTTGGTCGTCGGGATCGAGGCGCTCCGGTGAGCGGATCATGCCGGCAAGCGTCGCCGCCTGGTTGACCGTCAGGTCCTTCGCGGACCGTGCGTAGTACGTCTTCGCGGCCGACTCCATGCCGTAGGCGCCGCGGCCCAGGTAGACGGTGTTGAGGTAGAACTCGAGGATCTGGTCCTTGGCGTAGGCACGCTCCATCTTGAGCGCGAGCACGGCCTCCTTGGCCTTCCGCGTGAAGGTCCGCTCCGGGGTCAACGCCGCGTTCTTCATGTACTGCTGGGTGATGGTGGAGCCGCCCTGCTCGACCTCGCCGGCGCGCACGTTGGTGAAGAGCGCTCGGATGGTGGCTGCAAGGCTGATGCCGCCGTGCTGGTAGAAGCCGCGGTCCTCGGCCGCCATGACGGCCTGGGCGACGTGGTCGGGGTACTCCTCCAGCGGGACGTCCTCCCGGGCCGCGACCCCGCTGAGGGCGCCCACCTCCTGCCCGTCGCGGTCCAGCACCGTGGTCGCCGCCGGAGCGATGTCCGCCGGCAGCGGCACGGCCGAGAAGAGGTAGGCGGCGACGAACGCGCCGAACAGCACCAGGGCCAGGCCGGGGGCGAGCACGGCGTACAGCGCCGGCTGCCGGTACCAGGGACGGCCGGGGGGCCACAGGCGCCGGTACCAGGGTGAGGCGCCGGGACGGGCCGACGTCGCGGTCCGCGACGTCTGGGGGGTCGGCATGGCAGCCATGGTCCTTCGGTCGGCGGAGGGCGACGGCCGGTGGCCCGGCCGTCCGGCCAGCGCCCCTTAACGTGCAGGTTGCGCCCATGCGGGCGCCGGCGAGGTTACGGTGCGTCTGTGCGGACCACCTACACAGGAGGACAACCGCCATGAGCACATCGGTGCCACCCCCGCCGGGTGACGAGCATCCGCCCGGAACGGGTCCCTTCGGCGCGCCACCTCCGCAGCCCCCCGGCGCCCCCCCACCTCCCCGGCCTGAGGGGGGGACGCCAGCTCCCCCACCCGGGGCAGGTGGCCCGACGCCTCCTCGGCCCGACGGGGGCACGCCACCTCCCCAACCAGGGGCGGGCGGCCCACCGCCGGCGACACCAGGCCCGGGAGGACCTCCCCCCGGGGCGGCCGGCCTGCCTCCCAGCCAACCCGTCACACCCCACGGACGGGTGTCCAGCATCGGCAAGCGCATCGGTGCGTCACTGATCGACTTCATCGGGCTGGGCCTGATCGTCTCGATCGTGTTCGCCCCGATCCTGGCCGCTGCGTTAGTGGCCGATGCCTCGCGCGGCACCCCCACGATGTTCGGGCCCGCGCTGGGGTTCGGGTTCGGGATCGGGTACGTCATCGGCCTGATCGAGGTCGCGATCCTGCTGGCCTACTTCGTCGCCCTGGAGGGCACCCGGGGGCAGACGGTCGGCAAGATGCTGCTGAACATGAGGGTGGTCAGGGCCGACGGGGCTCCGATGGACTTCGCGGCGGCGTTCAAGCGCCGCTTCTGGTTCTTCATCGGCTCGGTGATCCCCATCCCCGTGGTCGGACCCCTGGTCGGGCTGGGGATCCTCATCTGGCTCATCGTGACGATGAGCAACGATGTCACCAACCGCGGCTACCACGACGCGTTCGCTGGCACGCTCGTGGTCGACACGCGCTAGGGCGACAAGGACCCACCGGGTCGCTGCGAGCCGGCGCTCTCGGCGTGGGCGCTGCCGCGCGCCGTCGGGACGACCGCCGCGGTCGTGGACGTCACGGCTCCTTCGAGCCGCCCCGTCGTGCTGGTTCCTCCGCGTCCTGCGCTTCCCTCTGTGGGGGGGCCGAGCCGCGGGGCTTCGGCGGCTGGTCTCCGCGTGTCGGTGAGCGGGTGGGCGGGGGAGGCGGTGGAGCGTCGTGGAGCACCTTGAGGCCGGAGAGATCGGGTCGCGGGAAACCCGACACCGGCACGTCCTGCAGGGCCGGGGCCATGAAGGCCGCCCAGGTCTCGGCGGGCAGGCGACCTCCGGTCATCCCGTCCATGGGGCTGTTGTCCAGCTTCCCGTACCAGACCACGGTCGCCAGTTCGGCCACGTAGCCGGCGAACCACGCGTCGCGATGCTCGTCGGTCGTGCCGGTCTTGCCGGCGACCGGCCGGCCGATGTCGGCGGTCTCTCCGGTGCCGCGCTGCACCACGCCGGTGAGGACGTCGGTGACCACCTGGGCGACGCGCGTCGCGATCGCGGGGTGGTGCTGCGGTTCGGCGCGCAGGACGATGCGGCCCGCGTGATCGGTGACCTCACGGATCAGCCGCGGCTGCGTCTGCACGCCGCCGCCCGCGAAGGTGGCGTACGCCGTCGCAAGCTCGAATGGGGTGACCACACCGGTGCCCAGGGCGATGGTCGGGACCTCGGGCAGCTCGCTGGCGATCCCGGCGCGGTGAGCGAGGTCGATCACCGGCGCCGGCCCGACCTCACGCAGCAGCTGCATGTAGACCGTGTTGGTCGATGTCCAGGTCGCCTCCTCCACGGTCTGCACGCCGTGGCTGTCGCCCCCGTAGTTGGCGACCTCGACGTCCTCGCCGGGTACCTCCACCTCGATCTCGGCGGGCGCGTCGAAGCGCGAGTCTGGTGAGAACCCCTTCTCCACGAAGGTCGCGAGCGTGAACGGCTTGAACGCCGATCCCGGCTGGCGGCGCGCCTCCACGGCGGCGTTCAGCTCCTGCTGCTGGTAGTCGCGTCCGCCGACCAGCGCCCGCACCCCCCCGTCACGGGGGTCGATCGCCACCAGCGCCCCCGTGAACGGCTGACCGGCGAGCCGGTCCGCCAGGGTGCGCTCCGCCAGCGCCTGCAGGTCACGGTCCATCTCCACGGTGACGCGGTAGCCGGTGAGCAGCGCGTCCTCTCCCAGCTCGGCGGTCAGGTGGTCGCGCACCGCGTCGAGGTAGTAGGCGCCCACGTCGTGGGCGACCGCCTGGCCTGGGAGCGTGGCCTGCACGCCTGCCGCGACCAACCGCTCGGCCTCGTGGGCCGGCAGCCAGCCCTCCTCTGTCATGCCGCGCAGGGTGTAGGTGCGGCGTTCGTCCAGCGCCTCCGGCGCCTCCACCGGGTCGAGCTCCTCGGGCTGGGCGATCATCGCTGCCAGCGTGGCCGCCTGGTTCACGTCGAGGTCGGTCGCCGGCACGCCGAAGTAGGTCGTCGCGGCAGCGCCCAGTCCGTACGCGCCCCGGCCCCAGTAGATCACGTTGAGGTACCGCTGGAGGATCTCCTGCTTGCTCATCCGCCGTTCGAGCTTCAACGCGATCAGCGTCTCGTGCATCTTGCCGCGGTAGCCGGGCGACGGCGTACCGGTGAGCACGCCCACGTACTGCTGGGTGATGGTCGACCCGCCCTGCCGTACCTCGCCCGAGGTCAGGTTGGCCCAGGCGGCACGGACCACCCCGGCCAGCGACACGCCGGTGTGGTCGTAGAAGCTGCGGTCCTCCGTGGCCAGCACCGCGTGGACGACGTGAGGCGGCAGCCGTGCGACCTCGACCGGCCGGTACGCCTGGGCGCGCAACGTCCCCAGCTCCCGCCCGTCCGCGTCCACCACGACGGTCGGGCGGGCGGCGACCTCAGGCGGGACGGTCGTGCGGGCGTAGGCCACGGCGAACGCCACGACCCCGGCGGCGAGTAGAGCCACGACCGTGCCAGCCACGACCCGGATCGGGCGGCGCGACCCCAGCCGGGCGGTCGCGCTCCCGACAGCACGGGCCGTGCGGACCGCGCCAGATGCAGCCGCACCGCCCAGTCGAAGCGCGGGCGTCGCGACCGAACGGTCCAGCCGCATCAGCTGCGCGCTCACCAGCAGCGCCCACGCCAGGCTCACGACCACCAGGGCGCGCAGTCGAGGTCGCAGGGCCTGCATCCGCCGCCCCGTGGCCGACGGCGACTGTCGCAGCCCCCGCCAGGCTCGTGCGCGACCGACGCGGACGAGCAGGGGTCGCAGCCGGCGGCCGAACTCGTCGCGGGCCCGCCGCAGCTCCTCCACGACGGCTGCCCAGCCCTCCGCGTCGGCGGAGCCGTCGTGGTGGTCGCGGACGTCGATGACCTCCGGCTCCGCGAGCCGCGCGTCGTCGCGCCGGCGGTCGCCCACGCCGTTGCCGTCCTGAGGGTCGGGAACCCGCACAGTCTGGTGGCGGTCGGGCGGCAGTGCCCCGTCCTTCGGGACGGGCGGCCCCCGCCGGCACGGATCGTGCGTGGTTCCGCCGGGATGCCAGGC
>DASZZX010000264.1:0-5058 GCA_036260415.1 Nitriliruptorales bacterium
ACCACAACCACGCACGATCCGCGACGCCCCACGGCTTCCCGCACCGTCAGGCCGGCCCGCTCGGGGCGTCGGCGGACGGTGCGTCGCCAGGGAGGCCGCGGAACCGCCCGTGACCGCGATGGCGGCCGCCCCGGTGGTCGCCGCCGAGCGGCAGCACGCCGTCCTCGACCGCCTCGCGGATCGCGTCGGCCTGTTCCTGCGTCAGCTGACCGGCCTCCACCGCCTCGTCCACGCGGTCGTCGAGTGCGGCGCGCCGCTCGGCCGCGCGTTGCGACCGCATCCGCTGCCGTACCGCAGCCAGCGCGTCCTCGACCCGGCTCTGCTCGATCCCCAACTCCTGCGCGAGCGCTGCGACGAACGCGTCGCGCCACCGGGCGTGCCCGTGGCCGTGCGAGCTGGCAGCACCGGCCGGATCCTCGGAGGGGACCTCGGTGCCATCCTGCGCGAGGGCCGGCAGCACCCCGCCCAGGGCCACGACCCCCGCGATCGCCAACGCGATCATCGATGTCCTGGTCATCATCCCGTCGTCCTTCCCGCTGTCCGACACCGCGACTGTGCTCGCCGCGCCTGAGACGAAGCTGAGAGCCGGGTGTGTGCGGGGCGCCACCGCTCCTGGAACGTGCGTTCACGGCGCGCGCAGACACGGCACAGGGCACCATCGCGACAGCACCCGACGGAGGCGACCCGACGACGACGATGCCTACGATCCTCGTGGTCGACGACGACCGGGCGGTCCGCGACTCGCTGGAACGAGCCCTCCGCCTGCACGGGTTCCGGGTCCAGCTGGCTGCCAACGGGCTGGACGGGCTGCAGGCTGTCCAGCGCGACAGCCTCGACGCGATCGTGCTCGACGTCGCCATGCCGGGGGTGGACGGCGTGCAGCTCACCCGACGGCTGCGCCAGGAAGGCCGAGGGATCCCCATCCTCATGCTGACCGCCCGCGACGCCGTCAGCGACCGCGTGCTCGGCCTCGACGCCGGTGCCGACGACTACCTGGTCAAGCCCTTCGCGCTCGAGGAACTCCTCGCGCGCCTGCGGGTGATGCTGCGACGCGTCGACGGCGGCCGCCCGGCCGAGCAGCCACGCCGGTTCGCCGACCTGGTGCTCGACCCCGAGAGGCTGGAGGTCCGTCGCGGGAACCGCAGGATCGACCTCACCCGCACCGAGTTCGACCTGCTGGCCGCGTTCCTCGACAGTCCCCGCCGGGTCCTGAGCAAACGGCGGCTGCTCGAGGTCGTCTGGGGCCGCGACACCGCGGCGACGTCGAACACCGTCGAGGTGTACGTGGGCTACCTGCGGCGCAAGCTGGAGGCCGGTGGCAGGCCCCGTCTGATCCACACGGTCCGTGGCTTCGGCTACGTCCTGCGCTCACCGTGACGCTGCGTGCCCGGGTCGCGCTGACCGCCGCGCTGGCGGCCGCGGTGGCGGTCCTGGCGGCGTCGATCGGCCTCTACGTCACCACCGCCCGGACGCTGCGGGGATCGGTGGATCGTGCCCTCGTCGAACTGGCCGGGCGCCTCGAGCCGGTGCGTGGGGCCAGGCCATCCCCGTTCGGACCGCGGCCCGGCAGCTTGGGCGGTGCCGGCGGGTTCGTCCAACTCGTGACCGCGCGCGGTGAGGTCCTGCGGCCACGCCGGGCCACGGCCGAAGCGCTCCCCGTGTCGGACACCACGTTGGCCGTGGCGGCCGGCGAGCGCCCCGCGTCGTTCGCGACCATCGACGTGCGTGGCGATCCCGTACGCATCCTGACGGTCCCGTGGCGGCCGGGCGTCGCGCTCCAGGTGGCGCGCCCGCTGTGGGAGGTGGAGGTGACGCTCGCGGCGCTGCGACGGCGGCTGGGTCTGGTCGGCGTCGCGGGAATCGCGCTGGCCGGCATGCTGGGGACGCTGGTCGCGCGACGCGCCGTCCGCCCGGTGAAGGACCTGACCGACGTGGCTGAGGAGGTGGCCACGACCCAGGACCTCAGCCGCCGGGTCGAGATCGCTCGCGACGACGAGATCGGCCGCCTCGCGCGCACCCTGAACACCATGCTCGCCAACCTCGAGGAGGCACGACGAGCGCAGGAGCAGTTGGTCGCTGACGCCTCGCACGAGCTGCGCACCCCGCTGACCAGCCTGCGCACCAACGTGGAGGTCCTGGCCCACTCCGATCGGCTCGGCGAAGGGGACCGACGTCGACTGATCGACGACGTGGTCATCCAGCTCGATGAGTTCGCCCGGCTCGTGAGCGGTCTCGTGGAGCTGGCCCGCGGCGCCGAACCCGCCCGAACGACGAGCCCCGTCCGGCTGGACGAACTGGTCCAGGAGGTGGCGGGACGCACGCGCGCGTACGCCGGCGGCCGCACGATCGACGTGACCGCCACACCCACGACCGTGCTCGCCGAGGCGGACCGGCTCGAGCGGGCGGTCGTCAACCTGCTGGACAACGCGGTCAAGTACGGCGGGCAGGGTCCCATCGAGGTCGACGTCGCCGACGGACGCGTCACCGTCCGCGACCACGGGCCGGGCATCGCGGACGAGGATCTCGCCCGTGTCTTCGACCGCTTCTACCGCGCCGCCTCCGCACGCTCTCAGCCCGGTTCGGGTCTCGGCCTGTCGATCGTCCAGCAGGTCGCCCACTCGCAGGGGGGCAGCGTCAGGGCGGCTAACGCGCCCGGTGGGGGTGCGGTCGTCACCCTGGAGCTGCCGACGTCGCCCGCTCCCGTCAGCCCCTGAGACGTCCGGCCCGGACCGGCCGGATCGTGCGTACTTCCGCTGGTATGCCGGCGCAACGACGCACGATCCGCCGGGGCGCGGCCGTTCGGTCGGTCGCCGGGGCCTGTGGGCTGCGGGCTCGTGCGCCAGCATGGCGACGAGCAGCGATCCGGCAGGGTGACGACGAACCGAGCGATCTACCGGCAGCCGGTCCTCCCGCACATGGGGGGGATATGACCGGTCGCGACCGGCTCGGTCGAGCCGATCACCTCGCGGGAGGGCAACCGTCCACGCGTCCGTGCCAGCCTGATCCGCCACGCCCCACCGGCCGACTGACCGGCGCAGGGCGGAGACCACCCGGCGGATCGACCTGGGGAGCTTCGCCGGCGCGCACCGGTCGAGGACTCCACGCTCGACGGACCGCGGCGGCTTGGATCGGGCCGCCGCGCGGGTGCCTCGGCCGCAGCGAACGCCTCCGCGCCACGCACCGCGCCGGTTGCGGAACAGCCGGCAGCCTCCACCGGAGGTGCCTCGAGGGGCGCGGTCGCCCACGCCGGGTCGGCGGCTGGAACCGACTCCTGAGGGCTGGTCCGGCGCCGAGCGACCTCGGTCGGTCGCGATGAGCATCCAGCACGGGGTCCGGGCGAACCTGGCCCAGCACGCGCTGCTGGCAGCCAACGCCGCCTTCATCGGCGCCATGGTCGGCGTCGAGCGCACGGTCGTCCCGCTGCTGGCCAGCGACGTGTTCGGCATCGCCTCGACGACGCTGGTGCTGTCGTTCATCGCCGGGTTCGGCAGCACCAAGGCGTTGGCGAACCTGGTGTCTGGCCGTCTCGCAGACCGCTTCGGGCGGCGACACCTGCTCGTCGGCGGTTGGCTCCTGGGCCTTCCGGTGCCGTTGCTGCTCATGCTCGCACCGACCTGGGGCTGGGTGGTCGGCGCGAACCTCCTGCTCGGTGCGCAGCAGGGGCTCACCTGGACCATGACGCTGGCGATGATGGGCGATCTGGCCGGTCGCCGCCGTCGCGGTCTGGTGATGGGGGCCAACGAGTTCGCGGGTTACGTCGCGATCGGGGTCGCCACGTGGCTCACGGGCCAGATCGCCGCCGCGCACGGACTGCGCCAGGCGCCGTTCTGGTTGGGCGTGGCGGCCGCCGTCGCCGGCCTCGCGACCGCGGTGATGGTGCGCGACACGTTGCCGCACGCCAACGGGCAGGCGTCACGTGCCGCGCCAGACCTCGGTGCCAGCCACCGCGCCGTCTGCTACCAGGCCGGGCTGGTCACCAAGGTCAACGATGCAGGGGTGTGGGGTCTGTTGCCGCTGCTTCTCGAGCAGCGCGGGCTCGACATCGCCGCGATCGCGACGGTCGCCGCCGCCTACCCGCTGGTGTGGGGCATCGGCCAGCTGGTGACAGGGGGGCTCAGCGACCGGCTCGGGCGTCGGCCGCTCATCGTGACGGGGATGTTCGCACAGGCCGGCGGGCTGGCGCTGTTGGTCGGGGCCCATTCGTTCGGCGCCGCGATGGTCGCGGCGGGCGTCCTGGGTGGCGGCACGGCGCTCGTCTACCCGACCCTGCTGGCCGCCGTGGGCGACGGCGCGCGCAGGGGTCGCAGCGGTTCGGCGCTGGGCACCTACCGCTTCTGGCGTGACCTCGGCTTCGTCGTCGGCGCCCTCGGTGTTGGCGCCCTGGCCGACCTCGCCGGCATCCCCGCGGCGGTCGCCGGGACAGCGGGGGGATCGCTGGCGTCGGGCCTGCTGCTCGCCTGGGGCTTGCGCGAGACCGTGGTGACCCCCCCGAGCTCCGTGCCGCTCAGGGCTTGACCACGAGCGACGCAGCCGCGGGCGGGGAGCAACGCGGACAGGCGCGAGCTGCCCTGGCGGGCCACCCAGCATGAGCCTCCGACCACGTGATGCGTCGTTGCACGCACCCGCTGGAACTCGGCGAGATCGAGCGAACTGAGGGGTGTGCTCGATCGGAGCGTCCCTACGGCAGTCATGACTTGTCATGGCTTGTCACGTCACGTGGGCCACCAGGGGCGCTGGTGCGGACCGGATCCTGCGCAGTCTCGGAGTCGAGGCGGTCGAAGTCACCGTTCCGGGCCCCTGCCTCCCGTGGCGGCACCGGCCCGCCGTCGCGATGGCCTCGGCCCGCTCGAGGGCAGCGTCGGCCGCCACCCGTGCGCGCGACGTACTTGCTGGACCATCTTCGGTTGGGCCCTCCC
Source organism: Nitriliruptorales bacterium (assembly GCA_036260415.1). Taxonomy (GTDB): domain Bacteria; phylum Actinomycetota; class Nitriliruptoria; order Nitriliruptorales; family JAHWKO01; genus DASZZX01. Next base: position 4,917 of record DASZZX010000264.1, read on the forward strand.
CGACCGGCAGCGCCTTCGCGCAGGTTTGGAGGAAGGACCGTCCGTACGGTAGGGCGGTGCGACGGCGCGGGGTCGCCCGCAGCCGAGCGAGGGGCGGTGTGGACGTCGAGGAACTCGCCGGAGGTGACGCGGCCGCGTCACC
>DASZZX010000265.1:0-5172 GCA_036260415.1 Nitriliruptorales bacterium
GACCCCGACCGTCATCCTCCCGTCGCGACCATCGACGGTTCCGAGCTCTACCCGCGGCGTGGACGCCGCGCCGGCGGATGAGCCGTTCCTCGTGGCGCAGCGGAGGATCCGTTGGCGTGACGGGCCGCGTCGACCGGTGTCGCGGTGGTCGCGCTGCCAACGGCGCTGGACTGCCGTTGATCGCGCGCCTGCGGGAGGTCGCCCCCCGCTACTCGCGCCATCTACCCGGCCCACGGGGGCCCTGCCCGATGGGCTAGCCCGATCTGATCCCTGCAACTGGGCCCTCAGACCGACGTCGCACCTGCCGACATAGTGACGGTGCACAGCTCCACTGGGAACCGTCGGCTCTGGGTGGGCGCGGCCCTGCTGGCTGCGCTGTGCATGCTGCTGTGGTCGCTGGGTATAGCCACGCTCGCGTCGTTCACCGGCACCACGGCCAACAGCGGCAGCACCTTCACCGCCGCGACCGCGTTCAGCGCGGGGACCGGGATGCGACTCGCCAGCGGCAAGTTCGCAGGCGACGGTGTGGACAACCGCGCCATCACCGGCGTGGGCTTCCGACCCGACGCCGTCATCATCCGCAGCGACATCTCCAAGGAGATGGCGGTGATGCGCACGTCGACCATGACCGGCGACGCGACCAAGCCGCTCGTGGGAGGCACCGCTCTTACCGCCAACCTGATCCAGTCGCTCGACGCCGACGGCTTCACCGTCGGGAACAGCGTTGGTGTCAACAGCAGTAGCAGCGCCCGCGTCTTCTGGATCGCGTTCAAGGCGGCGGCCGGCCAGATGAAGGTCGGCTCCTACACGGGCAACGGCACCGGCCAGTCGATGACCGGCCTCGGCTTCGCACCCGAGTACGTGATCGTGGCGTCCGCCTCAGCGCACTCCGCCGTCCATCGCTCGTCCACCATGGGCTCCCCCTATCTGTTCGAACGGGCGGCGGCGGACACGGGCGCGGTCACGTCGCTGGACGCCGACGGGTTCAGCGTCGGGAGCGGCCTCCAAGCCAACCAGAACGGGACCACCTACCACTACCTCGCCTGGAACGCCACCGCGGGAGCGATGAGCACGGGCACCTACACCGGCACTGGGGGCGACTACCGGTCGGTCACGGGCGTGGGCTTCCAGGCCGGCTACCTCATCGTGAGGGTCGACGGCACACCGTCGCCTGGCTGCGGTGAGTCACCCGTCCACGCACCGACGATCGTGCCCTTCGGCGTCAACAACATCGCCTCGCTGCTCTTCGCCACGGGCATCTACGCGTCGAACTTCGGCGTCCACAAGTTCGAGCCGGACGGGTTCCAGGTCAGAACCGACTGTGCCGTCAACGATGCGGGCAAGAACTACCACTGGGTGGCGTTCAAAGACTCGCCATGAGCCCGAGTCTCTGGCCACGGTGGTTGCGGGGCCCAAGGGCGGGCGGCGCATGGTCAGATGGCGACCGACCACGGGCCGCGCGTGGTCAGATGGTGCCGGCGGTCGGCTCCACACGCGGCGCCACTCCGGCCGGAGACCCCTCGCGCTGCACGCCTGCGTCGGCGATCGCGGCCAGCGCTGCGCGGGGGCACGGGTTCAGGGCTCGGTGGCAGGGCTCCGCTCGTTCCACTCGCGGCCCCACCGCTCCATCTCCTCGATCACCGGGCGCAGCGCCCGCCCCCGCGGTGTGAGGGCGTACTCGACCCGGGGTGGCAGCTCCCGGTAGCGGTGCCGCGTCACCACGCCAGCCTGAACCAGCTCGCGGAGCCGCTTGCTCAGCATCCGGTCCGACACACCCTCGGCAGCCTCGAGCAGTTCGGTGAAGCGGCGCGGGCCGTCGAGCAGGGCCCAGACCAGGTGGGCGGTCCACTTGCGGCCGAGCAGCTCGAAGCAGCGTTCTCCTGGGCAGGCTGGCCTGCCGCGTCGGTGCGACACCCGGATGATCCCTCCGGCATGCGGACCTTCTCACCGTAACGCGACGGGTATGGCCGCTGTCACATACCGGAGTATAGTTATGGTGCTTCTGAGTGTTCAGCAACGCCAGGAAGGAGCAGCGGCATGAGCGACGCCGCAGGGGTCGTGGTGCTCGTCGGCCGGGTGGTGTTCGCGGCGTTCTTCGTGGTCGCCGCGATGGGTCACTTCACACGCAAGGAGCAGATGGTCGGCTACGCCCGCTCCGTTGGCTTCCCTGTCCCGGCGCTCGCGTGGTGGCCGTCCGGCGTGTGGCTGCTCGCGGGAGCGGTCTCCATCGCACTGGGCATCTGGCCGGACATCGGCGCGCTGATCGTGGGCGCCTGGTCGATCCCCACCCTGTGGTGGTTCCACGCCTTCTGGAAGGTGGAGGACGGGCAGCAGAAGATGACCCAGATGCAGCTGTTCTGGCGCAACGTCACCTTCCTCGGTGCCGCGGTGACCCTGTTCGGTCTGTTCGCCGCCCTCGGCGACCAGCTGCGCTACACGCTGACCGCCCCCCTGTTCCAGTTCTGACTCCCGGCCGCCAGCGGGCGCCCCGGGACCGGATCGTGCGCACCCTCGCCAGCACCCCAGCGGAACCACGCACGATCCGGCTCACCACGCGTCGCTTCGACCGCCTCGACCGTCGGTGGCGCGAGGAGCGGCGCGTCGACCCGCCCCGGCAACGACCGGGCCGGTAGCATCCGCGGCGTATGGGCAGACCATGCTCCAACTGCGGTGCCCCCTTGTCGGTCGAGGCGCGGTTCTGCGCGCAGTGCGGTCAACCCGTCGCCATGGCCGCTGACGACCAACAGGCGCGGGCGTCCTCCGCGACCACCACGACGCCCGATCTCGCCGCCGAGATCCGCTCCGTCCCCATCACCGGCGAGCGCAAGCCCGTGACCGCCCTCTTCGCCGACGTCGTCGGGTCCACCGCACTGGCCGAGTCCATGGATCCGGAGGACTGGGTCGCGCTGATGAACCGCGCGTTCGAGGCGATGTCGGCGTCGATCCAGCGCTACGGGGGGACCATCACCCAGTTCAGCGGGGACGCGGTCGTGGCGTTCTTCGGGGCGCCCGTCGCCCACGAGGACGACCCTGAACGCGCCGTGCGAGCCGCACTCGACATGCTGGCCGCCGTCGAGCGGCTCGGCGAGGAGCTGCGGGACGCGACCGGCATCGAGTTGCGCATCCGGGTCGGCGTCAACACCGGCCCGGTCGTCGTGGGCGACATCGGAGGTGACGTCCGCCACGAGTACACGGCCCTCGGCGACGCGGTCAACGTCGCCGCGCGCATGCAGGCCGCCGCGCGCCCCGGCACCGCGCTGATCACCGACGACACCTACCGCCTGGTCGCCCCGCGTGTCGAGGTCATCGATCGGGGTCGCGTCGCGGTGAAGGGCAAGGCCGAACCGGTGCACGCCTACGAGGTGGTGCGGCTGGCGACCCTCCCCGGCCCCACACGCGGGATCCGCGGGCTGCACAGCCCGATGGTCGGCCGGGACGGCGCCCTGCGACAACTGCTCGGCCTCCTCGACGCGGTGCTCGCCGGCCGCGGACGCATGGCGGTCGTCCTCGGCGAACCGGGGATCGGCAAGACCCGCCTCCTCACCGAGCTGCGCGCCGAGGCGACCGCGCGCGACGCGGCCTGGGTCGAGACACGCGGCCTGTCCTACGGCGCCGACCTGCCGCACCACCTGGTGGTCGGCCTCGTGCGGTCGCTGGTGGAGGCACCGCCCGGCGCCAGCCCCGACGAGCTGGCGGCTGCCCTCGAGGCCGGCTGCCGCGACCTCCTGGGCGACAGCTGGTCGACGCCGTACGGGTACGTCGCCCACCTGCTCGCGCTTCCCCTCGAGGCGGCCCTGGCCGAGCGCCTGGAGGGGCTCGACCCGGCCGCGCTGCAGGCCCACTACCAGGAGGCGCTCGGCGCGCTGCTCACCGCGGCCGCCCACCGGCGCCCCGTGGTGCTCGCCTGCGAGGACGTCCACTGGGCCGACCCGTCCTCGGTGGACCTGGTCGGTTCGCTGCTGCCACTCGCCCACCAGGCCCCCGTGCTCCTGGTGTGCACCGCCCGGCCGGAGCGCGACGTGCCCGGCTGGCAGCTGGTCAGCGACGCCCGCGAGGTGTTCGGCGAGTCGCTGCGCGAGCTGCGTCTGGAGCCGCTGTCGCCGGAGCAGAGCCGCGAGCTGGTCGCCCACCTGCTCGAGATCGAGTCCCTGCCGGAGGCTCTGCGCGCGATCCTGCTCGGGAAGACGGAGGGCAACCCGTTCTTCCTCGAGGAGGTCATCCGCATGCTCATCGAACGCACTGTGATCGTCCGGGCAGGGACCACGTGGGTGGCGGACGGTGTGCCCCGGGACGTGACGATCCCCGACACGGTGCACGGGCTGCTGCTGGCCCGCATCGACCGCCTGCCCGATCGCCCGCGCACGATCCTGCGGATCGCGTCGGTGATCGGCCGGGAGTTCCCGGTGCCGCTGCTGGAGGAGGTGTCCGCGCCGGACGGTGCGCCACTCGGCCACCTTGGCACGCTCGAAGCCGCGGGCCTGGTCGATCTGGCAGGCACCTCCCCCGAGCTGCGCTACAGCTTCCGTCACGCCCTCGTCCAGGAGGCCGCGTACGGCTCGCTGCTCCGGCGTCAGCGCCGCGACCTGCATCTGCGAGTGGCCGAGGCGCTGCTGCGGCTGCAGCCCGACCGCCGCGACGAGCTGTCGGCACTCCTCGCCCACCACTACGAGCAGGCTGGTGACGTCGCACGTGCGGCGGAGCACCTGCTGGTGGCCGGCGAGCGCGCGCTGCGCCGCTTCGCCAACCGGGAAGCGCTGGCCTTCTTCGAGCGCGCCGCGAGCCACCTTCCCGCCGACAACGACGACCGCGAGGCCCTGCGCCGGCGCGTGCTCGCCGGTCTCGGGTGGCTCCAGGCGGGGCGCACGTTCGTCCCCGGCGAGGACATGCTGCGTGTGCTGGACCGGGTTCTGCCCGACGCCGAGCGGCTCGGCGACCCCGAGCTGCTCGCGCGAGCGCACCTGGTCAACGCCGATACGCGCAACCTCATGGGTGAGTGGTACGCCACCAGCGCACCCCTGCGAGCGTCGCTGCAGGCCGCCCGTGAGCTGGCCGAGTCGCTGGGCGACGACCCGCTGCGCGCGCTGCCGCTCGCGCTGATCGGTCACGGCAAGCTGCTCGCAGCCGAGTTCGCCGAGGCGGCCGAGCTCCTGGAACAAGCCATCCCGATCCTCG
>DASZZX010000266.1:0-3172 GCA_036260415.1 Nitriliruptorales bacterium
GCGCTGGTGGTGGTGTTCACGATCGCGACGCAGCGAGAGCGTCTGGTCGCGCTGGTGGTGTTGGGCCGCGGTCGGCCTGCTGACCGTGGGGACGCTGGTGACCGACCGCACCCCATCGTGGGACTCGCTGCTGCTGTACGCCGTGTTCCTGCTGGCGTCCTGGATCCTGGGTGACACGGTGCGTCGTTCGCAGCGGGAGGCGCAGTTGCACGTCGAGCGCGCGCGCCAGCTGGAGGCCGCTCGTGAAGAGTTGGCCCGCCACGCGGCCACGCAGGAGCGTCTGCGCATCGCCCGCGAGCTCCACGCCGGAGCGGCTGCGGCCATGGCCCGTGATGCCGCCATGCCCGGCCTGCTCCCCGCGTGGGCGGGAGTGATCCTGCTCTCCGGTTACACCGCCGCGTTCCTCGCCGCGGGCGCCGTCCGGACCGTACGGGCGAACATCACATGAACCGCACGGCGGCCGCGTTGACCGCCGGCGCCCTGCTGGTGATGGGAGCCTGCGCACCCGTCGACGCACGCACCGCTGACGACGCAGCCACTCTCGTGGAACGCTGGCAGGCACGATCGGGTGCGCCGGCGGTCGTCGCTGCCATCGACCAGCCCGCTCATGGGATGCAGGTGTTCGCCGCCGGCACCCGCCACCGCGGGGGGCCCCCGGTGCGAGCTAACGCCCGGTTCCGGATCGCGAGCATCACGAAGATGTTCGTCGGCGCGGTGGTCCTACAGCTCGTCGACGAAGGCCGCGTCGCTATCGACGAGCCAGCCAGCCGCTACCTCCCTGCCATCGAGATCCCGCGTGAGGTCACGGTCCGCCAACTCCTCAACCACACGAGCGGCATCCCCGACTACGCGTCCGTGCCCGGGCTCGGTCAACGACTCCTCGACGATCGCACGCACCGATGGACCACCGCCGAGGTGTTGGCAACCGTCGCCAACCTCCGGCCCGAGTTCGCCCCCGGTCAGGGCTACGCCTACTCCAACACCGACTACGTGCTGATCGGTCAGCTCATCGAGTCCGTGACGGGGGACACCTGGGCCGACCAGGTTCGCGACCGCATCATCGAACCGCTCGAGTTGACCGCCACCACCATCCCCAGCCACGGAGAGCCCCCCGCGCGAGTGGTTCCCGGCTACTTCGACGCCGACAACGACGGCGACACCGAGAACGTCGAAACCGGCGCCTGGCCGTCGCTCGAGACCTCCGAAGGTCCTGCCGGCGCGATCGTCTCCACCGTGGCCGACGTCACCCGCGCCACCCGGGCGATCCTCGACGGCACGCTGCTGCCCACACCACTCGTGGCCCTGATGACCTCTTCCGGACCTCACGACCGCCGTTACGACGGCTACGGCCTCGGCGTCGAGCTGGCCTACCCCGACCGGCGGACCCTCGTCGTGGGGCACGGCGGGTTCCTACCCGGGTCCCGCACGGTCACCTGGCACGTGCTCGACCACGACATCGTCATCACGGTCCTGGCGAACGAGTCCCGCGTCGACCCCACCGATCTCGCCGAGCTCCTCCTCCGCCACACGACGGACTTGTGAGATCGGCGGTGTACCTCCTGCGCGCCGGCGTCGGGGTGCGCGGAGTCGTAGCCTGCAACCTCCGGTCTCGGTCACGCTGGGAGGTGGCGGCGAGCACGGCCGCGAACCGGCGGATGTGGAAGGCTGCCCGTCGGCATAGGACAGGCGGAGGGTTGGCCGCAGGAGAGCATGACGAGGGCGGCGAGCAACGAGCCATCGATATCGGCGAAGGACGGTGCGAAGCGCGTCATGTCGCAGTTGTGGGACGCGACCCACCGTCCGTGGGCAACCCGGTGAGCCCGTCGGCGACTCCATTGGAAGGAGCTCATGCCAACTGCGGTGGCTGGGGCTGCTCACCGCCTACCGGGTCGTCGAGAGCTACGTGGTTCGATCGATGTCGACACTGGCGAGGACCACGCGTTCACGGTTCGTCTGCCGCTGCGTGTGCCGTCCGCGGCTGATCGTCGCCACGCGAGCCCGGACGTCACACCGTCGCGAGTTCCCGGTCCAGCACCGCCCCCAGCCTCTCGAAGGCCGCCGCGAAATCACGCTCGACCTTCCTGCGGAACAACCGGATGAGGACCGCTCGCCGTCCCGAGTACGCCACCGGACGGACGTGCACGCGGGTTCCTTCGTCGACGGGTTCCAGCTCGAGCGTCCAGTACCAGTCGCCGAGCAGCGGGAACGTGTAGCCGACCGTGTAGTAGCGGAACGGACGCCAGTCGAGCAGATGCTCCACGATGACGTCCTTGCCGTGGATGCAGTGGTTGGTCGTCCCGACGCCCCGCCGGGCTCCGCCGGCCACCTGGTCCACCCGGTCCGCGCCCCACAGGGCCCGCCGCTCAGGGACAGTGAGGAATTCCCAGACCACCTCGGGTGGTGCCGTGAACACGCCGGATGTCACCTCGAACGCCGCGTCAGCGGGTGTCACGTACACCCGCCGCCGCTCCTGCTCCGCCAGCCACCGTTCCTCGAGGTCGCCGACGTACCCGCTGACCGTGCCGAGGTCGTCGTAGCGCTCGACATGACGCCGGTAGCCGAGCGGTTCGGGGTCGATCCCCATGGCGTCGACGCATGCGTCGGTGAGAAGGGCGTACCCGCGCACCCCGAAGGTCTCCGAGACGCTGTTCTTGAGCAGCCGGTGCACGAGGATCACGTCGCGTCCCGTCAGCTCCTCGCTGCCCGCCACCTTCCGGCGGGCGAAGGCGCCGTGGTGCACGATCACCTTCAGGTCGAGGTGGGGGATCAGCACGCAGGCGTTGCAGTCGCACGAGGTGGCGCGGTCGACGTCGCGGAGCCGTGCCCGGAAGGTGAAGTAGCACGCGTCGATCGTGTCCAGCAGCATCGACGCGTCGATCCGGTCGACCACGGCGTACGCGAACGCCGCATCGCCCTCCAGCTTGCTCACCCGGAAGGTCGCCTCAAGCGCCCGGACGACCGTCTCCATGAGGTCCCCGAGGACGTCCTGGGCGTGGTCGAGCTCACTGCCCATCAGATAGCTCGTGTAGCCCGAGATGTCGGCGACGAGCAGGCAGCCGTGATCCGTGCTGGCCGAGACGGTGGTCGACATGGTGGGCCTCCCGCGGGACCGGGACCCCCGTCGCAGTCTATGCGGCCGGGATCGGTGGGAGGTGGTGTCGGCCGCATCCAC
>DASZZX010000267.1:0-7130 GCA_036260415.1 Nitriliruptorales bacterium
GGCGGGGCCGGCCGGCTTGGCCCGCGGTCGTCGCCGCCGGCGGGCCGCCGGGATGGTCGCCACGTTGGCGCTGACACTCGCCGTCGTCACAGCGATCGCGCCGTCCGAGGCGCCGAACCGGTCCGTCGCCGGGCGGGTGGACCGCTCGCCAGCGGGCGCACGAGCGGGCGGCGACCGCGTCACGGCGGGCACCCTCGCGCAGCCCGCCGGGCACGACCACTCCGCACCGGCATCGTCGCTCGGCCCGCCGCGCCCGGTCGTGGTGCCCTCCACCAGGGCCAACCGGATGCTGCTCGCCGAGTTGACGCCCGGCGACCGCGGCCCGGACGTGGCGTTCTTGCAGCGCCGCCTGCGGGAGCTGCACCTCGACCCCGGCCAGGCCAGCGGCTACTACGGCCTGGAAACGCTGTACGCGGTCTGGACGCTCCAGAAGCTGCACGGGCTCGCTCCCGACGGCAGGGTCACCTCCGACCTGTGGCGCCGGATCAACTGGACCGACCCGAACGTGCCGCCCCTGGTGGCCGGCGGAGGGCCGGGCCGGGTGGAGATCGATCTCGCCCGCCAGCTGCTGTTCCTCTACGACGGGCGAGGGGACCTGGAGCTCGTCACGCACGTGTCGTCGGGAAACGGCGAACGGTTCTGTACCCGCAGGGGCGGCTGTCGGCGTGCGGTCACCCCGGCGGGCGACTACCGCTTCAGCTGGCGGTGGCAGGGCTGGCGGGAGTCCGATCTGGGCCTGCTGTACAACCCCGTGTACTTCCACGGCGGCCTCGCGGTGCACGGTTCGCCGTCCGTCCCGACCCACCCGGCCTCGCACGGGTGCGTGCGTATCCCGATGCACATCGCCGAGTACTTCCCGACTCTGGTCGAGCGCGACGATCCGGTCCACGTGCGCGGCTGAGCTGGCCGGCGGACGCACCACGCGTCCGGATGCTGGACGTACGCAGCGCGTGCGAGCACCCCGGACGGCGCTGGGCCCGGCCGGTGAGCCCGTGCGGCCCCGCGATCCACGCCCGGCGTCGCCCGCAGACAGCGGCTGCGGGAGCGGATCGATCTGGGTTATCCCGCTGCCTGCCGCTGATCGCTGCGGTCAGATCAGTAGATGTCCGGCAGGGGACCGGTCTCGACCAGGAACGGACCGGTGGCCTCGGTCCGGCTGTGCTCGAGGACGTCGAGGATGACCTCCAGCGTCAGGTCGGTGCCGCTCGCGCGGGGTGAGCCCCCGATCATGCTGCTACCGCCCCAGGAGTCGTTCGGCTCGGCTTCCTCGCGCAGGTTCAGCTCCTCGAACGCGGCCGAGAGGTCGAAGTCGGGCCGCGGGCTGGTCTTGCCGATGGTGACCTCCTGCCTGTCGTCCAGCTCGCGCAAGGACACGTACACGTCGATGCCGTCGGCCGACAGGGACACACGCGAGAGGACCCCGTACTCCTCGATGGCGGCGATGGGGCCGCGACGCTCGATCAACCGGTAGCCCACGCCGGCTGGTTCGCGTTCCGCGCGACCCTCCGCGTAGCGGTCCAGCCGCTCGCCCACCGTGGCGATGGTGGCGGCCATCCCGGTCGCCGTCGTGCGACGCTCCTTGCACGGCGCGAAGATCCAGGCGAGCTGCTCGATGAAGGCACGGTCCTCCGCAGGCACGCAGCAACCGCCGGTCGTGTCGAGGATCCCCTCGGCGTGCACGAGCCGCCAGATGCTGTGGTCGTCGACGCGGTGCTGGTTGTCGAGCAGCCAGACCGACAGTGCGACGTCCTCGTCGGCGTGGTTGACGTGCACGGTCAGCTTGCTCGGGTCGGCGAGCACCGGCAGCGGCCCGAACCGGATCGAGACCGCGACCTGTTCGCACGTCGCGCGGGTGGCGAGGCGGTCGACCTCGGCGTGGTGGTCGAAGGTCGCGTGCGTGGGGTTGGCGCGGGTGGGGCCGGCGACGTAGCCGTCCAGAGCGGCTGCGGGGGCGGCGACACGCTTGAAGGCCTCCCAGCTGACCGTCTCGTCCGGGTGGCATGCCAGGTGCGCCATTGGCCTGTCTTCCGCGGGGGGCCGGACGGAGGTCACACATCCAGCTTCGCGGGGGGCGGAGCACGGTCATGGTCGTCGGCGTGTCCGGACGTCCCGGACCTCGCGGCGGCGACCTGGCAGCTCGGTCGGTCGCGAGGCCTGGACGCGGCCCGACCGGCGCGACCCGACCGCCCGTCGCCAGCTCACGCCTGCTCACCCTGCTCGCTGCGGTCGTCGACCACCTCCAGGATGCGCTCCGCGGGGACCTGGGCGGTCAGCCACACGCCGCCGGGCAGGCGGTGGAACACCGCCCCGTCGAGCGCCATCGCGCCGGCGTCGATCGCGAGCACGACGGGAGAACCGTGCCGCGCCCCCACCTCACGTGCCGACGCCGCATCCTCGGACAGGTGCACCTGCCGGCGGCGCATCGGCGACAGCCCGTCGCGGCGGATGTCGGTGAGGAAGCGGCGAGCCGTGCCGTGGTACAGCACGGGGGGCGGTGGGGTCGGGGCGTAGCCGAGGTCGACCTCAACGCTGTGACCGTACCGCGCCCGGATGCGCGTCCCGTCCGCCGACAGCTCGAAACGGTCCTTGCCGCCGGGGCGCGGTCGGACGACCTCACGCAACTCGTCCGGCTGCAACCCCAGACCCTCCAGCAGGCGTTCGACGTCGACCCAGCCGCCGGGGTCGAGCACCAGGCCAGCGGACCGCGGATCGTGGCGCAGCAGGTACGAGAGCCGTCGGGACAGACGCACGCGTCGCCGTTCGTCCAACCGCGTCACCCCCGTCGCGCTGCGCGTGGCTGCCCGTCGCGCGGCGTGGCCGCCAACGTACGTGCGCCACGGAACCCTCGGGTGCGCTGCGCGCCCGTCCGTTCGCCGCCTCGACCCCGTGATGGTGTAATCATCATTACACGCTATCGCCGATGGCAACGACCCGATCGGAGCCGCTGTGGCCCGTACCGCCCTCACCAACAGCGACCTCGAGCTGTGGTTCACCCGCCGCATTCCCCGCGACTGGTTCACCTCGATCGAGCTCTTGAGCGATCCCGAGGAGATCCTGATCGTCGGCACGATCGAGGAGCCGCCCGCCGAAGCCGACGAGACGGAGGGGCTGAAGGAAGCGCGCCTCGCCGGCGCCATCGGGGCGTTCCGCGAGGCCACCCGTGGCGAGCGCATCGCGATCGCGCGCGCGGCCGAGAGCACCTTCCGCCGCCGGGTGTCGTGGGGGGTGGTGTGCGGCGGGCTGCGCCGCCTGTTCACCACCAACACGGTGCCCGTGATGACGCGTCTGCGGCTCCCCGAACGGCAGGTGCTGGACACCCTGATCGACGCGGGAGTGGTCCGCAGCCGCAGCGAAGCCGTCGCCTGGTGCATCCAGCGCGTCGCCGATCGGGAGAGCGACTGGCTCGCGCAGCTGCGTGCCGCCTTCGTGCACGTCGCCAGCGTGCGGGCCGCCGGCCCCGACCTCGCCTGAGGCCGGGCGTGGACGCCACCCGTGACCGCCAGCACCCGACGCTGGTCCCCGAGGTCGGTGAGGATGAGGCGCTGGACGCGTACTCGCGGGTCGTCACGACCGTGGCGGAGCGGGTCGCTCCGTCGGTCGCCTCCCTGCGGCTGCGACCCCGTCGCGACGGCCGACCGGGCGGCGCCGGTTCGGCGGTCGTGCTGACCCCCGACGGGTACCTGCTGACGTCCGCCCACGTCGTCGCGACCGCCGACCGGGGCGCCGCGCTGTTCACCGACGGCCGCGAGACCTCGTTCGAGGTCGTCGGTCGCGACAACCTCAGCGACCTGGCGGTCGTCCGGGTCGATGCGGGGCACCTGCCAGCCGCGCGGTTGGGCGACGCGGAGCGGCTCAAGGTGGGACAGCTGGTCGTGGCCATCGGCAACGCGCTGGGCTTCGCCGGCTCGGTCACCGCCGGGGTCGTCAGCGCGCTCGGCCGGTCCCTTCCGACCCGCGACGGGGCGGTGAGCCGGTTCGTGGAGAACGTCATCCAGACGGACGCGGCTCTGAACCCGGGCAACTCCGGCGGCGCGCTAGTGGACGCACGCGGCTGCCTGGTCGGCGTCAACACGGCGGTGGCCGGGATCGGGCTCGGCCTCGCCGTCCCGGTCGACGCGACCACCCTGACCATCATCGCGGCGCTGATCGCCGACGGTCGCTACCGCCGCGCGTACCTGGGCATCGCGGGTGGCGCCCGGCCGCTGCCGCCGCGCGCCCGCGACGAGCTCGGCGCGGAGGCGGGCGTCGAGGTCGTGCAGGTGGTGCCCGGCAGCCCCGCTGCGGTCGCGGGCGTACGGGTGGAGGACATCGTCGTCGCGGTGGACGACGAGCCCGTCGGTGACGTTGCCCACCTCCAGCACGTCCTCGCCGGTGACCGCATCGGACGACCGGTCACACTGCGCGTGATCCGTGACGGCCGGCTGATGCAGCTGTCGGCGACCCCCGCCGAGCTGACCGGCGGCTGAACGGCCTCCGGGCTATCGGCCCGCTGATCGGTCACAGCCGGCCGCGACAGCTGTCGGAGCACGGCCTGGCGCGAGCGCCGGGGGTATCGGTCGTCGCCGGCGGCTGCACGCCCCGATCGAGGCATCCCACCGGTCCTTCGACCAAGGCCCCGCGGTGGTGCTCGGTAGCATCGCGGCCCGATGTCACCCCGCGACAAACCACGCGCTGCCACCGCCGCAACCGTCGACGTGGAAGCCGTCGGTCAGAGGCAGGTGGACGCCCTCGCGCGGCTGGACGGCCGCGGGTGATCCGCCGGCTGCACCTGCTCGCCCTCAAGGCCTACCGCCGCTTGCCGGTGGTCGGCCGGCGCTTCGTGGTTCGCCGACTGGCCCCCTCGTACACGGTCGGTGCGATCTGCGTGATCCAGCGCCACGACGGCGCCATCCTCCTGGTGCGGCTGTCGTACCGCAGCCGGTGGGGCTTCCCCGGAGGGCTGACCAAGCGGGGCGAGTCGATCGAGGACTGCGCCCGCCGGGAGGCGCTGGAGGAGACCGGTCTGCAGGTGGAGACCCTCGCGCCACCGGCCGTGGTGGTGGCGCCGGGGCCACGCCGGGTGGACGTGGTGTTCCGTTGCCGCTTCGACGAGAGCGCTGCGCCCCGGGTCGGCAGCGACTCGGCCGAGATCGTGGAGCTGCGCTGGTTCCAACCGAGCGACCTCCCGCAGCTGCAGCCCGAGGCGGCCGAGGCGCTGATGTCGCTCGGGCGCAGCCAGGCGGAGCTCGCGCGCCACCTGGGCCTGTCGCTGCACGACAGCCGCCGGCTGACGGGCACCGACCGCGCCTGGCCGGTGTGACCGCCAGCTCCTCGACGCCGGGGGAGTGCGGTAGCGTCACGCGGAGGCGGTGAGAAGGACCGATGTGGCTGAGCAGTTTGAGGGCGGCGTTCGTCGGGCGGCCGAGATGGTGGACCAGCTCACGGGCGACACCCGGTCGCTCCTGGGGCAGATGGCGTCGCAGCTGGACGCCACCATCACCCGAAACGAACAGCTGCGCGACGGTCTCGTCGCCCAGGTCGAGCGCCTCGAGGAGCTGCTCGCCTACCAGCGGGGTCAGCTCGCGGGGCTGCGAGCAGCAGCCGACGGGGTCCCCCACCACGACGCCGCGACAACCGCGGAAACGCCCGCCACCCGCCAGTCCGGCGCCGATCTGAGCATCGACCCGGGCGACACGTCGGTGGGTTACGGCGAGCGTGTCCTACGGCTGTTGGCGGAGGAGCAGCAGGTGACGATCGACCGACTGGTCGAGCGGCTCGTGGAGGCGGGCGACAGCGACGCGACGCGCCGCAAGGTGAGCACGGCGGTCACCAACCTGAGCCGGACGGGCCGCGTCGAGCGCGAGGACGACCTCGTCCGGCTCTTGGGCTGAGACCGGGCGCCCGACCGTCGCTCAGCGCGCGAGCCCGAGGTCGGGTGCCAGCGCTGCGAGTTCGGTCCGCGGCAGGTCGCCGGCCGACGGGGTGAGAGGGTGGACCGCGACGTGATCGGCGCCCGCGTCGATGTGGGCGCGCAGCCCCTCCGCGACCCGCGCCGGGTCTCCCCATGCCACCAGTGCGTCGAACAGACGGTCGGACACGGCGCCGTCCATGTCCCCGGCGGTCCACCCCAGGCGCTCGAGGTGGCGACGGTAGTTGGGCAGGGTGAGGTAGCCGCGCAGGTGACGCTCGGCCACCTGGCGCGCCTGGTCGCGGGTGTCGGCGAGCACCACCGCCTGCTCGGGCACCAGGAGCCGACCGGGGCCGAGGATCTGCCGTGCCCGGCGTGTGTGCTCCACCGGCGCCAGGAAGGTGTGCGCGCCGGCGGTGCGCACCCGGGCCAGCGCGAGCATCCGGGGCCCGAGCGCCGCCAGCACCACCGGCGGCGCCTCCGGCACGGCCGGGCCCCGCCACGGTGCGACCTCCATCGCGTCGAGGTAGTCCACCATGGCCGAGTACGGACGCGCGTACGCCTGGCCACGCCGGTCGAGCAACGGGGCGTGGCTCGCACCGATCCCCAACAGGAACCGCCCCGGGTAGGCCTCGGCGAGCGTGCGGGCGCCGTTGACCATCGCCATGGCGTCGCGCGCCCAGATGTTGGCGATCCCGGTCGCGACGACCACGCGGGAGGTGGCGGCGAGCAGCAGCCCTGCGTGGGTCAGGGCCTCTCTGGACTCGGCCTCGCCCACCCACAGCGCCGAGTACCCCAGCGCCTCGATGTCGGCGGCCAGCTGTCGCGCGGTGCCGATCGGCAGGAGCCCCAGGTGGCTGGCCCACACGCCGAAGGACGACAGGCGCGAGATCGTGTCCATGGCCAGCGACCCTACCGGTCCGGGCGGGCGGTCCCGGCTCCGGCCGGGAGCAGGCCCTGGGCGAGGGGACCAAGCTGCTCGGTCCCTGCGGTGCCGAGCGTCGTGCCCGTCCCGGTGTCACCCCCGTGTGTGACCGTTGGGAACCACCGCCTGGTCGCGGGCGTCTCAGCGGCATGGACACCATCGCGCGAGCTCTGCTCAAGACCGTCGCGGTCACCGTCGTGCTGACCAGCGTGCTGGTCGGGGCGGCTCCGTGGACGGGGGTGCCAGCGTTCGCCTCGTGCGTCGTCGACCCGCGGCCCCTTGGGGAGCAGGTGGACGACGCCGAGGTGGTCTTCGTGG
>DASZZX010000268.1:0-12020 GCA_036260415.1 Nitriliruptorales bacterium
CGTCGGGCCACAGGGCCCGACGGATCTGCGCCAGGTACAGAGCGATCAGCTCCACGCCGACGATCTGGGTCACGAACGTCTTGGTGGCGGCCACCCCGATCTCGGGCCCAGCGTGGGTGTACAGGACCGCGTCAGCCTGACGGGCGAGGCTCGATCCGACCACGTTCGTGATGGCCGCCACCTTGGCGCGCTGGTCGCGCGCGTGGCCGACGGCGGCCAGCGTGTCGATGGTCTCGCCGGACTGGCTGATCGCCACGACCAGCGTGTGCTCGGAGAGGATCGGGTCGCGGTAGCGGAACTCGCTGGCGACCTCCACCTCCACGGGGATTCCCGCCCAGTGCTCGATCGCGAGCTTGGCGAGCATCCCGGCGTGCAGCGAGGTCCCGCACGCGACGATGAAGATCTTGTCGAGACGCGCGAACTCGTCCAGGTCGACGCGCAGTTCGTCGAGCACGATCTCACCCTCGCGCTGACGGTTCAGCAGCGTGTCCGCGACGGCCTGGGGCTGCTCATGGATCTCCTTGAGCATGAAGTGCCGGTACCCGAGCTTCTCCGCGGCCGCGATGTCCCAGGTGATGTCGTACGCGTGCGGCTGCGCCGGGCGACCCGCGTGGTCGAACACGTCGATGCGATCCGGCGTGATACGCGCCACCTGACCGTCGTGGAGGGCCGCCACGCGCTGCGTGTGGTCGATCAGGGCGGGGATGTCGGACGCGCAGTAGCCGACGCCGTCGGCCTGGGCGACGATCAGCGGGGACTCCTCACGCGCCACGACCAGCACGTCGGGCTCGTCGGCGTGGATGAAGCACAGCGAGTAGGCGCCGTCGAGACGTGCGACCACGTCCAGCACCGCCGTCAGCAGGTCACCCTGGCCGGACACGGCCCGGTGCCGCTCGTAGGCGTCCGCGACCAGGTGAGCCACGACCTCCGTGTCGGTGTCGGAGAGGAAAGTGCGCTCGCCGAGCGACGCCCGTAGCGACTGGTAGTTCTCGATGATGCCGTTGTGGACCACCGCGACCTTGCCCGCCGGGTCGGTGTGCGGGTGGGCGTTGCGGTCGCTGGGGGCACCGTGCGTCGCCCAGCGCGTGTGCCCGAGGCCGGTCCGGCCCGGCAGCGGCTGACCTTCCACCGTGCGCAGCAGCTGCCCCAGCTTGCCGGCCCGCTTGACGACGCGCAGGTCGCCGCTGCCGCCGGCCTGCTGCAGGACGATCCCCGCCGAGTCGTAGCCGCGGTACTCCAGCCGTGACAGCCCCTCGAGAAGGACGCGTAACGCGTCCTGTCGCCCGGTGACTCCAATGATCCCGCACACGGCACGGCTTCCGACAGGGATCCGACCGCCGCGCAGGCTAGGTCACTCATGGAGTGAAGCGGTAGTGACGCAGGGCAGGCGCGCCGTCCCCGGCGGAACGTGCTCGGGGAGGACGGGCTCAGCGTGCTCCGAGGGCCGACCGAACCGTGGATGCGATCCGCTGCGCGGTGGCCTGGGCCGCTGCTTGCGTGGGCGCCTCCACCATCACGCGCACCAGCGGCTCGGTGCCGGACGGGCGGACCAGGACGCGTCCGTCGTGGCCGAGCACCGCTTCCTCGCGCCGCACCGCCTCCCACACGTCGGTGGATCGCTCGAGTCCGGACCGGTCGAGCACCGGGACGTTGACCAGCACCTGCGGCAGGCGGGTCATGATGGTTGCCAGTTCGCGCAACGGGGTGTCCGACTCGCGCACGACGCCGAGGAGCTTCAGAGCTGTGAGGATCCCGTCCCCGGTCGTGGCGTGATCCAGCTGGACCAGGTGGCCGCTCTGCTCGCCGCCGAGCACCGCGTCGTGCTCGCGCATCGCCTCGAGCACGTAGCGATCGCCGACGCGCGTCTCGACGACCCGGATGCCGAGATGCTCCATGGCGCGCTTGAACCCGAGGTTGGTCATCACCGTGGTGACCACCCTGTCGCCAGGGAGCGAGTTCTGACGCTTGCGTGCATCGGCGAGGATGGCCAGGGTCACGTCCCCATCGACCTCGCCGCCCTCGCTGTCGGCGGCGATCAGCCGGTCGGCGTCGCCGTCGTGGGCGAGCCCGACGTCGGCGCCGCGCTCGCGCACGGCCGCGGCCACCACCTCGGGATGGGTGGAGCCCACCCCGACGTTGATGTTGGCCCCGTCAGGACGGCAGTGGATATCGAACACCTCGGCGCCAAGCCGTCGGTAGACGAGCGGGGCGATGGTGCTGGCGGCACCGTTGGCCCCGTCGACCACCAGCTTGAGTCCGCCGAGGTCGCGGTCGGCGGCCCCCAGCAGGTGCTCGATGTACGCCATCGTCCGGGTGGGGTCGTTGACGATGCGACCGACAGCCGTGCCGGTGGGGCGGGGCAGGTCGGGGTGCTCGATCAGCTCCTCGAGCCGGTCCTCCGCCTGGTCGCTGAACTTGAAGCCGTCACCGGCGAAGACCTTTATGCCGTTGTCACCGACCGGGTTGTGGGATGCGCTGATCATCGCGCCGGCGGCGACGTCGGACGCGTCCGTGAGGAAGGCGATGGCGGGGGTCGGGACCACTCCTACGGTGACCGCGTCCCCGCCGGCCGCCGCGATCCCGGCGACGAGCGCCGACTCCAGCAGCTCCCCCGACCAGCGTGGGTCGCGACCGACCAGGACGGCGGGTCGCTGGACGCCGCCTTCCCGCAGCATCGTGACGATGGCGCGACCCAGGGACAGGGCCAGCTCGGGGGTCAGCTCCAGGTTGGCGACGCCCCGGATCCCGTCGGTGCCGAAGAGCTTGCCCACACGGGTCCCCCTGGTCGCGGGTGAGGGTAGCCGCGCCGCCCACCGTGTCGCGGTGGCGCGCCAGAGCGTCGACCGTCGTGGGCGGGGGACCCGTAACCGGGACACGGGGACGAGGATCCGGCGAGCCGTCAGCGCTTGCTGTACTGGGGGGCTTTGCGGGCCTTCTTCAGGCCGTACTTCTTGCGTTCCACGTGTCGGGCATCCCGCGACAGCATCCCGGCGTCCTTCAGGGGGCTGCGCCAGTCGGTGTCCGTCGAGGCGAGCGCGCGCGCGATCCCGAGACGCAGCGCGCCGGCCTGCCCGGTGATCCCACCGCCGTGCAGGCGGGCGAACACGTCCCACTTGCCGTCCTCCTCGAGGAGGCGGAGCGGCTCGACGACGTGGAAGCGGTGCTTCTCGGTGCGGAAGTAGTCCTCCAGCGGTCGTCCGTTGAGCTCGAACCGTCCGCTGCCCTTGCGCAGTCGGACCCGTGCCACGGCGGACTTACGGCGTCCGACGAAGATCTGCTCGGGCATCGGCGGTGCTCCTCTCACGCCAACCAGTCGGGCAGTGGCTTGGGCTGCTGGGCGGTGTGGGGATGGTCGGGACCGGCGTACACCTTGAGCTTCCTGGCCATCTGCCGCCCCAGCCGGTTCTTGGGCAGCATGCCCGTGATCGACTTGGTCACCGCCTGCTCGGGGGTCTCGGCGAGCAGCCGTGCGAACGGCACCGACTTCAAGCCGCCCGGAAAGCCGGAGTGGCGGTGCCACAGCTTGCGTTCCGCCTTGCGGCCGGTGAGCCGCACCTCAGCAGCGTTGATGACGATCACGTGGTCACCGACGTCGAGGTGAGGTGTGAAGCTCGGCTTGTGCTTGCCGCGCAGCACATGGGCGACACGCGTGGCGAGCCGGCCCAGGACCTGGTCCTTGGCATCGACCACGTACCACTCACGCCGGATCTCCTTGGCGCTCAGGCTGTAGGTGCCCATCGGAGGCGCGTCCTCGTGTTCTCGCGGCGTGCCGGCGGCGCGCGGGCATCGCCGCTTTGCACGGGATGCTGGCCGACCTGCGGACGACACGGCCCGTCACGGGCCGCGTCATGGAGCCTACCCCGCGGTGCGGGGGGCGACAAACGGGTCAGGTCACGTCGGCGGCAGCGCCCCAGGTGGCGGGGCGGCCGGGTAGCCCCGGCCGTAGGAGACACGCTCCAGCGTCAGCCCGTGCGCCGGTGCGACGCTCGCCGCCGCGGCGCGGTCGCGGGCCGCGAGCACGTCGGCGGCCCAGCCGGGAGGCCGCCGGCCGCGACCGACCTCGACCAGCACCCCGACCAGAGAGCGGACCTGCTGGTGACAGAAGGCTGGCCCGGCGACCCGGACGTGGACGAGCCCGTCGCGCTCCCGTGTCACCGTGAGACGGTCGATGCGCCGCACAGTGCTCCGGCCGGCGATCGCCCGGCACAGCGACGCGAAGTCGTGCTCACCCGTGAGGTGACCGGCGGCGATCCGCATCGGCTCGACCCTCAACGGCTGACGGAGGCGCCACACGTCGAACCGGCGCAGAGGGACCACCAACGCGTCGGCGGCGATGCGGTAGTGGTAACGGCGTTGCGTCGCCGAGAAGCGCGCATGGAAGCCCGAACCGACCCGATCCACCCGCCAGATCACCACCGCGTCGCCGACCAACCGGTCGAGTCGCGCGCGCAACCGGGGGAGGTCCGCCAGTTGACGCCGTGCCGCCGCCCCGGTCTCGTCGACGTCCAGGTGCACGACCTGTGCCAGCGCGTGCACGCCGCGGTCGGTGCGACCGGCACCGGTCGTGTCGACCGCTTGACCCAGGAGGCGCGAGAGGGCGTCCTCCAGCGTGCCCTGCACGGTCGCGACGTCCGGCTGGCGAGCGAAACCGTGGAAGGGGCCCCCGTCGTAGGCGAGATCGATCCTCAGCCGGGGCACCGTCAGCGACGCTGGCTGGGGTCAGCTTCCCGTCGCGCCACCCGCGTCGGGGCGGATGTCGCGGTCGAGGTCGGGCTCGGTCGCCTCCTGGTCGGGCGCCGTGGTGGTGGGCACGTCGGAGGGCGCCTGGTCGGCGTCGCGCTGCGCGGCCCGGTCCGCCGCGGTCGGCCGGGTGCCGATATCGGGAGGTGCGGCCTCCCCGGTGTCCGACCGGGCCTCCGGGGAGACGGTCTCGTCGAGCTCGTCCTCGACCTCGCGCGCCGGTGCGACCGGCTGTTCCTCCCGCTCGACGTCGGCCGGCTGTTGGGAGCCGCGGCGGCGCCGGCCGAACAGGCCGCGCCGGCGACGGGCCTTGCCCTCCTCGATGGTCTCCTCCGGTGCGCGCGCGGGGGAGTCGACGAGCTCGATGATGGCCATGCGGGCGCCGTCACCCTGCCGGGGGCCGAGCTTGAGGATGCGCGTGTAGCCGCCGGGACGCTCCACGAAGCGGGGTGCGATCTCTTCGAAGAGGTACGCCACCACGTCCTTGTCGCTGATCTGTGCCAGCACCTGTCGGCGGGCGTGGAGATCGCCGCGCTTGGCCTTCGTGATCAGGCGCTCGGCGTACGGCCGCAGCGCCTTCGCCTTGGCCTCGGTCGTGGTGATGCGCCCGTGCAGGAAGAGCTGCTGGGCCTGGTTGGCCAGCATCAGTCGCTGGTGCGCAGGTCCCGCGCCCAGCCGTGGTCCACGCTTTGGCTTGGGCATCTACCACTCCTCACGCTTATCGGGCTGGTCGGTCCGTGGACTACCCGAGTTCCGGAGGCGCATCGCCGTAGGGCGACTGTCCGAAGGACTGCAGCCGCCCGCAGGCGATCCGCCGGAGGTCCCTTCCGCGCGCCGCGATCCGCCGGAGGAACGGGGGCGCGCGCCGGCGATCCGCCGACCCAACCCGACCGGCTGGTTCACTCCGCCAGCGACAGTCCCAGCTCCGTGAGCTTCTCCTTCACCTCGTCGACCGACTTCTGGCCGAAGTTGCGGATGTCGAGCAGGTCGTTCTCCGTCTTGCTGAGCAGCTCACCGACCGTGCCGACACCCTCGCGCTTCAAGCAGTTGTACGAGCGCACCGACAGGTCGAGGTCCTCGATCGGCATCATGAGGTCCGGCGAGAGCGCTTCGAACGCCTCCTCCGGCGACACCACGATGCCACCCGGACCGGACGTCTCGAACTGGGCGAACTGCTCGAACAGGACCTTCAAGGTCTCACCGGCGGAGGACAGCGCCTGCGCGGGAGTGACCGACCCGTTGGTCTCGATGTCGAGCACCAGCCGGTCGTAGTTGGTCATCTGCTCGACCCGTGTGGACTCCACGCGGTACGCCACCCGGCGCACCGGGCTGAACACCGAGTCGATCGGGATGACGCCGATCGGCTCGGTGCCGCGCTTGTTCTCGTCGGCGGTCCGGTAGCCGCGGCCCCGTTGCACGCTGAGGTACATCTCGAGGTGGCCGTTCGCGTTCAGGGTCGCGATGTGCAGTCCCTCGTTGACCACCTCGACCTGTGACGGCGCGAAGATGTTCTCTGCGGTCAGCACGCCCGGCCCGTCGCCGCCGAGGAAGATCTCGATCGGCTCGTCGGAGCTCGAGCGGACCACCAGATCCTTGATGTTCAGGATGATGTCGGTCACGTCCTCCTTGACCCCCTCGATGGAGTCGAACTCGTGGAGGACCTGGCCGCCGTCACCACCGGCGGACTCGGCCGCGGTGAAGCGGATGCTGGTCACCGCGGCGCCGGGGATCGACGCCAGGAGGGTGCGTCGCAGCGAGTTGCCGAGGGTGTAGCCGAAACCCGGCTCGAGCGGCTCCACGGTGAACCGTGAACGGGTGCCCTCGTCGACGACCTCCTCTCGGAGACGGGGTCGGTAGGCGACGAACGGCGAGCCGCCAGCGGTCTGCCCCAGCGAGATCTCGCCGTCTCCTGTGTAGAAATCGAAGTCCGACACTCTGTTGTTCCCTTCGTGTCCTGGCGTGGTCGCGGCGCGCGGTCGGTACCGCCGCGTACATCCAGCCGGTCATCGACCGCTCCGGCTGGTTCAGGCCGTCACTTCGAGTACAGCTCCACGATCAGCTGCTCCTGGACCGGCACGTCGATCATGCGCCGTTCCGGGTCGCCCACGACCTCGATGCGACGGGCGTCCGGGTCCGTGCGCAGCCACTCGGGCACCGGGTGGCGACCGAAGATCTCGAGCGCGCCGATCAGCGGGGTGATGCTGCGCGACTGCTCGCGGAACTGCACCACGTCACCCTGGCGCACGCGGTACGAGGGGATGCTGACGGTGCGGCCGTTGACGCTCACGTGCCGGTGACGGACCAGCTGGCGCGCCTCGTCCCGTGACCGCGCGAGGCCCCCCCGGTACACGACGTTGTCGAGACGTAGCTCGAGCAGCTTCAGCAGGTTCTCGCCGGTCAGGCCCTGCATCCGCGTGGCGGCCTGGTAGTAGTTGCGGAACTGGCGTTCCAGCACGCCGTAGACGCGACGGGCCTTCTGCTTCTCCCGCAGCTGCAGCAGGTACTCGCTCTCCTTGATCCTGCCACGGCCGTGCTCGCCCGGTGGGTACGGGCGCAGCTCGACCGGACACTTCGGCGAGTCACATTTGGTGCCCTTCAGGTACAGCTTCTGCCGCTCGCGGCGGCAGAGCTTGCAGTCGGGACCGGTGTACCGAGCCATGCGTCAGCGACCTCGTGAGGTTGATGGCACCGTCACACCCGACGGCGCTTCGGTGGGCGGCACCCGTTGTGCGGAACGGGTGTGATGTCCTTGATCGCAACGACCTCAAGCCCCGCCGCGGCGATCGTGCGGATGGCGGTCTCGCGTCCCGCGCCGGGGCCCTTGACGTAGACGTCCACCTTGCGCACACCGTGGTCGTAGGCGGCCCGTGCCGCCTGCTCCGCGGCGAGTTGCGAGGCGAACGGCGTCGACTTGCGGCTGCCCTTGAAGCCGGCGTTCCCACCGGAGCTCCAGGCGATCACGTTCCCCTGCGGGTCGGAGAACGTGATGATGGTGTTGTTGAAGCTCGACTTGATGTGGACGTGGGCGTGCGCGACGTTCTTGCGTTCGCGCTTCTTCGCGCGGCCCTTCTTGGGGTTGGCCATGTCCGTGCTCCCGCCCGTTCGTCCCGTGGCTGTCTCAGTGCTTGCGCTGGTGCTTGCGGATCCCTCCGACCGCGCGCCGCGGGCCCTTGCGGGTACGGGCGTTGGTGTGGGTGCGCTGGCCGCGGACCGGCAGGCCGAGGCGGTGGCGGATGCCCTGGTAGCTGCCGATCTCGATCTTGCGTTTGATGTTGTTCGCGACCTCGCGGCGGAGGTCGCCCTCGACGCGGTAGTTGTTGTCGATGTGGAGGCGGATGCGCTGCACCTCGTCGTCGGTCAGGTCGCGCACCCGGGTGTTGTGGTCCAGCCCGGCGCCCTCGCAGACCTCCTCGGCGCGTGTGCGTCCGAGCCCGTAGATGTACGTGAGCGCGATCACCACCCGCTTGTCGCGGGGCAGGTCCACGCCGGCGATGCGTGCCATCCTGTCAGCTCCTCGTCGCGCCGCGGTCGCTCCGCGGGCTAGCCCTGCCGCTGCTTGTGGCGCGGGTTGGTGCAGATCACCATGACCCGGCCCTTGCGGCGGATGATCTTGCAGTTGTCGCAGATCCGTTTCACGGACGGGTGGACCTTCACGCGCGTCCCTCCTGGACGCCGCCCGGTGCGGTCGTCGGTGTTCCCAATGCGGTCGGCGGGGTGGCCGGGACACGGACGCCGGACGGTCCGCTCGCGCCCCGGTCGGCTACTTGTAGCGGTAGGTGATGCGGCCGCGGGTGAGGTCGTAGGGGCTCAGTTCCACGACCACCCGGTCGCCCGGGAGGATCCGGATGTAGTGCATCCGCATCTTCCCGGAGATGTGCGCGAGCACCTTGTGCCCGTTGTCGAGCTCGACGCGGAACATGGTGTTCGGCAGCGGTTCGAGGACCGTGCCCTCGACCTGGATGGCCTCTTCCTTCTCCGCCAAGCCTGCCTCACACCACATCGTCCCGCCGGCGGCCTACCACCACCCGCATCTCCTCCCTGCCCCTCCACGCAGCGCACCGCGGGGCCGCTCGCTCGGGGGACGGAAGGAATTCGGCCCCGCCGGGCGGGGCCTCGCGGGCAGGCTACCAGCCCTCCTGGATGTCGTCCAACGGCCGTTCCGGCTCGTCCTCGCGGGCGGTGAGCACCCACGGGCCGTCCTCCGTCACGGCGACGGTGTGCTCCCAGTGGACCGACGGGGCGCCGTCGGCCGTGACCACCGTCCAGCCGTCCTGCAGGGTGCGGGTCGCAGCGCTCCCAAGGTTGAACATCGGCTCGATGGCGAGCACCCAGCCCGTCGACAGCTTGAGGCCGCGCCCGGCCGACCCGTAGTTGGGGACGGCTGGGTCCTCGTGCAGCGAGCGGCCGATCCCGTGCCCGACGTACTCGCGGACCACGCCGTAGCCGTACGCGTCGGCGTGCGCCTGGACGGCGCTGCCGATGTCCCCCAGACGCCGGCCGGCGACCACCTGACGGAGTCCCGCCCACAGTGCCCTGCGGGTGACGACCAGCAGGTCACGCAGCTCGGGCTTGACGGTGTCCCCACCGCCGACGACCACGGTGATCGCGGAGTCGCCGTGGAAGCCGTCGACGATCGCGCCGCAGTCGATCGACAGCAGGTCACCTTCGCTGAGGACCGTGCGGCTGGAGGGGATGCCGTGCACGATCTCGTGGTTCACCGACGTACAGAGCGAGGCGGGGAAGCCACGGTAGCCCTTGAAGGAGGGGGTGGCGCCGTGGCGGCGCATCGCTGACTCGGCGATCCGGTCGAGATCGAGGGTCGTCATCCCCGGTTCGACCTGGCGCATGAGCCGTTCGAGGGTGCGGGCCACGACCGCGCCGGCGCGCGCCATCTTGTCCAGCTCGCCCGCGGACTTGCGGATGATCACGGCCGGCCCCGGTCGTCGTCGTCCGGCGGTTCGACGTAGTCTGCCAGCACGCCGAGAGCTCGCTTGGTGACCTCCTCGACTGCTCCGACGGCCTCCACGTCGCGCAGAAGCCCCCGTTGCCAGTAGAAGAACTCGAGCGGCTCGGTCTGACGGTGGTAGACGAGCAGCCTGTTGCGGACCACCTCCTCGCGGTCGTCATCGCGTTGCAGGAGCTCGCCGCCGCAGGCGCAGGCGTCGTCGGGCGGAGGGTTGTACTCGACGTGGTAGGTCTCACCGCACTCGCTGCAGACCCGGCGTCCGGTGATGCGCCGGACGATCTCCTCCGCGTCCAGCGAGAAGCGCAGCACGCAGTTCAGTGGCCGCGCCAGCTCGGCCAGAAGCTCCTCGAGGGCCTGGGCCTGCGGAACCGTGCGCGGGAAGCCGTCGAGGATGAAGCCGGGGGCCGCGTCCGCCTCCTGGATGCGCTCGGACACCATGCCCACCACGATGTCGTCGGGGACCAGCTCACCGGCCTCCATGTACTCCTTGGCCTTGCGGCCCAGCTCGGTCCCTCCCTTGACGTTGGCGCGGAAGATGTCCCCGGTGGCGATGTGGGGGACGCGGTACGTGTCGGCGATGTGCTTGGCCTGGGTCCCCTTACCCGCGCCGGGCGGCCCCAGCAGGATCACACGCAGCACGCCCTGGTCCAGCCTTCTGACACCGCTCGACCCGGTCACGCGCGCGAGCCTTCCCCGGGGGGTGCGAGCGAACTCGGGGTCGTCATGCCAGGAAGCCCTCGTAGTGCCGCTGGAGCAGTTGGCTCTCGATCTGCTTCATGGTCTCGAGCGCGACCCCGACGACGATCAGCAGGGAGATCCCGCCGAGCGGCACGGCCTGGACGTTGGCGAGCGCCAGGGCGACGAAGGGGATCACGGCGACCGTCGTCAGGTACAGCGAACCGGGCAGCGTGAGACGGGTGAGCACCCGGTCGAGGTACTCGGCGGTCTGGCGCCCCGGCCGGATGCCCGGGATGAACCCCCCGTAGCGCTTGATGTTGTCGGACACCTCGATGGGGTTGAAGGCGATCGCCGTGTAGAAGTAGGTGAAGAAGATGTTGAGCACGGCGAAGGTCGCGATGTACACGAAGCTCGCTGGGTTGGCGAGGTGACGCTGGTTGAACTCCACCAGCGGCTGCCAGGTGCTGATCGAGGCGGCGAGGGTGGGCAAGTACAGCAGCGACGACGCGAAGATGATCGGGATGACCCCTGCCTGGTTGACCTTCAGCGGGATGTAGGTGCTCTGCCCCCCGTACACCCGGCGGCCGACCTGTCGCCTGGCGTACTGGACGGGGACGCGCCGCTGGCCCTGCTCCATGAACACGATCGCCACGGTCAGGAACGCGCCGAGCAGGAGCACCATGCTGAAGGCCTCGGCCCCGTTGGTCGACAGCACCTGACCGAACTGGGCGGGGAACACGGCGATGATCGAGACGTAGATCAACAGCGACATGCCGTTGCCGACCCCGCGCTGGGTGATGAGCTCACCGAGCCACATGATGAACGCGGTGCCGGCGGTGAGCGTGAGGATGATCAGGGCAATGGTCCAGCCGGTCGCCTGGGGCAGTACGTTCACGCCGAACAGGGTCTCGTTGCGGGCCAGAACGGTCAGGCCGCTGGACTGCAGCAGGGCCAACATGACCGTCACGTAGCGGGTCCACTGGGTGATGCGGCGGCGACCCTGCTCGCCCTCCTGCTGCCACCGCTCGAGCCGTGGGATGACCACCGTCAGCAGCTGCATGATGATGCTGGCGGTGATGTACGGCATGATCCCGAGCGCGAACACCGCCATCTGGGTGAGGGCGCCGCCCGAGAAGAGGTTGATCAGGTCGCGGATCCCGCCGCCTCCCTCGCCGGCGGCGGACCGCAGCCGCTCGAAGTCGGCGCCGGGGACGGGTATCCAGGAACCGAACCGGTAGACGCCGATGATCAGCAGGGTGAACAGGATCTTGCGCCGCAGGTCAGGGACCTTGAAGGCGTTGACGAACGCTCGGAGCATCTTCACGGTGCGTGCCCGTTCGGTCGCTGGCGGGGCCCGGTGGCGTGCGGGCTGCCGCGGCCCACGAAGCCTACCGTCCGGCGTCGACGGTCCCGCCGGCAGCGGTGATCTTCTGTCGCGCGGTGGCTGACACCCCGTCCACGTGCACCGTCAGCCGCTTGGTGAGCTCGCCGTGGCCGAGCACCTTCACCGGCAGCCGGGTCTTCTTGCGGATCAGCCCTCTGGCCCGCAGCGTGTCGGGGGTCACCTCGTCACCGTCTTCGAACGCCTGCTCCAGCGTGCCGACGTTGACGATGGTGTGCTCCACGTCCCGGCGGG
>DASZZX010000269.1:0-3818 GCA_036260415.1 Nitriliruptorales bacterium
CTCGACCCGCCCCTGGGCCTGCATGCGCACGTACATCAGGTACATCCCGACGGTGTAACCGACGAGCAACCCCACCACCAGCCCCCAGGGGAAGCTGTGCAGCAGGTAGGTGTCCACAGCCCAGCCGATCCCGCCCCACACCAGCGGCGCGGCGAGGAACTCGGCCAGCATGACCGTCCCCGCATCGGTGTCGCGGTACAGCCGACGGCGTTCCTCGCGATCCATGACGGCCATGACCGGGCCGAACCTAGCAGCGGCGCAGAACGAGCGTCAAAGCTTCCAGCGGCCGAGCAGCCGGGTCCTACGCACCGACCACGGCGGCCACGCCACGGTCCCCGGCCGGTCGGCCAGCCGAACCGTCCGACCTCCGTGGCGGCGTGATCAGCCGCTCCGCCGCCGCGCGGGAGGGCTGCCCTGCCCGCCGACCTCGCGCACCTGGCGGAGGTGGCCGAGGGTGACCGCCGCACCAGCCAGGGAGAGGGCGACCACCACGACCAGCACCACCGCGGCGTCGAAGTAGGCCACCCCGATGGCACCGAACGCCGCCACAGCCGACCAGTAGTAGAGGGTGAGCACGGCCTGACGGTGCGGCACGCCCAGCCGCAGCAGACGGTGGTGGAGGTGGCCGCGGTCGGGTCCTGCGACCGGCTGGCGCCGGTACATGCGCCGCAGGATCGCGAAGATTGTGTCGGCGAAGGGGACCGCGAGCACCAGCGCAGGGATGAGCAGCGGGACGGGCGCCAGGAAGTCCACGTGGCTCGGGTCGACGCTGCGACCCACGAACGCCACACCGCTGCTGGCCAGCAGCAGTCCGAGCAGCATGGCGCCGGTGTCCCCCATGAAGATCCGCGCCGGGTAGAAGTTGTGGGGCAGGAAGCCGAGCGCGATCCCGGCGATCGCGGCGGCCGCCAGGGTCGCGGAGGTCGGTGCGGACTCGGCGATGCCGCGGGCCTCGGCGACATGGGCGAACCCGAAGAACGCGACGGCCCCGATCGCGGACACTCCGGCTGCGAGCCCGTCCAGACCGTCGATGAAGTTCAGCGCGTTGACCATGGCCACGATGACGAGCACGGTCAGCGGGACCCCGAGGTCGGGTGAGAGCACCACCACCCCGGCACCGGGGATCCAGGCGTAGACGAACTGGATGCCCTGCAGGACCGGCATGAGGGCGGCGAGGATCTGCCCGGCGAACTTCGCGGGGGGCGACAGCCCGCGCATGTCGTCCGCGACGCCGACCGCGCAGATGACGAGCGCGCCGAGCACCAGCCCCAGAGGCTCGGATGTGGCGCGGAAGACCGGTGCGAACGCCCCGTCGCGGTCGGTGCCGACCGCATCCCACCCGCCGTGGGCGAGGAGCCACGCGAAACCCACGGCGGCGAGGAACCCGGCGAGCATGGCAAGGCCGCCCAGGGTGGGCACGACGCGCGCGTGCACCTTGCGGGGCTCGCCCGGCCGGTCCACGACCCCTAGCCGGCTCGCCGTCCGCGCGACCAGGGGGGTCACCGTGGTGGTGACCGCTGCGGCGACCGCGAAGACAGCCAAGAAGGGCAGCACGGCGGCGCCGGTCAGCCGCCGACGACGCGCGGCGCCGTTGCGGCGTCGACGTCCCGTGGGAGGCCCGGCGCGGGGAAGGCCGCCGTCAGATCGGTGACCTGGCCGGCGATGGCGTCCAGCTCGTCCGTGTCCTCGCGCGCTGCCGCCCCGACGGCCCGGTCGATCCACGCGGCGATCGCCCTCATCTCGTCGGGTCCCATCCCGCGGCTGGTCACCGCCGGGGTGCACAGCCGGATACCGGACGGGTCGAACGGCGTGCGCGGGTCGAACGGCACCGTGTTGTAGTTGCAGACGATGCCGGCGCGGTCGAGTGCTCTGGCCGCGGGCTTCCCGCCGATGCCCCTGCTGGTCAGGTCGACGAGGATCAGATGGTTGTCGGTGCCACCCGACACCAGGTCGTAACCGCGGTCCAGGAGCTCCTCGGCCAGCGTCCTGGCGTTGGCGACGACCGCGTGGGCGTGCACGGCGAACTGCGGTTGGGCGGCTTCGCGCAGCGCCACCGCGATCGCGGCGGTGGTGTGGTTGTGCGGCCCGCCCTGCAGGCCCGGGAACACCGCCCGGTCGAGATCCTTCGCGTGCGCCTGGTCGGACAGGATCATCGCACCGCGCGGCCCGCGCAGAGTCTTGTGCGTCGTGGTGGTGATCACCGGTGCGTGCCCGACCGGTGAGGGGTGTGCCCTGCCGGCGACGAGCCCGGCGATGTGCGCGATGTCGGCCACCAGGAGGGCCCCCACCTCCTCGGCGATGGCCGCGAACGCGGCGAAGTCGATGATGCGCGGGATGGCCGTCCCACCGCAGAAGATCAGCCGGGGTCGCTCGCGCTTGGCGAGGTCGCGTACCTCGTCGAGGTCGACACGGCCCGTGTCCTTGCGCACCCCGTACTGGACGCTGCGGAACCAGCGCCCGGTGGCCGAGACGTGCCAGCCGTGGGTCAGGTGACCGCCGTGGGGCAGCGACATCCCCATCACCGTGTCGCCGGGCTCGCAAAACGCGAGGTAGACAGCCAGGTTCGCGGGTGACCCCGAGTACGGCTGGACGTTGGCGTGGTCCACCCCGAACAGCTGACGAGCGCGCTCGACTGCCAGGGTCTCCACCCGGTCGATCCAGTCCTGGCCCTCGTAGTACCGGCGTCCCGGGTAGCCCTCGGAGTACTTGTTGGTCAGCACCGAGCCGGTGGCCGCGAGCACCGCCGCCGACACGTAGTTCTCGGAGGGGATCAGACGGATCTTGCGTGCCTGGCGCTCCTCCTCGCGCTCGATCAGCCGGGCGATCTCCGGGTCGGTGGCGCGCAGCGCTTCCGATCGCGGGCCGCGGGATGTGGGCATGCCGGGCTCCTGCCGGGCGGCGGACGGCGGCAGCCTACTCCCCGGGCTGCTCCGGCCGGCTGCGCTCCCGCCCGTCGCCGAACAGCTGCGGCGAGACCCTGCGCACCAGCTGCTCGATCTCCGCAGCGCAGCGCCGGTAGCCGTCCCGCGTGCCGCCGTAGGGGTCGGCGATGTCCTCGGCGCCTGCAGGCGGCGGGAGCTGCGGTCGCGCGCGGTGCGCGGCTTCGGCCAGGCGGCGCAGACGTTCGCGGGGGGGCAGGTCGGACGGGACCTCGTCGCAGCGCTCGGTCAGACGGGCGAGCTCCTTCAACGTGAACGTGCGCGTCCGTGCGACCGGCGCCAGCTCGGTCACGCGTCGTCGCTGCGTCTCGGTCATCGTGATGATCAGGTCGGCTCCTTCGACGACCCGCGACGTCGTGGCGGTGCCACGGTGGCGTTCGAGGTCGAGACCGCGGCCGGCCGCCTCCCGGCGCATCTCCTCCACGGCGCTTTGTCCCTCGAGCCCGTGCACCCCGGCGCTGTGCACCCGCACCGGCCCGTCGTCACCCAGGCGCCGACGGGCTTCGTGCTCCAGCAGCGACGCGGCAAAGGGGCTGCGCGCGATGTTGCCGGTGCACACCACGAGCAGATCGGCCACCTCGCCGACGCTCACGGGCCCACCTCCGTCGCTGTCTTAGGCGACCCAAGACAGCTCCTCTCGCGGCGCTCCTGCCGAGCGCCGCTCACGGGCCCACCTCCGTCGCTGTCTTAGGCGACCCAAGACAACTCCTCTCGCGGCGCTCCTGCCGAGCGCCGTTCACGGGCCGACCTCCGTCGCCGCCGCTCCCCCGCGCGCGACCGCCATGACCTCGTCCGGCGGCAGGTCACCGTCGCGGATCAGGAACGGCTCGTCGCGGGTGAGATCGACGATCGTGGAGGGGCGCGCACCGGTGCGCGGTC
>DASZZX010000270.1:0-32232 GCA_036260415.1 Nitriliruptorales bacterium
GCGGCCACGATCTCGACCCTGGACGGTTGCACGAACAGAGCTGGCAGTGCGGCGGCCTCCACCCTGCGGATGAACTGCGGTCCGAGCCGGTCCGCCATCTCGCCGCCGATCACGACCCGTTCGACGTCGAGCAGGTTCACCGCCGAGGCGACCCCCTTGCCCAGTGCCTCCACACCCCAGTCGATCAGGTCTGCAGCCACCGGATCGCCCTGGTCGTAGGCCGCCTTGAACACGTCCGCCGTCAGGTGGTCCTCGCCCATCTCCTCGGCGACGCGGAACAGGGACGTGTGGCGACCCTCGTCCTGGGCGCGTTGCGCCGCGTTCTCCATCGCGCGCCGCCCCGCATAGGCCTCCACGCAACCACGCCGTCCGCAGGGGCACACGGCCCCCCCGCGTTCGACGACGGTGTGGCCGAACTCGCCGGCCGCGCCGTGCGCCCCGTCGAACAGCTGCCCGTTGAGGATCAGCCCGCCCCCCACGCCGTTGCCGACGTGCACGACCAGCAGGTCGTCGCAGTCGCCACCCGAGCCCAACCTGTGCTCGGCCACTGCCGCGGCCGTGACGTCGTTGATGACCCTGATCGGCGTGTTGAGCTGACGGCCGAGGAGATCGGCGAGGCGGAAGCGTTCCGTCCAGCCGGGCACGTTCACCGCCTGCCCGACCGTGCCCTCGCTGACCACCCCCGGCGAGCCGACACCGATCCCCGCGAGCTGGCCCACCGCGATCTCCGCCTGGCTGCTGGCCTCCTGCACGCTGGCAGCGATGACCTCCACGACCGCACCCGGGTCAGCACTCAGGGGCGCGCGCATGTGGACGTCGCTCATGATGGCGTCCTCGTCGTCGAGGACCACCGTGTTGATCCTCGTTCCGCCGATGTCCACCCCGACCGTCGCCACGGCTCCTCCTCGTCAGTCCCTGGGGAGCCTAAGCCGACGGCCACGGTGCCGACAGCCGACCAGCGTGGCTGGTTGCGGGGACGCCCACCCCGCCGGTCGGGGTGAGCGGAGGAGGGTGCGAGGGTGTCGGCGAACGCGACCCCCGACGCGTCACATACCATCGCGGGGAGCGCCAGGGAGCACCGCATGGTCGAGGCCCGCGTCGTCCCGCCCCCACCCGTGAACGAGCCGGTGCGATCCTACGCCCCCGGCTCGGTCGAGAAGGCGACGCTCAAGGAACGCCTCGACGCTCTCCGCAAGGAGACGATCGAGGCGCCGTGCGTGATCGCCGGACGGGAACAGCGGACCGGCTCGACGTTCGAGCTGTACGCTCCCCACGACCGCGGCCTGCACCTGGCCACCGTCCACGGCGCCGGCGCCGAGCAGGTCACCACCGCCATCGAGGCGGCGTTGTACACCGCCCCCGACTGGGCTGCGACGCCGTTGGAGGACCGCGCCGCCATCTTCTTGCGGGCCGCGGAGCTCCTGGCCGGCCCCTGGCGGGACACCTTGAACGCTGCCACCATGCTCGGCCAGTCCAAGACCTGCTACCAGGCCGAGATCGACGCGGCCTGCGAGCTGATCGACTTCTGGCGGTTCAACGTGGCGTACGCCGCGGAGGTCCTCGGCGAGCAGCCGCACAGTCCCGCCGGCACCTGGAACCGGGTCGATCACCGCCCCCTGGAGGGCTTCGTGCTCGCGGTGACGCCGTTCAACTTCACCTCGATCGCTGGCAACCTACCCACCGCCCCTGCCCTGATGGGCAACACCGTGCTGTGGAAGCCGTCGGAGAAGCAGGGCTACGCGGCCCACTTCACGATGGCGCTGCTGAGGGAGGCGGGTCTACCGGACGGGGTCATCAACCTGCTCCACGGCGACGGTGCGTTGGTCGCCGACGTCTGCTTCGACCATCCCGACTTCGCGGGCCTGCACTTCACCGGCTCCGCGCAGGTCCTGCAGGATCTGTGGCGCAAGATCGGCCACAACATCCGCAGCTTCCGCTCGTTCCCGCGCGTGGTCGGCGAGAGCGGGGGCAAGGACTTCGTGGTCGCCCACCCGTCCGCCGACGCCGACGCGCTCGTGACCGCGCTAGTGCGCGGCGCGTTCGAGTACCAGGGCCAGAAGTGCTCGGCCGCGTCCCGCGCCTACCTGCCGGCCAGCACCTGGGTACGTATCCGCGACCGACTCGTGGACGTCACTCGGGCGCTGCGCATGGGCGACGTCGCCGACTTCCGCAACTTCATGGGCGCGGTGATCGATCGCAAGGCGTTCGACAAGCACACGGCCGCGATCGAGGAGGCGCGTCAGCAGGGCGACGTCGGCATCCTGGTGGGCGGTGGCAGCGACGACCGCGAGGGCTGGTTCGTGGAGCCCACCGTCATCACCACCGCCGACCCCCGCTACCGCACCATGCAGGAGGAGCTGTTCGGCCCCATCCTCACCGTGTACGTGTACGACGACGCGGCGTGGGAGTGGGTCCTCGACGTGGTGGACACGACCTCGCCGTACGGGCTGACCGGGGCGGTGTTCGCCACGGACCGGGGTGCCATCGCCGACGCCACCGCGCGGCTGCGGCATGCCGCAGGAAACTTCTACGTCAACGACAAGCCGACCGGGGCGGTGGTCGCCCAGCAGCCCTTCGGAGGCGGACGCGGCTCGGGCACCAACGACAAGGCCGGCTCGAAGCTGAACCTCCTGCGGTGGGTGAGCCCACGCGCCATCAAGGAGAACTTCCTCCCGCCGACTGACCACCCCTACCCGCACATGTTCCAGGAATAGCCGGCCGGCGGCCTCGGTGATGCGGGTGCAGCCGTGACCGGTGACCGTGACGCAGCGGACGACCGTGACCAGGCGCTGCGCGCGGACATCCGCCACCTCGGCCGATTGCTCGGGCGGACCATCGCCCGCCAGGAGGGCGAGGAGCTGCTCCAACTGGTCGAGCGGGTCCGGGGTCTGTCCAAGCGCGCGCGAGCCGGCGACCGCGCCGCCGCGGCCGAGTTCGACGCGGTCCTGGCCGAGCTGGACCTGCCAGTGGCGATCCGTCTCGCCCGAGCCTTCAGCACCTACTTCCACCTCACCAACGTCGCCGAGCAGGCACACCGGATCCGTGAACTGGCGGCGCGCTCCCAGGAGGAGGGCTGGATCGCCGCGACCGTGCGCCGCGTCGCGGCCTCGGACATCGACCGCGACCTGGTGCGGCAGGTCATCGGCCGGCTCGAGCTGCGGCCGGTCTTCACCGCCCACCCCACCGAGGCCGCGCGCCGATCGATCCTCACCAAGACGCGTCGGGTGGCCGAGCTGCTCGAACAGCGCAACGATCCACGGGCGACCGCGGCGGACCGCGACCGCGTCGACCGGCGGCTCGCCGAGGTGATCGACCTGCTGTGGCAGACCGACGAGCTGCGCCTGGAGCGTCCACGGCCAACCGACGAGGCACGCGCGGTCCTCTACTACTTCGACGACCTGTTCAGCCAGGTCGTGCCCGACCTGTTCGACGAGTTCGCCGAGCACGTGCACCAGCTTGGGGTCGCGTTCCCCGCCGACAGCACACCCATCCGGTTCGGCACCTGGGTGGGCGGCGACCGTGACGGCAACCCCAACGTCACCCCGGACGTCACCCGCGAGGCACTGCGGGCGCAGGCCGACCACGGGCTGCGACGCGTGCTCGCCGCGGTGGAGGAGGTCGCCACGGAGCTCTCCACCTCCAGCCGTATCGCCGGCATCAGCGAGCCTCTCCGCGACAGCCTGGCCGCCGACCGGGAAGGGCTCCCCGCCGTCTACGACCGCTTCGTGCACCTCAACCGGGAGGAGCCCTACCGGCTGAAGTGCGCCTACATCCACCAGCGCCTGACCAACACCAGGGAGCGCATCATGGACGGTCGCGCTCTCGGCACGGAGGAGTACCGTAGCACCGCAGAGCTGCTCGACGAGCTGCGGCTGATGCACACGTCGCTGGAGGCCAACCGAGGCGAGCTCATCGCACGCGGCTCATTCGCTCGACTGATGCGCATGGTGGCCGCGTTCGGGCTGCACCTGGCCTCGATGGACGTGCGTGAGCACACCACCAAGCACCACCAGACGCTGGCCGCCCTGTACGACCGCCTCCAGCTCGATCCGCCCTACATGCAGCTCGACCACGGCGCCCGGACCCGTCTGCTGACCGACGAGCTGCTGGGTCGTCGCCCGCTGTCGTCGCCCCGCACCCGGCTCCCTGACGAGGAGGCGCGCACCCTCGCCACCTTCGACACGATCCGCCAGGTCCTGGACGGCACCGGCGACGCCGTCATCGAGTCCTACATCGTCTCCATGGCCGAGCGCGTGGACGACCTGCTCGCGGCCGTCGTGCTCGCGCGCGAGGTCGGCCTGGTCGACCTGCATGCGAGGACGGCACAGATCGGGTTCGTCCCGCTGCTCGAGACCACCGCCAGCCTACGAGGCGCCGGCCGGCTGCTGGACGAGTTGCTCCACAACCCGGCGTACCGCCAGCTCGTGCGCCTGCGCGATGACGGGCAGGAGGTCATGATCGGCTACTCGGACTCGTCCAAGGAGGCCGGGATCACCACGTCCCGGTGGCTGCTGCATCAGGCACAGCGCGACCTGGTCGACGTCGCCGCCCGCCACGGCGTCCAGCTGCGCATCTTCCACGGGCGCGGTGGGAGCGTCGGACGGGGCGGCAGTCCCACCCACGAGGCGATCCTGGCACAGCCTCCCGGCACCGTGGACGGGGACATCAAGATCACCGAGCAGGGGGAGGTGATCTCGGACAAGTACGGGCTGCCCGGTCTGGCCCGTCGCAACCTCGAGCTCACGCTCGCGGCCACCCTCGAGGCGTCGCTGCTGCACCGCACGGCCATCAATCCGCCCGACGCGCTGCGGCGCTGGGACGATGCCATGCAGATCATCTCCGACGCCGCCCACCGCGCCTACCGCGACCTTGTGGAGACCCCCCGGTTCGTCGAGTACTTCCGCTCCTCCACCCCCGTCGACGAGCTGTCCGCCCTCAACATCGGTTCCCGCCCGGCCCGGCGTGGCGACAGCGACCGTCTGGAGGACCTTCGCGCCATCCCGTGGGTGTTCGGCTGGACGCAGTCCCGCCAGAACCTGCCCGGATGGTACGGCGTGGGGTCGGGCCTGTCGGCGGCGCGCGAGGCCGGTCTCGCCGCGACGCTCGATGAGATGCACCGCGACTGGCAGTTCATGGGCATGTTCGTCTCCGACGTGGAGATGACCCTGTTCAAGACCGACCTGGCGATCGCCCGCCGCTACGTCGAGCGGCTGGTGGACCCCGACCTCCACCACCTGTTCGACCGCATCACCGAGGAGTACGAGCGCACGGTGGAGCAGGTGCTTCTGCTGACCGGCTGCGACGAGCTGCTGGAGCAGCAGCCCATCCTCCAGCGCACCTTGCGTGTCCGCGACCCCTACCTGGACCCGCTCAACCACCTGCAGGTCGCGCTGCTCGCCCGCTCGCGGTCCGCCGAGCAGAGCCCCCTGTTGCGACGCGCCCTGTCGCTGACGATCAACGGCGTCGCCGCCGGGATGCGCAACACCGGATGAGGGGCCGCGGCCGTCCAGTGGCCGTCAGGTGGCCGATCGCACCAGGATCGAGGGCACCTCATCGATGGTGCAGGTCAGGACCACCCGGTCGTTGCGGACCTCCGAGCTCGGCTCGCAGGGCACGAGCTCTCTCGGCAGCGCGAGCGTCAGGCCTGGCCCCAGGTCGAGACGACGCCCCGCCACCTCCACCGCTCCGGGATCGATCGGGGCGTCGAGGGTGGCCAGCGCTATCTCGGCGGTGACCACGCCGCTGTCGATGTCGGTCACCTCCACGTCCCGCTGCGCCAGTGCCGAGCGGTCCAGCGACACGCCCTCGAGCGCGAACCGTACCGTGCCGATGGGGACCTCCTGGCCGAGCACCTCGCGCAGGGTCACCTCCAGTTCGGGCACCTCTCCCGTGATCACGTACCGGGTGACGACCGGGAAGACCCCCAGATCGGCCTTGACACGTGCCTGCTCCCGGACACGCTCGCGGACGCCCTCTTCGATCTTGGCCTCGGCCAGCTGTGGAACCACGATCTCGGCCCCGCCGACGAGGAGCACGACCACGAGCAGGGTCCAGCGCAGCAGCCTCACGCCGCCCCCTTCCTGGATGCGACGAGCATAGGGGTCCTGTGCCAGCACCGCCGGGCTGGTCGTGCCGCCTCACGCCGGGCTGGTCGTGCCGCCTCACGCCGGAGTGGTCGTGCCGCCTCACGCCGGACTGGTCGTGCGGCCTCACGCCGGGGCTAGAGTCGGCAGCACCACCGCCTGCCACCGCCAGGAGCAGCCGTGGTGTCACGACCGACCTGCGTGGTCTTCGACGTCAACGAGACGCTGTTCGGACTCGACGCGCTCGGCGACGCGTTCGAGGCGGCGGGGCTCCCCGGCTCCGCGCTGGACCTGTGGTTCGCGCGGACGCTGGCTGACGGGTTCGCTCTGGCTGCCACCGGCGACTTCGCCACCTTCGGCGAGCTCGGGCGCTACCACCTGCGGCGCATCCTGCGATCGTTCGCGCTCGACCACGGCGACGAGCAGGTGGAGGAGATCATCGGTGCCCTCCGGGAACTCGAGCCGTACCAGGACGTGGAGCCCGCCCTGCGCCGCCTCCACCGGCAGGGTGTCCGCGCGGTCACGCTCACCAACGGTGACGCCGGCATCACCCGGGAGCTGCTGGCGACCCACCAGCTGGACGAGCTGGTGGAGCGCTGCTTTGGCGTGGAGCAAGTGGCCGCATGGAAGCCGCGTGAGGCGCCCTACGCGCTGGTGGCGGACCAGCTCGGGCTACCACCTGACCGGCTCGCCATGGTGGCGGTCCACTCGTGGGACGTGCACGGCGCCAAGCGCGCCGGCCTCACGACGGCGTGGGTCAGCCGCCTGGAAGGGCAGGCCGTCCCGCAGATGATCGGCGCCGACGTCACCGGCCGCAGCCTGGTGGAGGTGGTGGACGGCCTGCTGGCACTCGACTGACCCCCGGTTGAGGGAGACGACCGTGCCCTTCCGAGCCAGCGCACCCTTCACCGGGGAGTGGCGCTACTTCGACCTCACGGTGGCGGAGGGCGTCGCCACTGTGACCTTCACCCGACCCGAGCGGCTCAACGCGCTGACCTTCGAGGTGTACGCCGACCTGCGGGACCTCCTGGCGGAGCTGCCCGAGCGTGGTGACGTCGAGGTGCTGGTGATCACCGGCCGCGGCCGCGGCTTCTGTTCCGGCGGTGACGTGCACGCCATCATCGGCGAGCTGCTCGAGATGGACGCCCGTCGGCTGCTGGAGTTCACCCGCATGACCGGCGCCGTGCTGCAGCGGATGCGTGAGATCCCACTGCCGATCGTGGCCGGAGTCAACGGCATCGCAGCGGGTGCCGGAGCGGTGATCGCGCTCGGAGCGGACCTGCGTGTCATGGCCAGGTCGGCGTCGCTGCAGCTGCTGTTCACCCGCGTGGGCCTCTCCGGAGCCGACATGGGCATCGCCTACCTGCTGCCGCGGCTGGTCGGTCTTGCCCGCGCCACCGAGCTGCTGCTGCTGGGTGACCGGCTGGACGCGGAGGAGGCCGGGCGGCTGGGGCTCGCGACCCAGGTCGTGGACGACGAGCGGCTGGCCGACGCGGTGGGGGCGCTGGCCCGCCGGCTGGCGGACGGTCCCACCCTCGCCTACGGGGCCACCAAGGCGCTGCTCACCCGCGAGCAGGACATGAGCCTGTCCAGCGCGGTGGAGCTGGAAGCGGTGACGCAGGCGCTGCTCATGACCTCGAGGGACCACGCCGAGTTCCATGCTGCGTACTCCGAGGGGCGCGAGCCACGCTGGGAGGGGCGCTGACCGCCGCGATCCCGGGCGAGCATCAGCTCCCGCCGCCCTCCACCAGGTGGTTCACGAGCTCACCGACACCCACCACGACCGTCCGCACCACCTGACCCGGCCGCAGGAACACCCGGGGGTCGCGGCCCGCGCCGACGCCTCCCGGGGTGCCGGTCGTCACGAGGTCCCCGGGCTCGAGGGTCACGATGCTGCTGAGGTACCGCACGATGTCCACTGGCCCGAACAGCAGGTCGGCGGTGCGGGCACGCTGCATCACGTCGCCGTCGACCTCGCACCGGATCTCGAGGTCTGGTGTCACCGTGGCGTCGGCCACCACCTCGTCGGGGGTCACCAGCCACGGCCCGACCGGTGTGCAGCGCTCGAAGGTCTTGCCCTGCAGCCACTGGGTGGTCCGCCACTGCCAGTCCCG
The DNA here is from genome assembly GCA_036260415.1 of Nitriliruptorales bacterium. Taxonomy (GTDB): domain Bacteria; phylum Actinomycetota; class Nitriliruptoria; order Nitriliruptorales; family JAHWKO01; genus DASZZX01. The sequence continues at coordinate 8,198 of DASZZX010000270.1, forward strand.
CATCGACACGTCGTTCAGCACCGTGAAGCCGGCGATCGCGGCGGCGGCCTCCTCGCGCCCGGCCGAGCGCACCTCGCGGCCGATCACGAACGCAAGCTCCGCCTCCCAGTCGACCGCGGTGCTGGCTGCCGGCAGGACGACGGGGTCACGCGGTCCGGTGAGCGCCCGCGCGAACTTCGCGAACAGCGTCGGGTGCTCCGGCAGCTCGTGCCCCATCTCCCGGATGTGCGTCCGGTAGTTCAGGCCCAGGCAGACGATCTTGGCCGGCCGGGTCACGACCGGGGCCAGGTCGCCCTCGCGCAGTCGGCGCGACGGCCCCCGGGCCGCACGGGCACGCTCGGCCCAATCGTCGCCGCTGGCCATCAGCGCGCCGACGTCCCCGTGGGGCAGCGCGACGACGCGGTCTCCGTCGACGCGCACGGCGCGCGTCCCGTCCCCGGTGCGGAGGGTGGCCAGCCTCACCGGTCCTCCTCCGGGTCTGCCCCGCTCGCGCGAGGATCCCGGCCGCGGTGCTCGGCGTGCTGCGCGATCACACGCGCGGACACGGCCAGCCGGTCGTCGCCGGTACGGTAACCCCCTCGGCAACCGCCGCGGGACCGAGGTTGCGGTGGGTTCGGGCGCGGGACGCCGACCGAGGAGGTGGCAGCCTGAGCCACGGCCCTGCCAGCATCGTGCTGCAGCGGCGCATCCAGTGGATCGACACCGACGCCGCCGGCATCTACCACTACACGACCACGTTCCGCCTGTGCGAGGAGGCGGAGGCGATCCTGCACGACCGCCTCGGCGTCCGCGACGTCACGTTCGGCGCCACCCCGCGTGTGAGCCTGAGCGCCCGCTTCCACGCCCCGCTGCGGTTCTTCGACCTGGTCGAGGTGGAACTGAGGGTGGCGGACGTCGGCCGGACGTCCTGCCGGGAGGAGCTCACCCTGCGGCGCGACGGCGTCGTGGCGGCCGAGGCGGAGCTGACCGTGGTGCTCGTCGACCGCGCCACGGGGCGGGCGGTCCCCTGGCCGGACGAGGTACGCCAACGGCTCCTGCACGCCGGGCCCCAGGCGCCCAGCACGATCACATGACCGGGTGCGGTGGAGGTGGGGTCAGGAAAGGCCCAGCAGTGTCCGCGCCCGCTCGGGGGCGTGACGGAACTCCTCCGCGCTGCCACGCCAGGCGATCCTGCCCTTCGTCATGATGGCCGCGGTGTCGGCCAGCTGGAGCGCCATCCCGAGGTTCTGCTCGACCAGCAGCGCGGGGAGGCCGCTGCTGCGCAGCTCCGCCAGCGCCTCGGTGATCTGCTCGACGACCCTGGGTGCCAGGCCCTCGGACGGTTCGTCCAGGAGCAGCAGCCGTGGGTTCTGCAGCAGCGCCCGTCCGAGCGCCAGCATCTGCTGCTCGCCGCCCGACAGCTGGGTCCCACGGTGGCGGTGACGCGCACGGAGCAGCGGGAACAGGCTGTAGACGCGGTCGAGCGTCCACCCGCCGGGTCCAACCGCTCGCGTGGCCAGAGCGAGGTTCTCTCCCACGGTCAGGGTGGGGAAGATGCGCCGTCCCTGTGGGACCAGTGCCACGCCGTGGCGGGCGATCACGTGGGCGGGTCGGCCTGCGAGCTCGTGCCCGTCGAACCGGACCGATCCGCCCGCGGGGTGCACCATGCCCATGACGGCGTGCACCAGCGTGGTCTTGCCGGCGCCGTTGCGGCCGAACAGGGCGAGGACCTGCCCACACCCGACGTCGAGGTCGACGCCCTGCAGCACGTGAGCAGCGCCGTAGTAGACGTCGAGGTCGCGGACCGCCAGCAGCGGTCGGTCCCGGCGCGGGACGCGCTCGACACTCGGCCCGCCGCTCACACCCGGAACAGTTCCTCGGCCTCCCCGCCGCCGAGGTACGCCTCCTGGACGGCGGGGTCGGCTCGGACCTCCGCGGGGCTGCCGTCGGCCAGGACACGCCCCGCCTGCAGCACGGTGATGCGGCTGGCGAGGGCGAACACGACGTCCATGTCGTGCTCGATCACGAGGACGGTCAGGTCCGCGTCGAGGTGGTCCAACATGTCGACGAACGCGTGGCTCTCCGCCGGGGACATGCCGGCCACCGGCTCGTCGAGGAGCAGGAGGGTCGGTTCGATCGCCAGCGCCACGGCGATCTCCAGCTGGCGGCGCTGCCCATGCGACAGCGCGGCGGCACGCGTCCGCTGATGGTCGCCCAGGAGGACCTGTCGCAGGAGCTGGCGTGAGCGGTCGGCCACGTCGGTGAACGCGTCGGCGCGGCGCAGGGCGTTGCCAGCCACACGCCGGCGGTGCTGGACCGCGACGGCCACGTTGTCCAACGCGGACAGCCCCTCGAACAGGGCGCTGCGCTGGAAGGTCGTGGCGATGCCCAGCCGTGCCCGCACGTGCTCGGGGGTGCGCGTGATGTCACGACCGGCGAACAGGATCGATCCGCCGCTGACCCGCTGTCGCCCGCTGATCAGGTCGAACAGCGTGGTCTTGCCGGCGCCATTGGGTCCGATCACGGCACGCCGCTCCCCCACAGCGACCGTCAGCGACACGTCGTCGACGGCGACGAGCGAGGCGTAGCGCCTGCTCACGGCGTGGAGCTCCAGCAGCGCACGGTCTGTGGTCACAGGTCGATCTCCTGCGTGATCGCCGGCGGCGCCGCTTCCGAGTGCGACGCGACCATGGGGGCGCGCCGTGACCGCAGCCGTTGCGCCCCGCCGCCCAGCCCGCCCGGCAGGAAGTACACGAACAGCGCGAAGACGATGCCGAGGATCAGCTCCCAGTGCTCGTAGCGGCGGGACAGCTCGTCGCGGAGCAGGATGACGGCGGCCGCTCCGATCGCGGGACCGTACAGGGTGCCCACCCCGCCCACGATCACCATGATGAGCGCCAGGGCCGAGATCTGGAAGGCCACGTTGCCGGGGGAGATGAACCGCTGGTACTGGGCGAACAGCCCGCCCGACAGGCCTCCCACGACGCCGGCCACGGTGAAGGCCGCCAGCTTGTACCGCAGCGTGGCGTAGCCCACGGAGCGCATCCTGGCCTCGTTCTCACGGATCCCGACGATCGACCGGCCGAACGGCGAGTCCACCAGACGGCGGAGCAGCAGGTAGCACAGCCCGACCGTCACCACGGTGAACAGGTAGAAGCGGCCGGTGCTGTCCAGCGACGTCCCGGGCCAGACGTCCACGGACGGCACCGACATCCCGTTGGACCCCCCGGTCACCGGTGTCCAGGTCTGCACCAGGCTGAACAGCAGCTGGGCGAACGCGAGCGTCAGCATGAGGAAGTACACGCCGCGTGTGCGCACCGCCAGGAAGCCGGTGACCAGGGCGACCACCAGCGTCACGACCGCGGCCACGACCAGTCCAGCGAGCACGTTGCCGGTCAGGTCCCGCGCCACCAGCGCTGCTGCGTAGCCGCCCACACCGAAGTACGTGGCGTGACCGAGCGACGGCAGGCCGGAGAAACCCACCAGCAGGTCGAGGCTGGCCGCCAGCAGGCCGAAGATCAGGATCTCGGTCACCACCCCGAGGCGGAAGTCGCTGACCAGCAACGGCAGCGCCGCCAACACGGCCACGGCCGGGATCCGAGGAAGCCACGCGGTGGCGACCGCGTTCACGCGGCTGTCACGTCCCCGAACAGGCCCTCGGGGCGCACCAGCAGCACCGCGGCCATCGCACCGAACAGCACGAACGCGGCGACGTCGGGTGCGAGCGCCACGCCGAGTGACTGGACCTCCCCGATCAGGATGGCGCCGACCAGGGCGCCCTTGATCGATCCGAGTCCACCCACCACCACCACGATGAGCGCAAGGATCAGCACGTCCCAGTCGAGGCCGGGGCGCACGCCGAGCACGGGCGCGCCGATGATCCCGCCGAACGTGGCTAGCGCGGCGCCGACGGCGAACACGGCCCCGAACACCGCCTCCACGTTGGTGCCCAGCGCGGCCAGCATGGCGTGGTCCGACACGGCAGCACGCACGGTGGCGCCCAGCATCGTGCGTTCGAACAGGACGTAGACGACCACCGCGAGCGCGATGCCCACGCCGATCACCGCCACCCGGTAGGTCGGGTAGGGCCGTCCCAGGACGGTGGTGCTGCCGGCCAGGACGCTGGGTGGCGGCAGGGCTCGGAAGTCCTCCCCCCAGATGATGGACGACAGGTCCGACAAGATGAACGCGATCCCGAGCGTGAGCAGCGCCTGGTCGAGGTGACCGCGCCGGCGGATGGGATGGATGGCCGCCGCGAGCACGCCGCCGAGCGCCGCACCTGCCGCGACCGCCACGGCGACGGCCACAGCGAAGCCCGTGCCGTCGGGTGCCAGCGAGAAGCCGACGTACGCCCCGATCAGGAACAGCGCGCCGTGGGCGAGGTTGAGCACGTCCATCAGCCCGAAGATCAGCGACAGACCGATCGCCAGGGTGAACAGGAGCAGCCCGCGCGCGAGACCGTTCAGGATGCTGACCGTGTGGGCGTTGAACCAGTCGACGATCGCCTCCACCCAGCGTCCCTACCTGCGCGCAACCACCGCCTGCGCGATCCTACGTGCCCGGGTCCTGGTACTTGCCGAGGTCCTTGAGCACCACGTTGCCGAGCCCGTCGTCGACCTCCTTCACCTCCCGGATGTAGAAGGTCTGCACGGGGTTGTGCGTCTCGGGGTCCAGATGGAACACGCCGCGGGGGCTGTCCAGGTTGCCCACGTTGGCCAGCGCCTCCGACACCGCTTCGCCGTCGGTGGGGTCGCCGTCGTGGTCCTTGAGCGCCAGGTCGATCAGCTGTGCCGCGTCGTAGGACTGCACCGCGAACACCGTCGCGGGCGTGCCGAACGCCTCCTCGTAGTCGGCCACGAACGACTGGTTGGTCTCGTTGTCCAGCAGCCCCGAGTAGTGCAGGCTGGTGCGGATGCCCAGCGCCGCGTCCTCCTGTGCCTCCAGCACCCCTTCGTCGGTGAGGAAGCCTGGGCCGATCAGCGGCATGTCCTCCTTCAGGCCGAACTGGGCGTACTGCTGCACGAAGCTGATCGCCTCGCCTCCGGAGAAGAAGGCGAACGTGCCACGTGCGCCGGACTCGCTGATCTGCGACAGGTAGGGCTGGTAGTCCTGGGTCGTCCCGAACGGCGGGAACCTCTCGGAGATGACCCTGCCGCGGCCCTCTTCAACGTAGGACTGCCGGAACGCCTCAGCGGCCTCATGCCCGGCTCCGTAGTCGGGCGCGATGATGAAGAAGCCTTCGATGTCCAACTCCTCCACGGCCCACTCCCCCAGCGAGAAGCTCGGCTGCCAGTTGGAGAACGAGGTGCGGAAGATGTGCGGCGACCGCTTGGTCCTCGTCAGGTCGTTGGCGCCGGCGTTCGACACGATCAGCGGGCGCTTCGACTCGTGGAACAGGTCACGCACCCCCGCCGCCACCGCCGAGCTCACGACGCCAGTCACGATCGGGGTCCGCTCCTCCTCGAGCAGTCGGCGGGCGGCACGCAGGCCGACCTCGGGGTTCGCCTCGGTCTCGGCATCCACGACCTGCACCTTGTGCCCGCCCAGCTCGCCGTCGTGGCGGTCGAGGTACAGCCGGAAGCCGTTCTGCATGTCGCGGCCCAGCGAGGCGTAGGTGCCCGACAGCGGCACCAGCAACCCGATCCTCAGCTCGCCCTTCGGGGCGGTCGGGCGGGTCGGGCTGGGGCTGGCCTCCTCCCCCGTCTCGCCGCCACACGCCGCCAGCACGCCGGGCACGCCCATCGCGGCGCCGACCAGGCCGACCCGCTTGAGGAAGTCGCGCCGTGAGAGATCCACTGGTCGCTCGCTCATCACGTGTCCTCCGGGTCGGCGACCTGGCCTCCGCGGGGGCAGGTTCGCCGTCCCACGGCACGTCCACGACCCCGATCGTAACCACCCGCCGGTCGCAGCTTCCGGCCGGTCCCAACGGCGTGGGCGGCCTCAGCCGATCCTGCGTCGCGGCGGGCGGCCCCGACCGCTCCGCTCCACGTCCGACCGAACGGGCTGCACCTGCCGGTCACCCTCCCTGGAAGCTCGCGTCCCGCTTCTCCTCGAATGCCGCCAGCCCCTCGGCGGCGTCGGCACTGTGGAACAGGTCCTCGATCAGCTCGCGCTCGACGGCCAGCCCCTCGTCCAGCGGGCGTTCGATGCCGCGCCACACGGCCAGCTTGATGTTGCCGACCGCCCTGGTGGCCGCTCCGACGAGGCGGTCGGCGAACGCGCGCGTCTCGCCGACGAGCTCGTCCGCCGCCACCAGCCGGTCCAGGATGCCCACCTCGTGCGCCTGGGCGGGTGAGAGCTGCTCGCCGCGGATCATCAGCTCCAGGGCCCGGCTGGGACCGATGAGCCGCGGCAGACGCTGGGTGCCACCGTTGCCGGGCAGCAGGCCGAGCGTGACCTCCGGCAGACCGAGCCGGTAGTCACCCTGCGCACCGAACCGCAGGTCGCAGGCCAGGGCGATCTCGAGCCCGCCACCGAGCGCGTGCCCGCTGATCTGGGCGACGAAGATCTTGGGGATGTCGGCGATGCGGGCGAGGGTGCCGTGCGCGAGGCGGATCATGTCCATGTTGGCCTCGACCGCGTTCTCCCGCAGGGCGCTCACGTCCGCCCCGGCGGAGAAGAACCGACCGCTGGCGCTGTCCACGATCACCGCTCGGACGCCGTCGTCCTTCGCGGCGGCGTCGACCGCCTCGGACAGCTCCAGCATGAACGTCAGGTCGTAGCTGTTCGCAGGTGGCCGGTCCAAGGTGATGCGACCCACCTGTCCCTCGATGCGGAAGTCGACCGCCACGCTCGCTCCTCTCTCACGTCTCCGGGGGTGCCCGCGCGGCTCCCGGTCAGGACAAGCCTCGAGCGCCTCCTAGGCCGTGCTCCCCACTGCCGCGGCGGGTGCACGGCCGGCCGGCGTATTGCACCCGGCTGACGTGGGCTCCTCACGGGGACGCCTGCGTCGCAGTCTCGGGCGAGCCACGACAGCGACTCTCGCGTCGCTCCTGCGAAGCGCCACTCACACCGACCGCCTCGCCGGCCATGATCGCGCCGCGCAGGCCGGTCAGGCGCACGCGCACCACATGCTCCACCCATGACGGGTCGCCGCGGAAGGCAACCTTGACGTAGTTGCCGGCCGTCCCCTGCAGCCAACTGGCAGCTGACGAACCCGCCGGTGCTGCAGGCTCCGCGCGCCCCCGGTCGTACTCGACCACGACGTCGAGCTCTGCGCCGACCAGCGAGGCGTGGAATCGGTCCCGCAGCCGTTCGCCCAGCGCGATCAGCTCCCGCGACCGCGCACGCTTCTCCTCGGGCGTCACGTCGTCGCGCATGGTGTCGGCGCTGCGCGTCCCCGGCCGTGCCGAGTAGCGGAACACGTGCAGCTTGGCGAACCCGACCTCCTCCACCACCGCCAACGTCGCGTCGAGGTCCTCGCGGGTCTCCCCGGGGAAGCCCACGATGACGTCCGTGGACAGGCCCAGGTGCGGCAGGCGAGACCGGGCGTGCTCGACGCGGGAACGGAAGGTGGCCGCGTCGTAGCCTCGGCCCATCCGCGCGAGGACCCGGTCCGAGCCCGACTGCAGCGGGACGTGCAGGTGACGGCAGATCCTGTCGTCGGCCGCCATCACCTCCACCAGCGTGGGGGTGACCTCCAGGGGGAGGACCGACGACAGGCGGAGCCGCTCGAGCCCGTCGACCTGCTCCAGGATGCGGACCACGAGGTGGGCGAGACCTTCACGGTCGCCCAGCTCGTGCCCGTACCTGCCCAGGTGGACACCGGTGAGCACCGCCTCGCGCACACCGTCGGCCACCCGCCGACGGAGGTCGGCGACCACCTCGGCGGCGTCGCGCGAGCGCAGCGGACCGCGGGTGGAGGGGATGATGCAGAAGGCGCAGTGCACGTCACAGCCGGTCTGCACCCGGATCGAGACACGGCTGTGCAGCCGTCTGTCGACGTCGTCAGCGTCGGCCCCGACCAGCTGTTCGGCCGGGGTCGCCACCAGCGCGGGCTCGTGCGCGAGGACCAGGTCGGCCAGCCGCTCCTTGTCGTGGTTGCCCACGACGAGGTCGACCCCTGGGATCGCCGTCACCGTGTCCGGTTCGGCGGTCGCATAGCAGCCGGTCACCACGACCGTGGCGTCCGGGTGGCCGCGGATCGCCCGACGGATCAGCTTGCGCGAGGTGGCGGTCGACTCGCGGGTGACCGCGCAGGTGTTCACCACGACCAGCTTGGCACCAGCGTCGCGGGCGAGGCGGTAGCCGCGCGCGACCAGCGCATCGAGCGCCTCCTCGGTCTCGGCCTGGTTGAGTCGGCAACCGACGGTCGAGAAGGCGACCCCGTGGTGCTCGCCCTCTTCCCCCGGCGACCAGTCGTCGGGTGAGGTGGCGACGAGGGGCAGGGGGCGACGGGCCACGGCCCGCGATGCTACCCGGGCGGTGGTGGCGGCTGGCGGGTGCGCCCACTCCCCGACGACCGTGGGTCGCGCTCGCGCGGAGCGCTCCCACGTTCCTCACCGGGCGCGCGCACGCCCGGGACTCCCCGACCGCCACCCAGCGACTCGCCCCGTCCGCGCACGTGTGGTGTGATGCACGCCACCCGCCACGGAGGCGAGCGAGATGGCTGACCCGCGTCACCGCAGCCGCGACGTCACCGAGGGGTTCCAGCGCGCCCCGGCGCGCGCCTTCCTGCGTGCGGTCGGGATGTCCGACGAGGACTTCGGCAAGCCCCAGATCGGCGTGGCCTCGTCGTGGAACGAGGTCACTCCGTGCAACCTGTCGCTGGACCGTCTCGCCAAGCAGGCCAAGCTCGGCGTGCGCGACGCCGGCGGCTTCCCGTTGGAGTTCGTCACCATCGCGGTCAGCGACGGGATCTCGATGGGCCACGAGGGCATGCGCGCCTCGCTGGTGTCGCGTGAGGTGATCGCCGACTCCGTCGAGACCGTGATGCACGCCGAGCGGTTCGACGGCATGGTGACGTTCGCCGGCTGCGACAAGTCCCTCCCGGGCATGGTCATGGCGGCGGTCCGGCTCAACGTCCCCAGCGTGTTCCTCTACGGCGGCACGATCCTGCCCGGTCAGGTAGGCGGCCGCGACATCAACATCCAGGACGTGTTCGAGGCGGTCGGGGCGCGCGGGCGCGGCGCGATCAGCGACGCCGAGCTCGCGGAGATCGAGCGCAACGCCTGTCCCGGGCAGGGGTCCTGCGCCGGCATGTTCACCGCGAACACCATGGCGTCGGCGATCGAGGCGCTCGGCATGTGCCTGCCCGGGTCGGCGTCACCCCCGGCGCCCGACCCGCGCCGCGACGAGCTCGCGCGCCGGTCCGGGGTGATGGCGGTGCGCCTCTGCTACCAGGGCATCCGCCCACGTGACATCGTGACCCGCCAGGCGCTAGAGAACGCCATCAGCGTCGTCATGGCGGTGGGCGGGTCCACCAACGCGGTGCTGCACCTGCTCGCCATCGCACGCGAGGCCGAGGTCGAACTCACCATCGACGACTTCGACCGCATCGGCCGCCGCGTCCCGCACATCGCCGACACCAAGCCGGCCGGCCGTTTCCTGATGAGCGACCTCGACGGTGTCGGCGGCGTGCCCACCGTGATGCGGGAGCTGCTGGACGCCGGTCTGCTGCACGGCGACGCGTTGACCGTGACGGGGAGGACCGTCGAGGGCAACCTGCGCGAACTCGACCCCCCACCCCCGGACGGTCAGGTGGTGCGCCCGCTGACCGACCCCATCCACGCCGACGGTGGCCTCGCCGTCCTGCGCGGGTCCTTGGCGCCCGACGGGGCGGTGGTCAAGGTGGCCGGCATGCCTCCCGAGCAGCACCGCTTCGAGGGGCCGGCACGGGTGTTCGACGGCGAGCAGGCAGCGATGGAGGCGGTCCTCGCCGGCAGCGTCGCCGACGGCGAGGTCATCGTCATCCGCTGGGAGGGTCCCAAGGGCGGTCCCGGCATGCGCGAGATGCTGGCGGTCACCGCAGCGGTCAAGGGTGCCGGCCTCGGCGCGTCCGTGGCGCTGGTGACCGACGGACGGTTCAGCGGCGCCACGCACGGTTTCTGCATCGGCCACGTCGCTCCCGAGGCGGCCGACCGCGGGCCGATCGCGGTGGTGCAGGACGGCGACCACATCGTGATCGACGTCCCCTCGCGCACCATCGAGCTCCTGGTCGACGGAGGGGAGCTGGACCGACGGCGGGCCGCGTGGCGACCGCTCGACCCGCGCTACACGCGGGGCGTGCTCGCCAAGTACGCCCGCATCGTCCGCTCGGCCGCCGAGGGTGCCACCACCGGCGTGTGACGGATGCGGATCGACGAGCTCGCCTTCGTCTGCGAGGAGGCTGCCCGCGACCTCGCCGCGCGTGAGCGGCGGCCGCTGCCGCCCGCGGTCGTGCTGCCGGGCCCGCAGCGCACCCGCGTCGTGACGCTGCCCGACTTCCCCGACGACGACCGAGGGCGCCACGCGCTGCTGCAGGCGCTCGCGGCGGACGAGATCGTTGCCACGTCGACACCGGCCTACGGCTTCCTGGCGGAGGGCGAGCTGGAGGACGGCAACGACGTGCTGGTGATCGTGTACGGGGCGCAGGGCCACAGCGCCCGCATCACCGCGGCACCGCTGGGCGACGACGGTGCCCTCGGTGCCTTCAGCGAGCCGGAGCCGCTGGCGCCGGAGGCGATGCCGTTCCTCCACCCCCTGCAGGACGCGGTCGGGTCGGCCCGCCAGGCGCCGCCTGCGACGGACGTGCTCGGTCTAGGGCGAGAGACCGACCGCCCGACCGAGTCGTAGTTCGCGACCGTCCCGCGTGGCGTGGCGGCATGCCGCCCTTTCCTGCGGGCAGGTCGGGTTGCGGCGCATCGGGGCGAGGCAGGAAGGGGCGAGGTCTCCGGCGTTGCAGCGCCGGTCGCTACGTGCGCGGAGGGGACAGCGCCAGGCCCGCGGCCTCCGCGCTGGCCCGGTACAGACGCGCCAGGTCGTCCACCTGGTAGTGGGCGTTGAGGCCGCTCGGGTTGGGCAGGACCCACAGCTCCGCCCCGCCCAACGTCTCCTCCTGACGGCCGACCGTCGCGTCGGGCCGCGCGAACGCGGTGCGGTAGGCGGTCACGCCGACCACCGCGACCACGCGCGGCTCCCACTCCGCGACCTTGCGCTCCACCTCGGCGGACCCCTCCCGCAGCTCACCGGCCGTCAGCTCGCTGGCCCGGGCGGTAGCGCGGTTCACCAGGTTGGTGATGGCGATGCCCTTGCCGGTGAGCAGTGCCACGCTGCGCTCGTCGTAACCCTCCGACGCGTCGATCACCTCGTCGCACACGCCCGCCAGGTGCAGCGCCCGGTAGAAGCGGTTGGCCGGGTGGGCGAAGTGCGCCCCCGTCGCCGCGGTCCACAGGCCCGGGTTGATGCCGACGAACACCAGACGGACGTCGTCACCGGCCAGGTCGGGCACGGCGCCCCCCCGGAAGGACTCCAGCTCGTCACGGCTGAAGCCCACGTCTCAGGGGCGCGATCTGGATCGGGCCTGAGCGCTCGTCACGCCTCCTCCGGTGGGGCGGTGACCTCCACGCGACCTGCACGCCGGCCGTCGAGCGTGCGGACGCGCAGGGTCCAGCCGTCCTGCTCCACCACGTCGTCGATCTCGACCAGGCGCCCCAGCTGCTCGGTGAGGTGACCCGACACCGTCTCGGCCTCGCCCTCGGCCAGCTCGAGACCGGTCTGCTGTGCCAGTTCGTCGCGGCGGAGGGTGCCGGGGACCGTCCAGCGCCCCGACCCCAGCTCGCGGACCCCGGCCTCGCCGATCAGGGGGTCGAACTCATCCTCGATCTCGCCCACGAGCTCCTCGAGGATGTCCTCCAGGGTCACGATCCCGGAGGTCCCGCCGAACTCGTCGACCACGAGCACCGCGTGGGACCGTTCGCGGCGCATGTCCCGTAGGAGGCGCTGGAGGTCGCGGGTCTCGGGCACGGCCGGGATCGGGCGGAGCACGTCCTCCACCGTGAGGTCCTGCAGCTCCTCGGCGTCACGGATGAGCACGTCCTTGACGTGCACCATCCCCACCACGTCGTCGATGTCGTCGCCGAACACCGGGAAGCGCGTGAAACCGGTGTCGCGGGCGGCTTCGAGCACATCCAGCGGCCTGGCGCCCGTCGGCAGTGCCCGCAGGTCCACGCGCGGGGTCATGGCGGCCTCCGCGTCGATGTCGCTCAGCGAGAGGGCGGCCGCGAGCACGCGGGCGTCCTGCGCCTGCAGGACGCCCTCCCGCCGCGACTGGCGCAGCAGCAGCGCGATCTCCTCGGGGGTGTGCACCAGTCCCATCTCCGTGCGCGGTTCGACCCCGAACAGGCGGATCAGCCCGTTGGCGGAGGCGTTGAGGGCCACGATCAGCGGTCGGAGCACGGTCACGTACCAGCGGAACAGCCGCGCCACCCGCAGGGCCACCTGCTCGGCGCGCTGCAGGGCGATGTTCTTGGGAACCATCTCGCCCACGACCATGTGCAGGAACACGACGATGGCGAGCGCCAGCGCGAACGCGGTGGCGGCGCGGGCGCCTGCCGGCAGCGCGGACACGTCGAGCGCACGCTCGATCAGGTGGGCGACCGTCGGCTCGGCGATCGCACCCAGCCCGAGCGACGCCATGGTGATACCCAGCTGGGCGCCGGAGAAGGTCACCGACAGCTCGCGCAACGCGCCCGAGGCCAGCGCAGCCCGCCGGTCGCCCTCGGCGGCCAGCTCCTCGATGCGGGTGCGCCGCGCCGCGAGCAGAGCGATCTCGGCACCGACGAAGAACGCGTTCGCCGCCAGGAGCAACACGGCGGCCGTCAGCCCGAGCCACGCCGGCGCGTCGATCGCGAGGACGTCCGCCTCGGTGGCGAGCAGGCGGGTCACCGTGGCCTCGCGGGCCGACCGTCGCCCGTCACCATCTGATCCGAGGCCGTCACCGTGGCTTTCCCACCGACGGTCGCCTGCGGCCACCAGCCGCGGACCGCGGCCGTCACGATGGCTCCGCACCCCGAGTGTCGCCCGGCGCCACGCCATCAGCACCGGCCGGTCCGGGAACGCGTTCGAGCAGGACCTCGGTGACCCGGTTGCCCTCCACCCGCTGGACCACCAGACGCCAGCCGTCGTGGTCGACGCACTCCCCTGGCGCCGGGATGTGACCGAGCCGTTCGATCACGAACCCCGCGACCGTCTCGAAGTCACCCTCACCGACCTCGGTGCCGAGCACCTGCTCCAGACGGTCCACGCGCAGTCGACCCGGCACCAGGTAGCGTCCCGTCCCCACCCGGCGCAGCAGCTGCGACGCGGGGTCGAACTCGTCCTCGATGTCGCCGACCAGCTCCTCGAGCACGTCCTCGAGGGTCACGATCCCGGCCACGCCGCCGTACTCATCCACCACCACGGCGAAGGTCCGGTGGCGCTGGCGCAGGTCGCCGAGCAGCTGGCGCAGCGTGCGGCTCTCGGGGACCACCAGCGCCTCGTAGACAATGTCGGCGATGGTCGCGGTAGGCGCCCGCTCGGCCGGCACGTCGAGCAGGTCCTTGATGTGGACGGTGCCGACCACGTCGTCCTCGTCGCTGCCGTACACCGGGAAACGCGAGTGACCGGTCCTGCGCGACGCCTCCCGCAGCGCGGCCAGGGGCTGGTCCGCCTGCAGCCAGGCCACGTCGGGCCGGGGCACCATCACCTCCGACACGCGTCGCTCACCGAGCTCGACCGCGCGCAGCAGCAGCTGGGCCTTCTCCTCGTCCAGCTGCCCCTCCTCGGAGGACGCCTCGATGATCATGGCGAGCTCCTCGGCGTCGTAGCCGCCCAACAGCTCGTGCTGCGGCTCCGCGCCGAACCGGCGCGTGATCGCGTTCGCCGACGCGTCGAACAGCCGGATCGCCGGACCGAACACGAACGAGTAGACGCGCAGCGGCAGGGCCACGGTCAGCGCGGTGCTCTCGGGGCGGGCGATCGCGAGGTTCTTGGGGGCCAGCTCCCCCACGACCATCGACAGGACGGTCGACAGCACCAGCGCCGCGGTGAGCGACACGCCCAGCGCGCTCCGCTCGGGGAGGCCGACCAGCTCGATCACCGGCCGCAGCACGGCGGCGAAGGCGTCCTCCGCCAGGTAGCCCAGCACCAGCGTCGTGATGGTGATGCCCAGCTGCGCGCCGGACAGCACGAACGAGAGGTTGCGCATCGCGTGCAGCGCGGCCCGGGCACTGCGGCTGCCGTCGTCGGCGAGTTCCTCCACGACCGGTCGGCGCGCCGTGACGATGGCGAACTCGGCCGCGACGAAGAACGCCGTCGCCAGGACCAGCAGGGTGACCACGAGGAGACCGGCCGGGAGGCTCATCGGCGGTCCTGGGCCCCCGCTCGCGGTCCGGCGCGCACGGAGGCGCGATGGTCGTCGGCGTCCCGGGGATGACCGTCGTCGGCGTCCACGCCAGGCAGGCTAGCCCCGGCGTGCGAGCCGCGGCGTGACCGCCGGGGCCCCTCCCGCCGCGTGCGACGCCCCGGAGGGGGCGCTCGTGGACGCCGCGGTCAGGCCTGCTCGAACGAGGTCCGGCAGGTGACCTGCACGCCGCGTGCCGCCTCGACGCGCTGCGCCGGGCCACGCGGCAGATCGAACCGTTGCCCCGGGGCGAGCAGCTGGTCCACGTCGTGCACGGTGGGCGTCGCCGCGTCGCCGTACAACATCTCGACCGTGACCCTGCCGTGCACACGCACCGGTCGGTCGGGGGCTGCTTCGATCCAGCTGTCGCAGGCCGCCAGGCGGGACGGCTGCTGGAAGCCGGGGCGCCCGTCCGGGTACGCCTCGGCGTCGCGCACGTCAGTGAACAGGCGCGGTGGTGGCTGCTCGCCGCGCTCGATGGTCGGCGTGCTGGAGGTGTCCGTCCAGCAGCAGGTGGCCGGATCGGCCTGTTCCTGCTGGGAGACGGGGGTCCAGGTCCCGAACGACCAGCCCGGCCCGGCCGGGAGCATCTGGGCCTCGGGGGGCGGGGCGGGCTCGGGCTGCGGTGACGCCGGTTCGGGCGCGGGCGGTGCCTCAGGCTCGGAGGTCGCTGCCGTGGTCGGGGTGGCGGGGGTCGCCGGAGCCGTGGTCACCGACGTCGGCGTGGGGCTCACGTCGTCGGCTGTCTGCGTCTCGGTGCGCTCGATTTGCACGCCGAGCACCTCCGTCTCCTCGGGATCACCGCAGGCGGCCGCGAGCAGCACCGCCAGCGCGAGTCCTGCCACCGAGCGACCTACCCGTGCGTTCACCGGCGCTCCCACCCGTCGTGTCTTCGCAGATAGTACTCGCGCGAACGCTGGACGTCGCGTCCCGCGTTGTGGGTCACTCGGCTTGGACCGACCGCCCGGGACGGGCCAACAGCTGGCGACGCAGTCACCAGCCGCCTGCGGCGGGTCAGCCCGAGGGGACCGCCCCGCCCACCCCCACCAGCGCGAGCAGCCTGCGCCGGTGGGTGGGGAGGTCCACCCTCGGGTCGAGCATCCAGTTGACGGTCAGGCCGTTGAGGGCGGACAGGAGCAGCTCGGCGCGGACGCGTGCGTCCTCGCTCGACAGCTCCGGTCGTTCACGCAGAAGGGCGGCGGTGACCCTTTCCACGCGCTGTGCCTGGTGGCGGGCGAAGCGCGCCGCCAGCCCCGGGTCGGACAGTCCCCACGCGACCGCCGCCTGGAGGTAGATGCGCGCCAGGGTGGGCTCGCTGGTGACGAAGCCGAGGTAAGCGTCTACGAGGCTCTCGACGGTCTCGCGCCGGCGGGCGTCGCTGTCGTGGCCCACGTCCACCGCCTCGATCGCGGCGCGCACCACGGTGAGGACCGCCTCCTCCTTCGAGGCGAACAGGTTGTAGAAGCTGCCGGCGCCGACACCGGCCCGGTCGCAGATGGCCTTGAGGGTGGTGCCCTCCAGGCCGACCTCGCCCAGCAGTGCCCGCGTGGCCTCCAGGATGCGTTGTCGGGTCTCGAGCCCCGATCGGTACCGCGCCACCTCTCACCTGTCCCGCCCCACCCCGGGGCGCCTCGTCAACGTATCCGTCCGCCGACGCCACGGAGTCGCACATCCTTGAGCGCCCACTCAAAATTTAGCATACACTCCAGTTCGCGGTGCCGAGCGAGAGGACGCTCCATGGGTCACTACCGGAGCAACCTCCGCGACATCGCGTTCAACCTCTTCGAGGCGTACCGCACGCAGGAGAACTACGGCCAGGGTGCGTTCGCGCAGATGGACGAGGAGACGGCCCGCGTCATCCTCGCGGAGATCGACCGGCTGGCCCGCAACGAGTGGAGCGCGTCGTTCGCCGAGGCCGACCGAACCCCGCTACGGCTCGTGGACGGCGAGGTGGCCCTTGGGGAGGGGCTCAAGCGCAGCCTCGATGCCTACTACGACGGTGGCTGGCACCTGCTGCCGCTGCCGCCCCGCCTGGGCGGCCACGGGGCGCCACCGTCGCTGCGGTGGGCGGCGAGCGAGCTATTGCTGGGCGCCAACCCCACCGCCTTCTTCTACACCACGGGTCCCCTCATGGCGTCCGTGGTCGACCACCTGGGCACCGAGGAGCAGAAACGGCGGTTCGTCGCGCCCATGATCGAGCGTCGCTGGGGCGCCACGATGGTCCTCACCGAGCCGGACGCGGGCTCCGACGTCGGCGCCGGCGTGACCCGGGCGGTCCACGTCGACCGGGATGTCTACCACCTGCAGGGCGTGAAGCGGTTCATCACGTCCGGTGAGGCCGACTACTTCGAGAACATTGTGCACCTGGTGCTGGCACGTGCCGAGGGCGCCCCGCCGGGCACCAAGGGACTGTCGATGTTCATCGTGCCCAAGTACCTCGTGGGCGACGACGGCAGTCTCGGTGAGCGCAACGGGGTGGTGTGCACGCACCTCGAGACGAAGATGGGTGTCAAGGGCTCGACGACGTGCGATCTGACGTTAGGGGCGGACCGTCCGGCCGTCGGCCACCTCGTCGGTGACGTCCACGACGGCATCCGCCAGATGTTCCTGGTGATCGAGTACGCCCGCATGCTGATCGGCGCGAAGGCCGTCGGCACGCTCTCCACCGGCTACCTCCACGCGCTGGAGTACGCCAAGGTCCGCCAGCAAGGCCCGGACATGCTCCGGACGCTGGCCCGGTCCAGGCCAGCGGCGTCGGGCGAGCCGGCCCCCAAGGACGCCGCGCCAAAGGTGGCCATCATCGACCATCCCGACGTGCGCCGGATGCTGATGCTGCAGAAGGCCTACGCGGAGGGTCTGCGGGCGCTGGTGCTGTTCACCGGCTGGGTCCAGGACCAGGCGGAGCTGCGCCCCGACGAGGACGAGTGGCTGCGGCGGGACGACCTGCTGCTGCCGATGGTGAAGGGCTACGCCTCGGAACGGGCCTTCGAGCTGCTGACGCTGTCGCTGCAGGTCCTGGGCGGGTCCGGCTACACCTGTGACTACCCGATCGAGCAGTACATCCGGGACGCGAAGATCGACACGGTCTACGAGGGCACGACCGGCATCCAGGCACTCGACCTGTTCTTCCGCAAGATCGTGCGCGACCGGGGCAGGACGCTGACCTGGCTGCTGGAAGAGGTCCGCGACAGCGCCAAGGCGGGGGTCGACGGTGACCCGTTCGCCGCCGAGCGCGACGTGCTCGGCGGCGCGCTGGAGGACGTCCAGGCCCACGTCGGGGCGATGGTGGGCTTCCTGATGGCGGCCGCCGAGCGGCCGGACGAGATCTACAAGGTCGGGCTGAACACCAACGCCCTGCTGGACAGCCTGTCCGAGCTCGTGATCGGGTGGCTGCTCCTGCGGCATGCGGAGGTGGCGAGCGCCGCCCTCGCCGACGCCGCAGAACCCGACCGCAGCTTCTACGCCGGCAAGATCGCCTCGGCCCGGTTCTGGGCGAGGACGGTGCTGCCGCAGGTCGGGCTGCGCCGCCACCAGGCCGAGACCACCGACCTGGCGCTCATGGAGCTGCCCGCGACCGCGTTCTGAGACCCGGCCATCAGCTCGTCGGAGGTCTTGAGCCCTGGTGACGTGGAGCTCCGCCTCCAGTCATCACGGCATCCAGCCGCGGATGTACGACCTACTGTGGATGCCCCTCGAGGTGGATCGATGGAGGCCCTTCGGATCGCGCGCGTGCTCGGCGATCCGCTCTCGACCGGAACCGCTTGCGTCAGGACCACGCGCGGAGGTCACGCGCGTGTGGCTCGCGGATCGCAGCGTCGTCGTGAAGCGCTGGCACATGCAGCCCGAGCGCGGCCCCGAGCGCGGCGCGGCCGAGGCGGCGTCGCTGCGATCTCTGCCGGGCGGGATCGACCCACGCCTGCTCCACGCCGAGCAGGCGGCGATCGTGCTCGAGGACCTCGGCGACGGACCGACGCTGGAGGAGCTCCTTGGCGAGCCCACGGCGGATGTGCTCGCTCGACGTGCGGTCGTGGAGGTTGCGGCGACCATGGGACGTGCACACGAGGTGGCCCGGCGTGAGAGAAGACGTCGGACGCCTCCTCGTGGCCGGTCGCGGGGCCAGCGATCCTGTCGTCCGCGGGGGCGCTGGCGGTGTGGACGGGGCGGGAGACCGGCTGCGTGCGCGAGGTCGCGGAGGTCTTCGACGCCCCAGGAGAGACGGCGACCCTGACGAACGGCGCGACCTCGCGCCGTCGTCCCCGACGTCGGCCGGCGGCGCGTGGCGGATCCTCGACTGGGAGTACGCGGGCGTGCGCAGCGCGCTCTACGACACGCTCTTCTGGTGCCTCCACTGACCACTCACGCGGAGGTGATCGCCGACGCCGACGCCGCCTGGCGCACGGAGTTCGCGGTGGACGACGCGACGTTCCGCGATCAGTGCGCCGCGACCGTGGCGGGCCGCCTCCTCTGCCGGCTCCGCTGGTCGCTCGGCGTGCGGGAGGCCGACCGCGCGTTCGCACCGGGACTCTCCGAGCGCACCGCCCTCCTGTGGCAGCTCACCTGGAGCGAAGCCGAGTGCGCGGCGCGCTGGCCGGCACTCGCCGAGCGTTTCGCGACGCTGGCATGCGGGCTGTCGGAACGCTGGCATCTCGTCCCGCTGGCCGCACCGACCTGCTGGCCGGCCTTCACGAGAGGTTGAGGAACCCGACCTACCGCCGCTTCGTCCGCAGCCGGGGCGCCGCTGGGGTCCGACGACGTGGAGCGACCGCCGATCCTTGCGCCGCCTTCAGCGGTTGCTGGCCTCAGCCCGCGTTTGCCGTCGCATGTGGTCACGGGTTCCAGGGACGATCGTGCCAAGGGCGCCCGCGGCTCCGCCGTGCTCGGGGCCTACGTAGGCGCTCGCGCTCTCACGTCCCCTCTGCAGCCACGCCGGACGGTCGTGGAGAGCGACGCGTCACCAGCCATGCGAGGAGCATCGAGACGCCCATGCCCAGCACGAAGGCGGCCCCCACCGGTGCCCACCACAGGTTGGCCCGCGTGGTGAGGGCGGCGGCTGCGGGGACGCCGTTCAGCTGCACGGTCGCCGTGTAGACGTCCTCGGCGTCAGTGGA
Organism: Nitriliruptorales bacterium; assembly: GCA_036260415.1. Taxonomy (GTDB): domain Bacteria; phylum Actinomycetota; class Nitriliruptoria; order Nitriliruptorales; family JAHWKO01; genus DASZZX01. Next base: position 27,644 of record DASZZX010000270.1, read on the forward strand.
TCCGATCGCGTTGCGCGTGTCCTGCCAGGCGACGAAGACGGTCTCGTCCGTGGAAGCGACCCCCACGTTGAACTTGCTGTCGATGTTGTTCGACCACACGCCCAGCGAGCGGTCGATGCTCCGGTCGGTGATCCGGGCGCTCGCGCCGAAGCTACGACCGCCGTCCGTCGACGACGCGTAGTACACGTCGGACAGTCCCGCGTCGCCGCTGTGGCCGCTGCTAGTGATGGGCTCCGAGGGAGTGTGGCGGAAGTCATACCACGCGATGTCGACGCGTCCGTTCGGGGCGATCGCGATGCCAGGTTCGTACTGGTTCACGTCGCTCTCGTCGTCGTTGACCACGAGCCGATCAGTCCAGCTCTCACCACCGTCCGCGGACGAACGGAGGAAGATGTCGAGGTCGCCGGCGAAGTCCTCGCCGTCGTTGTCGATCTCGGCGTTGCCGTGCCAGACCAGGTAGAGGTTGCCCGAGTCGGGGTCGGCGGCCAGCGCGGCCGGGCGCGAGGCCGACCTGTTGCCAGGATCGGCCTCCTGCGGCTGGCTGAAGGTTGCGCCGTGGTCGGTCGATCGGGTGTGCATGATCGGGCGGACCGGACCGGGTTCTCCTGGAGGTGTGCGAGGCCAGACCCTGGTCCAGTACACCGCGTGGACGGTTCCCTCGGAGTCGACGGCGATCTGTGGGTAGTCGCCTCCGCGCTCGTCGGTGAGGTCCACCGGGGGACCGAAGGTCCGGCCACCGTCCGCGGATGCGGCGATGTTGCTCTTGAGCTTCTCCTTGGCCTGGGGGTTGAACACGCCCTGCCGCCAGCCCACGTAGACACGCTGCGGGTCGCTGGGATCGACGGCGAGCGTGGGCCCCTTGTTGAGTCCACGATCGGGCTTGCCGTCGGGGGCTTCGAACACCATCGACGTCTGGAACGTTCGTGCACCATCGTTCGACCTGGCCAGGAAGACATGGCGTGGCGTGTCGTCGCGCGCCCGGTTCAGGAACTCGCTGGCCACGAACGCGACGTAGAGCGTGCCATCCACGCCGAAGGCCGTGGTCGCGTAGGGGCCGTACTCGGCGTAGAAGCTGCAGTCCAGGTACGGGTCCTTCATCATGCCGCCGCCCGGGAACCAGCTTCGGCCCTGGTCCGCCGAGATGTGGACGTCGCAGGAACGCGATCCCCGGACGTCGCTCTCGACCACGACCAGCTCACCGTTGGTCGGGTTGCGAGCGATCTGCGGTGAGGAGTGGGCGCGCACCGCGTCGGGGTTGTTGGTGACCTGCACGGCCGCGGTGACCGATGGGGAGGCTGCGTTCTGGGCGACGGCGGAGGAGCCGGCGGAGATCGGAGCCGATCCGGCGATGAGGATGATCAGGGACCACATCCGCTGCTTGCGACGCAACGCACGGCTCCACGGGCTCGTCTTCGCGCGCGAGGATGCTAGAGGCACCCGATCGGCGCGGTAAGTGCATCCGTCAGGTAGTGATCGGGCGGTCGAGGACGCGCGACGGCCGCGCCGGCGAGCGGCTCCTTCGCGGACCAGGTGACGAGCGCTGATGCGGCGTGGGACACCGCACAGGGGCGTCTCCCCCGGCCGCGTCGACCTAGTCGAGCTCGCCCAGGTACGCCTGTTTCATCTGCGGGTTGTCGAGCAGCTGCTCGGCCGTCCCAGAGAGGACGATCTCGCCGGTCTGCAGCACGTAGCCACGGTCCGCGATCGACAGCGCCATGTTGGCGTTCTGCTCCACGACGAACACGGTGGTCCCGGTCTGGTTGATCCGCTCGATGATGTCGAAGTTCTGGGCGACCAGCACGGGCGCCAGCCCCATGGACGGCTCGTCCATGAGCAGGACCTTCGGGCGGGCCATGAGCGCGCGCCCGACCGCGACCATCTGCTGTTCGCCGCCCGACAGGGTGCCCGCCCGCTGGTTCATGCGTTCCTTGATGCGAGGGAACAGCTCGAGGACGTGTTCGAGATCCTCCTCGACCGCGTCGCGGTCGTTGCGCAGGTAGTGGCCCATCTCCAGGTTCTCGCGCACGGTCATGCGCTTGAACAGGCGCCGGTTCTCGGGGACCATCGAGATGCCCCTGGCCACGATCTGCTGCGTGGCCAGTCCGCTGATCGTCTCACCGTCCAGCACCACCTCGCCCTGGGTCGGCTGCACGTACCCCAGGATGGTCTTCAACGTGGTGGTCTTGCCGCTGGCGTTTCCGCCCAGGAGGCACACGATCTCGCCACGCTTGATCTCGATCGTGACGCCCCGGAGGATCCGGATGGCGCCGTAGTGGGTGTCGACGTCGCGCAGGACGAGCAGCGGCCCGTCCTCCGTGCCAGCCACCGCCTGCGGCGCCTCGGTTGTCCGCGGCTCGGCGGTCACGACCCGCCGTCCGGTCACGTCTCCTCCGTGGCTCTGCGGCCCAGGTACGCCTCGATCACGCGCTCGTCGTTGGCGACCTCGTGGTAGGAACCCTCGGTGATCTTCCTGCCGTAGTCGAGCACCACCACCCGGTCCGACACGCCGCGCACCACCCGCATGTCGTGCTCGATCAGGCAGATCGTGAAGCCCTTCTGGTCGCGCAGGTCGCCGATGAGCTGGGTGAGTTCGGCCGTCTCCCGGGGGTTCATGCCTGCGGTCGGTTCGTCCAACAGCAGCATCTTCGGCTGGGTGGCCATGGCTCGGGCGATCTCCAGCCGCCGCCGGTTGGCGTAGGAGAGCGCGAACGCCGGCTGGTCGAAGCGGTAGCCGACCAGTCGGGTGCCGAAGAAGGCCAGGGTCTCCTCGGCGCGGCGGCGGACCTCCTGCTCCTCGCGGCGGAACGCGGGGGTGCGCAGCACCGCCGACAGCATGCCGGACCGCGTGCGGCAGTGCTGCGCCACCATGACGTTCTCCCGCACGGTCATGTTGGCGAAGAGGCGCACGTTCTGGAACGTGCGGGCCAAACCCAGCTCGGTGATGCGGTTGGGGAACAGCCCCACGATGCGGTGCTCGTCGAACACGACCTCCCCGCCGTCCGGTCGGATCATGCCGCTGACCAGGTTGAAGAACGTGGTCTTGCCGGCCCCGTTGGGTCCGATCATGCTCACGATCTCGCCCTCGTCCACGTGGAAGTCCAACGCGTCGATGGCCTTGAGCCCGCCGAAGGTCTTGGTGAGGCCGCGCGTCTCCAGCAGCGCCATCAGGTGAGCCCCGCGTCGGGGGCGCGTTCCGGCGTGGGCGCGGGCGTCTCGCGCCGCAGCTGCTCCTCCTCCCTGGAGAACCACGCGTCCTGCATCAGCTCGTCCTGGTGCAGCTCCTGGGCGCGGCGCTTGCTGGGGACCAGACCCTCTGGCTTGGCGAGCATCATGTAGATCAGCAACGCGCCGTACAGCAGGAACTGGTAGGCCTCGAACTCGCGCAGCAGCTGGGGGATCCCCTGGATGACGAGGGCGCCGACCGCCACGCCGGGCAGGCTGCCCATGCCACCCACGATGATGATCACCAGCACGATGATCGACACGACGATCGAGAAGCTGTTGGGGAAGATCGCGCCGATCTTGGAGGCGAAGACCGCGCCGCCGAAGCTGGCCAGAGTGGCGCCGATGATGAACGCCGACAGCTTCGCGGTGACGATGTTGATGCCGAGCGCCTCGGCCACTGGCTCGTCCTCGCGCATCGCGATCCAGGCCCGTCCGGTACGGGAGTGGTACAGCGCCCAGGACAGATATGCGGTGAGCAGCACCAACCCGGCGATCGGGTAGAAGAACTCGGGTGGCGTGTTCAGCTCGGCCGCCCCGATGGTGATGCCGGGGATGCGGGTGATGCCCTGGGCGCCGCCGAACATGGGCTTGAACCAGTCGGAGAGGAACAGGATGCGGGCGATCTCCCCGAACCCCAGCGTCACGATGGCCAGGTAGTCGCCGCGCATGCGCAGCACCGGTGTGCCCACCAGCACGCCGGAGAACGCCGCCGCCAGCACCACGAACGGCAGCGCGGCCCAGAAGATGAGCTCCGGCGACAGGGTTGGGGAGGCGGGTGACGTGAGCACCGCCGTGGAGTATGCGCCGACCGCGAAGAAGGCGACGTAGCCGAGGTCCAGCAGCCCGGCGTAGCCCACCACGATGTTCAGGCCCAGCGCCATCAGCAGGAAGATCCCCACCAGGTCGAGGATCTCGCTCATGAACGTGCCGAGGATCATCGGGGTCACGGCCACGACGGCAATCACCGCGGCGATTGCGACCGCGGCCCAGCGCTGCCGCTCCCCAGGCGACAGCGCCTCGACGCGTCGGCGCAGCGTCCCCTCGCGCGGCTCGAGGTAGGCGGCCAGGGCGAAGACCGCGACCCCCACGACCACCCCTCCACGCAGGCTCAGGCCGCCGCCCCGGGCGAACAGCACCTGGTTGACGGACCCGAGCTTGATGCCGCGGAAGATCTGGGCGATCAGCTCCCGTAGCAGCCCGACCGTGAGCACCCACAGGACGGCGGTCAACACCGGTCCTCGCCAGCGCTGGGGAATCAGGTGCACCGCAGCCCCAACCGTGGCGACCGCGACGGTGACGGCCATCAGCACCGCGATGCCCGTCGCGAGGCTCATGTGGAAGGTGAGCACGCCGACCAGCGCGGG
>DASZZX010000271.1:0-14437 GCA_036260415.1 Nitriliruptorales bacterium
GGACATCACGGCCGGCACCGTCGACCGTGGCCGCGGCTCCCAACGTGGCGGTGGCGTCGCGCTGCAGCTCGAGCGCGGCGAGGAGCAGGTCGCGGACCCCGGCCGCAGCGACCGGCACATCCTCGCCGTCCAACCCTCTGATCGCCGTGTCGTAGCCGGTCAGCCAGCTGTCCAGCCACTGGGTGACCAGCGCCGCGTCCCCCGACCGCAGCTGGTCCACCGCCTGACTCACGGGTGGGGCTCCCGACGGCGTGCCCGACTCCCACTGCGCCAGCGCGGCGTCGGCCCGCATCTGCAGGCCCTCCGCCGCCTCGGCAGCCTCCGCGACGGGGTCCGGCGCGGTCACCCGGCCGATCACGACACCGGCGACGAGCCCCACGACCGCGGCGACCGCGGCGACGAACGGGTTGCGTCGGTACCAGGGACCCAGCAGCTGCAGCCGCTCCGCACGCTGGCGTTTGGCCTCCAGACGGTCCTGGATGTGCGGCGGCACACGGCCCGGGCGCGGTCCCCTGGTCCCCGTGCCACTCACGCCGCGCTGCCCTCCCCGGCCGCGACCGCCCGCCGCCGCCGTGACCGCTCGATGAACCAGGCGGCCAGGATAGAGCCCTCGTACAGCACCGCCATCGGCACGAGCATGAACAGCATGGTCACGGCGTCGGGGGTCGGCGTGACGACGGCGGCCACGAGCGCGCTGCCGATCAGGGCGTGGGGACGGTAGCGGCGCAGCTGGCGCCGGTTCAGCACCCCAACCGCAACCAGGAACACCAGCGCCAGTGGCACCTCGAAGACGATGCCGAAGGCAGCGACGGTCGTCAGGACGAACGACACGTACTCGGCCAGCGTCAACAGCGTCGCGACCTCGCCGCCGGCCAGCGCGATGAGGAACGCGAGCCCGCGCGGGATGACCAGGTAGGCGAACGCGGCGCCGATCAGGAACATCAGCTGGCTGAGGACGACGAACGGCGCCGTGTAGTGGCGTTCACGGTCGGTGAGGCCGGGGACGATGAACCGCCACACCTGGTGGAAGAGGACGGGGGCGGTGAGGACGAGACCGACCACCAGAGAGGCCTTGACCCGGACGCTGAAACCTTCCAGCACCCGTGTCTGGACGAGCTGGCACTCTCCCTCGACGCGGAACGCCCCCGGCAGCTCGCAGTACGGTCGTTTGAGGAACTCCAGCAGGGGGTCGTACAGCACCCAGCCCACGATGGCGCCCAGCAGCACCGCGATGACCACCCGCAGGAGACGGATGCGCAGCTCGGCGAGGTGTTCGCCGAGGGTCATCTCTCCCGGGTTCGCCGCCTCGTCGGGCTCTCCGGGTCGCTCGCCCGCGTCTCGGTCGCCCACCCGTCCCTACGAGGTGGAGGCGTCGGTGGGGCGCCGCTCGGAGGAGCCGTTCCCGTCCTCGTCCTCGTCGTCCGTGGCCCGGCGGAACTCCTTGATGCTCTCGCCCATGGAGCGGGCCAAACCCGGCAGCTTCGCGCCGCCGAAGATCACGAGCACGATGAGCAGGATGATCATCAGCTCCTGCCATCCAAACCCGGCCATTGGCCCACCTCTCGCTTAGCTCGGTCGCGTACCGACGCGGCGCTCAGTGTAGCCGCCGTCGAGCGGCTGGCTGCGGTTTGCGAGAAGACCGCTGGCGGCGGCGGACTCACGTTCCAGGACCCTGAGGTCCGCAGCGATGCGCTCGCGCATGCCGGCCGCCGTCGCGCGCAGGGACCTGGTCCGGCGGATCAGGGACACGACCGCGCCCGTCAGGAGCGCCAGGCTGGCGACGGGCACGGCGACGACCACGAACAGGGCGACGGCGGACACTCCCCGCAGGGTAGCCGTCGCGCCCGTCGGAGCGGCCGGGATCAGGCGCGCGCGCCCATCAGGCTCTCGAACCAGTCGTCGCGCCGGAGCAGCAGGTGCAGGTCGAGCAGGTCGTCGTAGGTGAGGGCAGGACCGGCCGGGGGATGTTCCGGGTGGGACGACGCTGGCGTGCGGACCGTCCGCTCGAGCACGCTCACCTCCACACCGCCGGTGGTCAGCAGGCGGGCGATGCGCTCGTCGGCGGGCTTGTCGACCCGGTCCTCGCAGGACGGGCAGGTAAAGGTGTAGTGGCTGTCGGGACCGACCTGGTCGGCGACCGAGGGCACCACCGTCAAGCGGATCTGGTCGGGGGTGAGGTCCACCTCCCCGCAGCTGGGGCACGTCGCCCGGATCGTGGTCATGGACGCTCCCTCCTCCTACCACCGCCCCGACCGTCTGTGGTCGTGCAGCCACGATGAGTCTCGGCGGGGCGGGGAGAGGGCTTGACGCGCGGACGCAGATCTGGTCGCAGTTCCCCCCGACGGACTAGCCCTGCCGGGCATGCCCGCCGCCCAGGCGACCCCTGCGACCCTCGGGTGCGCGCCCCCCGCACAGGCGGTCGCCGACTCGAGCGCGTGGTCACCAGTCGCCGCCCTCATCGGCCGACCACCAGTGCACGTCCCGTCGCGTCCGGTCAGACAGGAGCACCGTGCTGGGTCGTCGACCGGAGCCTCACCAGCTCAGCCAGGAGGAGCTGGCCAGCTTCGTCGTGGCCGCCCGCGCGGTGAACGAGGCCGCGACCGGCGGCGCTCTCGAGGTCATCCTCGATCAGGCGATCCGCCTGCTGCGGGCCGACGAGGGGTCGGTGCTGCTGTTCGACCCTGACCGGCGGGTGCTGCGGGTGCGGGCGAGCCGTGGGATCGTCGAGGAGGTCGCGGCCCGTGTCGAGGTGGTCCCGAGCCAGGGCATCGCGGGCTTCGTCGCCGCGACCGGGCAGCCGCTGCTCCTGGCCAGCGACGCCGACGTCGCTCGTTACGCCGACGTCCGCGAGTCGCGGGGACTGCGCGCTGCGGTCTCCGTGCCGCTACGCGCGAGGGGACGGACCGAGGGCGTGTTGAACATCAACGTGCGCACGTCCCGACCCGAGCGTCCCGCCCTGGGCGAACGCGACCTGGCGCTGGCCTCACTGTTCGCCGAGCACGCTGCCGCTGCCGTGCTCAACGCGCACTTGGTGTCGCAGACCCGCCAGCGGCGCGACGACCTGTGGCGGCTGTTCGAGGCGAGCTACGCGCTGCTGGCCAGCGTCGACGTGGAGCAGGTCACGGGACACATCCTCGACGCCGTGGAGGAGCTGGTCGGGGCGGAGGCCGGGTTCGTCTGCGTGCTCGGCGAGGAGGGCAACGGACCCGAGGTCGCGGTGTACCGCGGACTGACCCGGGGCCGGGTGATCGCTGTTGTGCGTCGCCCGACCTTCTCACAGCTGCTACGCGTCACCGGGGTCCGTGTGTGGGACGCGCCGGGCAGCGAGCCCGCCCTGGCCCCCCTGGCGGCAGGTCACCCTGCCGGCACCGCCGTGGTGGTGGCACCGCTGACCGCCGACGACCACGAGGCCCGCGGGCTGCTCGTCGCGCTGCGCCACGACGGTGCTCCCGGCGACCCCGAGCTGCGGCTGCTCGGCGCCTACCTCAACCACGCATCGCTCGCCCTGAGCAAGGCGCTGCTGTTCCGCACCGTCCGCGCGAAGGAGGACGAGCTCGCGTCGCTGGCTCACGCCGTGCCTGACCCGATCATCGTCGCGGACGCCAGGGGGCGCTTCCTGACCTTCAACCCGGCAGCGGCCGAACGGTTCGGGCTGAACCCGCAGTTCGAGGCGGGCGCCCCCATCACGGGCAAGTTGCGCTCGACGCAGCTGGAGGAGCTGTTGTTGTCCGAGCACGGAGGGCGGGCCGAGGTGACCCTGTTCACGCCCAGCCCGCGCACCTACCGGGCGCGGGTCGACCTGGTGCGTCCCGAGCACGGCCTGCCGGGGGCGCGCATCCTCGTCCTGGAGGACGTCACGGCCGAGAAGGAGATGAGCCAGTTGAAGTCCGACTTCCTCGCCGTGGTCGGCCACGAGCTGCGGACCCCCCTCACCCTGATCAAGGGCTACGCCGCCACGCTGAACCGTCGGGGCGCGGAGCTCGACGAGGGGAAACGTCAGCGGGCGGTGGACCAGTTGCACACGCACGCGGTCCGCCTGGAGCGGCTGATCGAGGACCTGTTGCTCGTCGCCCGGATCGAGCGTGGTCGTCCCACGCTGACCCTGGAGGTCCACGACCTGACCGCGCTGGTGCAGCGCATCGTCGTGGACGCGCAGCAGGAGCACCCCGACCGCACGATCGTGTTCCGCTGCGAGGCCGCGCGGTGCGACATGCCGCTCGACACGGTGAAGGTCGAACAGGTCCTGCACCACCTCATCGACAACGCCCTGAAGTTCTCCGAACCACCCGATCCGGTGGAGGTCGAGGTGGTGGTCGGTGCCGCCGAGGCGTGCGTCGCCGTACACGACCACGGTGCGGGCGTCTTCAGCGGCGACCTGCCCAAGCTCTTCGACCGCTTCCTGCAGGTGGACGGCTCCACCACCCGCCGCCACGGCGGCACCGGCGTCGGGCTGTACATCTGCAAGACGCTCGTGGAGGCGCACGGGGGCACGGTGAGCGTGCGCTCGGCGCTGGGCAAGGGCAGCACGTTCACGTTCACGCTTCCCCGCCCGGCCTCCGTGCAGCCCGAGCCGGCGCCGTCGGAGCCGTCCGGCCAGGTGGCACCGTCGTCTCAGGCGTAGCTGGCCGACGCACGCTCGGCCTCCGCCCGTACCTCCCCACGCAGCCGGGCGGGCCGCACGACCGTCGCCCCGGGGCCGGCACCGAGGACCAGCCGCCGCACCCACGGCAGCGCGTCGGTGTGGAACCGCAGACGCTGCCGGCCGTCCGCGAGGTCTTCCACCGCGTCGGCCACGACTGCCTCGGAGACCCACCGCGCCTCAGGGGCGAGCAGGAGCTCGACCTCCACGTCGTCCGCACCCGGCTCGTACCGCGGCGGTCGCAGCGCCATCCCGGCAGGGCGCTGCGCGCACGGCTGGTCGGTCCGCTCCAGCGTCACGATCCGGTCCAGTCGGAACGTGCGCACCTCGTCGGAACGCTCGTCGAGTCCGTGGACGTACCACGCTCCCTGGGACACGTGCAGCGCCCATGGGTGCAGCCGGCGCTGCGCGGGACGTTCGTCGCCGCGTCCCTGGTAGCGCAGCTCCACGCAGCGGCCCTCATCGATCGCGGCGCGCAGGCGTGGCAGCCAGTGGGTTCCGTCCTCGATCAGCTCGACGCGCACGTCAGCCGGGATACCCGCGGCGGCGCGCACCGCGTTCAGCGCGGACCGCAGGGTCGGCAGCTCGTCGCCCAGCGCCGCCGCGACCGCCTCCCCCGCCAGCACCAGGCGCAGCGCCTCGCGCGGGTTGAGCCGCAGCGGCTGCTCCACACCGTGGGCGAGCTCCACCAGGATGCGGCCCTCCACCACGCTGATGTCGAACAGGTCGCCGCCGCCGAGGCCGGGAAGGCCGCAGAAGCCGATGGTGTCGAGGTCGGCCATGATGGTGGCACGGTCCACGCCGAAGGTGTCGGCCGTCTCCGCCACGCTGGCGCCGGGTCGCTCGAGCAGCCACGGCAGCAGTGCCAGCATGCGGGCAACCGTGTCGACCGCGCTCAACCCGGACCCTCAGCCAGGAGCCTCAGCCGGCGGGCCGCCTCTGCACGGAGCTGCAGTGGGCTCAGCACCTCGGCGTCGGCGCCCAGACCCAGGACCCACGGCAGGTACCGGTCGGGGTCCACGTCGTCGAAGCGCAGGACACGCCACCCGTCGTCGCGAACAGCCACGTCGCAGCCGCCGCGCCGGACGGCTTCCCAGTGCACCGCGGGCGACACGGCCACCTCGGCGACCAGTCCCTCACCGGCCGGTCCGGCCACCAGCGACACGAGGTGGACGTCGGCGGGCACCTCGAACGCCCCGGCGTCGCCGGCCGGCTGCGGCCGCTCCGTGAGCCGGTCGAGGCGGAAGGTGCGAACCGCGTCACGGTCGTGGTCGCGCCCCACCAGGTACCACACGCCGCGCCGCTGCATCGCACCGTAGGGATCCACCGTGCGCGTCGACCATGCGCCGGTGGCCGTGCGGTAGCCGAAGCGCAGCGCTCGATGCTGGACCAGCGCCTCGGCGACGTCGTCGAGGCGCTCTCCCGCCACTTCCACACGCACGGGTGGCCCCCCGGGGGTGGCGGGCGGGTCGGGCGCGCGAGTGGCGAGCTTGGCCAACCCCAGACGCGCCGACTCCTCCCCCGTGACCTGCAGGGCGATCGCCAGCGCGGCGACCTCCTCCGCCGAGAGGTCGACCGCTGGCAGGGCGTAGGCGGCCCGGTCGATCCGGTACCCCCGCTCGACATCGAAGGCGTCGAGCGCGCGCGTCTCGATCGGGACGCCGAGCCGACGCAGATCCTCCTTGTCACGCTCGAACATGCGTCGGGCGGACTCGTGGTCGTCGTGGCCGTAGCCGGCGACGCTGCGACGGATCTGCGCGAAGGTCATGGGCCGTCGCGTCTCCAGCAACGCGACCGTGAGGTTGATCAGTCGTTCGACCTTCGCCGTCATCGGGCGCGAGGCTAGCGCGACGGGGGGCGACCCCCCCGGTGCGTGTCAGCTGTCGAGCGGCGCGACGACGGCGTGCCGGGCGTCGTCCACGCTCATACGGACCAGCTCGGAAGGCGGCAGCGCCAGCTCACCGACCAGCTCGTCGGCCAGGAAGAAGCCGACCCTCCAACGGTCCTCGACCAGGCCGCCGCCGAAGAAGTCTTCGACCGCGTCGGGTTCGTCGAGGCGGTCGCGGAAGCGCTGCCGGAGCAGGTCGGCTTGGTCCCGGCACCAGGGCAGCCAGTCCTCGAAGCCACCGATCCCGTACCAGAAGTACTCGTCCTCCGGCCGGTCCGGCACCGCAGCCCGCGAGACCTGGACGGCCAGACCCTCGCGGAAGGCGGCCCAGGCCAGGTCGTCGTCGGGGCCGGGTCCGAGCACGATCTCGTGCCAGGCGTGCGTGTCCTCGTGGGCGAGCAGCACCCGTGCGGGATCGCGACCGGCGAACCACTCCAGACAGTGGAAGACGGCGACTTCACCGTCCAGCCGGCCCACGAACGCGTTGGCGGAGAAGCTGCCCACCATCAGCACGTGCAGCGGCGCGGGCTCGGCGGGGACGTCCAGCAGGTCACGCACGACGGCTTCCAGGGCGTCGATGGCATCGGGCAGGACGGCTGCCGCCTCCTGCACCCGCTCACGTAGACCGCGCAAGCGCGCCACCAGCGCCGGGATCCCCTCCGGCGCGCCGTGCCCCCCGGCGAAGAAGGCCTCGAGGACGTCGGGGTGGACGTCGCGGTAGCGCTCCTGCCACAACTGCCGCCGCGTCGGCTCGTCCTCCGGCAGTGCCCGGCTGGCGAACCGCTGGAAGTCGGGGATGGTGTTGCGGATCCGGGCCGCCGTGGTCCCCCGCCTCGGTCGGCGGCCAGCCTAGATCACCAGCGGTCGACCCCGACGCCGGCTCGCCCGGCCGGGCGCTCACATCGAGGCGATGAGCTTGTCGACGCGTTCGTCCTGCCAGCGGAACGGGTCCTTGCACAGCACCGTCCGCTGCGCCTGGTCGTTGAGCTTGAGGTGCACCCAGTCCACGGTGTAGTCGCGGCGGCGGGCCTTCGCCTGGCGTATGAAGCGGCCTCGCAGCGCCGCGCGCGTCTGGCCCGGCGGCTCGGTCTTGGCTGCGATGATGTCACCGTCGGCGAACAGCCGCTCCACCTGGCCACGACGCTGCAGCACGTAGTACAGGCCGCGGTCGCGGGCCACGTTGTGGTAGGCGAGGTCGACCATCGCCACCCGCGGGTGCGACAGCGGTAGGTCGTGACGTGTCCGGAACCGCTCGATGAGCTGGAACTTCGCCACCCAGTCCAGCTCACGGTGCAGGCGCGAGGGGTCGTCCGCGATCGTGGAGATGACGTGCTCCCACCGGTCGACGACCAGCTTCGCCTCGGGTTCGGCGTCGGAGGCGTCGACGAACCGACGCACCCGTTCCAGGTAGGCCTCCTGGATGTCGAGCGCGCTCATCTCGCGGCCCGTGGCCAGCCGCAGGCGGCGCCGCCCGGTCACGTCGTGGCTGACCTCGCGGATCGACCGGATCGGGTTCTCCAGCGTCAGGTCGCGCATGACCGACTGCTCCTCGAGCATGCGCAGCACCAGGTCGGTGGTCGCCACCTTCAGCCACGCGGTGTACTCGCTCATGTTCGAGTCACCCACGATCACGTGCAGCCGCCGGTAGCGCTCGGCGTCGGCGTGCGGCTCGTCGCGCGTGTTGATGATCGGCCGCGATCGCGTGGTGGCCGAGGAGACGCCCTCCCAGATGTGCTCGGCGCGCTGGGACAGGCTGAAGATGGCGCCGCGCGGCGTGTGCAGCACCTTGCCGGCCCCGGTGAAGACCTGGCGGGTCACCAGGAACGGGATCAGTGCGTCGGCGAGCCGCTGGAACTCGCCCACCCGAGCGACCAGGTAGTTCTCATGGCAGCCGTAGGAGTTGCCCGCCGAGTCAGTGTTGTTCTTGAACAGGCTGATCTCGCCGGCGATGCCCTCCTCGTGCAGGCGTTGCTCCGCCGCGTGGACCAGATCCTCCAGGATCCGCTCCCCCGCCTTGTCGTGCACCACGACCTGCCCTGGCGAGTCGCACTCGGGGGTGGCGTACTCAGGGTGGCTGCCCACGTCCAGGTAGAGGCGCGCCCCGTTCTCGAGGAACACGTTGCTGGAACGGCCCCAGGACACGACCCGGCGGAACAGGTAGCGGGCGACCTCGTCGGGGCTGAGGCGGCGCTGACCGCGGAACGTGCACGTCACGCCGTACTCGTTCTCGATGCCGAAGATCCTGCGCCGCACGCGCCCTCGCCGTTCGTGGGGCGCCATCGTACGGGCGCGCCGGAATCAGGCCGTCAGTGCTTGCGCGGTGGCGAGGTCCGGGGCGATGCCGAGCCTGACCTCCCGCCCGGCGCAGGCCAGCACGGCGTCCTGGTCGGGAGCGTCGAACCGTGCTCCTCCGTCGGGCGTGTCGGTGCGGACCGCGCTCGGGAAGGCAGCCGCGTACCACGCGCGCACCGCGGCGCACAGCCCCGCCTCGCCCTCCAACGCCAGTGCGATGGCGCTCCGCTCCCCCTGGGCGAAGAGGCTCACCTCTCCACCGCGCCACATGACCGCCGCCGCGTACGGGTCGTCCAGGGCGCGTGCCTGGTCGTCGCCAGGCGCCTCGAACAGGAACAACAGGTCGGCGGCGCCGAGGGCCAGGGTGTCCCGGGGCTCCCATGGCGCGCCGGGCGCGGGCACCGCCCGTGGGTCGGCAGCCGCCAGCTGCTGGTGCACGTACATGGCCGGCACGAGGATCTCCAGCGTCGTCCCCGGTGGGCGGCGGTAGGCGCCGTCCACCGCCGCGAACCCGTCGAGGTCGTGCAAGGTCGACACGAACGCCAGCCCCTCCTCGTAGGGGAACGACAGCGACCGCTGCAGGTAGTGGGGCAGGTCGGTGAGGTCGCCGAGCTCGGCGGTGAGCGCCGCCTGCTCGGCCACCAGCCCCGCCCGCTCTGCCGGCGTCAACGCCGCTTCGGCGTACAGGATCATCGTCAGGGTCGCGTCGCCCTCCGTGAGCGCGACGGCGGCGAAGGCCGCGTCCTCCTCACCCGGCGCAGGGTCGCGGTCGGCGTAGGGCAGGCCGAGCACCTGGTCGGCGAGCGCGTGCTCGAGTTCGTGGGCGAGCGTGACCTCGTCCAGGGGCCCCAGCCGTCGACCGTCGCCGGGCGCGCCCACGACCAGCTCGTCGGTCCGCGGGTCGTAGAAGCCGGCGACCTGCTGGGAGAGGGCGGTTGACAGCAGCGCCCGCAGATCGGCGTCGGCGGGCACGGCCCCGAGGAGCGACAGGATGCGCCGGTCGACGTCGGCCTTCTCGGGCTTGTACTCGTCGACCAGCGTGGCCGCCCGTTCCGCCAGCTCCTCGCGGGCGAGGTACACGGGCTCGGGGACCGAGTCGAACGGCAGACCGCGGACCTGCGCGACCGTGCGGGCGACGCGGTCGAGCTGGCTGGCCAGCGACTCGACGCTGCCCGTCGCGGTCGGGCCAGCCACCGGCTCCCGCTGGGGTGCGTCCGCCGCGACGGACCCCACGGAGCGGTCCACCACGACTGCCACCCCGGCGAGAGCGACCACCAGCGCCGCGACGGCGAGCCAGCCGGCCAGGCGCGACGGATCCCCTCCGGGGCGCCGACGCCACGCGGGCCGGCCGCCCCGACCCCCCGACCACCCGTCGGTCACCCGCTGGAGCCCGACAGCACGGCGGAGATGGCGTCGTCGTCCAGGCGGAAGAACCTGCGTCGCGTCGCACGTCGTGACAGCCCCGACACCTCGAGGTCCGCGGGCGGGATCTCGCGCCCGGAGGTCTCCGCGAGCACGGCCACGCTGAGCGTCACCGCCTGCTCGAGGCTCATGCCGTCCTCGTAGCGATCCTCCAGCGTCCTGCCGAGGTCCTCCGCCTGCCCCCCGATCGCGACGAAGCGGTGCTCGTCCACGATCGAACCGTCGTAGAGGATGTGGTACAGCTCCGCGCTCCCACCGCCGGCCTCGTCCTGCCCCTGGCCGTCGGTCACGTGCTCAGCGTCCACCTCGGCGATCAGGACTTCGACCTCGAAGGGTTTGCCCTCCCCCATGAAGATGGCGCCCAGCGCCTGGCTGTAGGCGTTCGCGAGCGGCTTGGCGGTGACGTCCTCGCGTCCGTACTGGTACCCCTTCACGTCAGCCAGTCGGATACCGGACACCCGCAGCGCCTCGAACTCGTTGTACCTGCCGACCGCCGCGAACGCGAGGCGGTCGTAGATCTCCGACGTCTTGTACAGCGATCGTGATGGGTTCTCGCCGACGAAGAGAACCCCGTCGGCGTACTCCAGGGCCACGAGGGCACGGCCGCGTGCGATGCCCTTGCGGGCGTACTCGGCCCGGTCCTTCATCACCTGTTCGGGCGAGACGTAGAAGGGGACGGCCACGGTGCTCCTCTCGGCTACAGGAACGCTCAGCGCTCCCAGGGCTCGTCGGCGATGATCCGCTCCTCGCGCTCGTCGACGACCGCCTGGACGTGCGCCGCGACCACCTCCTCGTCGAGCTCGCGGTAGCCGTCGCGGTCGATCACAGAGACGATCGGGTACACGCGGCGGATGAGGTCCGGCCCCCCCGTGGCGCTGTCCTCCTCGGCGGCGTCGAACAGCGCGCCGACACCGAGACGCACGGCGTCCTCCTCGGAGGCGTCCAGCCGGTGCACCCGCTTGAGTGCGCCGCGGGCATCTCGGCCGCCCGAGCCGGCCGCCGCGTAGTCGGCCGACTGGTAGCGCCCACCGGCGGGGTCGTACTCGTAGATGCGCCCGCGGCCGTCGCGCACCTCGACGCCCGCGAACAGCGGCACGACGACGAGGCCCTGCATGGCGAACGGCAGGTGCGCGCGCACCATGTGCGCGAGCTTGTTGGCCTTGCCCTCCAGGGAGAGCGGCTCCCCCTCGACCTTCTCGTAGTGCTCGAGCTCGGTCGCGAACACCTTGGCCAGCTCCATGCCCGGCCCGGCCACACCGCTGATCGCGATCGCCGAGTACCGGTCGGCGGGGAAGACCTTGCGCATGTCCTTCTTGGAGATCACGTGCCCCGCCGTGGCCCGTCGGTCGCCGGCCACGATGACACCGTCGCGGTACGTCATGGCGAGCACGGTGGTGCCCTCCACCACGTTGGGTGGCGGACCGGTCCGCTGGTCGCCTGACCGTAGGATGTCGGGGACGGCACCGGGCGCCGACCGCCGCAGCACCTCGATGAACGACGCGCCGTGCACGTCGAAGGGGGTGGGCAGGCCCAGGTCCCCCCACCACCAGGCCGGCGGCCCCTCCGGTGTCATCGGGGCGCCCGCACGGGTGTGGCGCTCATCGGCTCTCCATGGTTCTCCAGACGGCGTCCGGATCGGTTCCAGGCGGCGCACGCCCGGATCGGTTCCAGGCGGCGCACGCCATGGTAAGGCAGCCGCGTGTCGACCTGCTGCGCGGCGGGGTCAGGCCTCCACTCGCAGGGTGCCCTGCTGGCCGCCCTCGCGATGGCCCGGCACGGAGCAGTAGTAGACGTACTCACCCGCCGGGAGCTCGATCGTTCCGTGCGTCGTCTTCCCCGGCGCGGCGCGCAGGTGGAGCGCCTCCTCGTGACCCTCGATCGTGAGGGTGTGTTCCTCGTCGGTGGCGTTCTCGAGGGCGATCGTGATCGCACCGGCGTCTGCGTTGGCCTCGACGGGCTGGAACGCGGTGCTCTCGACGGCTCTGACGGTCACGTCGTACTGCGGCGCCGCTGCCTCACCGGGACCGGTCGGAGCCACGTCGCTCTCGCCCGCGGCACCGAACGTCGGGCCGGGCGTCTCCGCCTCCGCGCAGGCCACGAGCGCCACGAGTGCGACGACCGCCACCAGGACGCGGCGTGCTCGGTGCACGGCACACCTCCTCGAGGTCGGCCGGCGGCGGGCAACCCGTGATCGCTGCGACCGTACGCGGTGCGAGCGCGGCCAGGGCCCGCTCGGACGCCCGAACGTCCGGGGTGGCAGCCGGCACGGTGGGGGTACCCCGGGTGCACGATCGCCGGGGTGCGTGCATCCCGGATGGTCCCCTGCGCTCCGGCGGGGCGGGTGTCCCGGCGCGCCAGGATGCGTCTCCTGGCGGGTCCGTGCGTCCCGAGGGAGGTCCGTGTGTCCCCGCGAGGTCCGTGCGTCCCCGGCGGTCAGAGGTCGCACGGCCGGTTGGTCCCCGCGACCGGAGCGTGAGCATGGCCGGTGAGCAGGTCCGCGTGTTCCTTGCGGACCCACATCCGCGACCGCGGGCACGCCTCCGGGACCTTCTGGAGCGGGAGACCGACCTCAGCGTGGTCGGTGAGGGCGCGCCGAGCCGCCCGGGGTTCGCCCAGCTCATGGCCACCGATCCCGACGTGGTCGTGGCGCGGGTCGATGGTGGCATGGCCGCCATCGAACTGTGCCGGGAGCTGCTCTCCCGTTACCC
Organism: Nitriliruptorales bacterium; assembly: GCA_036260415.1. GTDB lineage: Bacteria > Actinomycetota > Nitriliruptoria > Nitriliruptorales > JAHWKO01 > DASZZX01. Next base: position 12,950 of record DASZZX010000271.1, read on the forward strand.
CTGGATCCGGTGCGTGGTCGTCTCCAACCTGGGGGAGGACGAGGGCTTGCTCGACGCGATCCTCGTCGGTGCGGCCGGGTACGTGACCTCGGAGGGTCGTGGGCGGAGCGTCGCCGAGGAGGTGCGTCGCGCGGCTGGCGGGGAGCGCCCCATCGACGACCACCTGCTGGGCATGGTCGATCGCCACCCGCCGGGCGAGATCGAAGGTCTCCTCGACGAGCTACCGGAGCAGCAGCGCCGGGTGGCCCAGCTCGTGGCCGAGGGGCGCACCAACGCCGAGATCGCCGAGCAGCTGTACCTGTCGCCGCACACCGTGCGCAACTACCTCAGCCGTGTGATGCGCAAGCTGCAGGCACGCAACCGCACCGAGGTCGCGGTCATGATGGCCCTGCTGGCGCTGGAGAGGCGCGGGCTGGCACGCGGTGCGGGCTGAGCCAGGCTCGGTGGCGCTCGGCCGGGGAGCCGTTGGCGCACATCGGCAACGGGCACGGCGCCGAGTGCGGCGGCATGTCGAGGCGGCGGGTGCGGCGGGAGGTCGAGGCGGCGATCGCCGGGGCGCGGTCGTCGAGCGTGGACATCCTTCCTCCGTCGAACGGTCCTGGTCCGCTGCCGCCCCGACGTGACCAGCCCACCACCCTGGACGCAGCGCGTCGCCGGAGGGTCACCATGGGGCTGAGGGTCGTGTCCGAGAGCGTGGGCAAGGGACTGGTGGCCGGTCTCGTCGGCACCGCCGCCATGACCGTGTCGAGCACGATCGAGATGAAGCTGCGTGGACGCGGCGCCAGCTCCGCCCCGGCGAACGCCGCGTCCAAGGTGCTGGGCATCGAGAAGTTCACGAGCGACGACGCCGAGCAGCGCTTCGGCACGCTGGTCCACTGGGGCTACGGCACGGGATGGGGAGCCGTCCGAGGGCTGTTCGCTGGCCTCGGTCTCGGGCCGGTGGCCGCGACAGGGGCGCACCTGGCCGTCGTGTGGGGCACGGAGCAGGTCGTGCTGCCGGCCACCGACGTCGCCCCCCCGGCCACCGAGTGGGGTGCCCAGGAGGTCGCCATCGACGCCTGGCACCACCTCGTGTACGTCAGCGCCACGTCGCTGGCGTACACGTGGCTCGACCGCCTGGCCAGCTGAGCCTCCCCCCCGGGAACCAGGCGACGGTCGCCGTCCCGGTGATCCCGCCCACCCGGTCTCGGCTCTCGTTCCACGCCTCGTCGCCCGGGAAGTCACGGTTGCCACGCACGTCGTCCAGCACTCGCCGGACCTCCGCGACGACACGTCTGCGGCCACGCCGAGCGCCGCGTCATGGCCCTTCCCAGTGAGCGGGGCGCTGACGCGGCCATCGTCAGGATGGGAAGCCGCCACGACGTTCGTCCACAGCCCCCCCGCGGCGCTCGACCGGGCGCCCCAGACGCGGTTAGCCTCCGCCCCTCGCGCAGGCTCGCCGATCCGGGGGCAGCCGTGTCCAGACTCCGACTCGCCGCCGGCGTCGGT
>DASZZX010000272.1:0-4615 GCA_036260415.1 Nitriliruptorales bacterium
CGACGTGCCGTTGCCAGCCGAGGACGCCGCCGCGCTGCGCACCCACCTGGTGGGAGCACGACTGGCGGGCGACGTGCGCACGTCGCCGTCGGCCACCACCGACAACTGCCGACGGCTGGTCGCTGGCGACGTGGACTACACCTTCGGACTGTCGGACTGGCGCGACGCGACCCTCGACGAGGCGTTGGACGCCGTGGCCGCACTGTGCGGCTCGGCGGCGGTGACCCGCGATCCCGACGACGCGGGATGGATCGATCCCGATGCGGCGCTCGCCGCGATCGGACTGCAGCGTGACCGGCTGGTCGCGCTGGTCGAGGCCGGCGGTGGCCGGGTGCTGCTCGCCACCGGCCATCCCACCGGCCTGGTGGTGCACTACGGCGCGGTGGCGCGGGCGTTGCGGGACGCCGGCTGCGAGGTCCTGACCCCGCTCGACGACACCCGCGACCTGCTGGAGCAGGACGACCGCAAGCTCGGCATCCGCTTCCTGGACGGGGTCGCGTGCGCGTGGTCAGGTGGGGAGCTGATGCACACCCACCGCAGCGGGCTGGCCGAGGCGATGCTCGACGAGCTGGAGCGGCAGCGACGGGTCCCCGACTTGGTCCTCGCCGACCACGGCTACGCGGGTGCGGCCGTCGAGCGGGGACTGCCGACGCTGTCGATCGCGGACGTCAACGACCCAGCGCTGATGCTGGCGCAGGTACGCGGCCGTACCGACGCGGTGCTGCCCATCGACGACAACCTCGCGCCCCGCTCGTTCGAGCCTGTGACCGCGGTGCTGCTGGGGCCGCTGGCCGGTTGAGCCGGCGAACCTCCGCCGGCGGTGGGCGGTCAGTACACGTCGCGGTCGTCGATGACCCGGCGCTCCTCCACGACCGGGCCTCGCGTGCGACGCAGGAGGGACAATCCGAAGATCAGACCCAGGAGCCCGCCGACCATCAGGATGAAGCCGACGACGTCGATGTCGATGCCCGCGATGTCGAACTCCACCGCGAAGGCGAGGATGGCGCCGATGATGATGAGGGCGATGCTGCCGCCGATGGTCATGGTGCCCTCCTCGTGCAGCCGGGCGTCCACCGCCAGCGGTGGGCGTCACCGAGCGCGGAGCATGCTACGAAGGTACCGACCAACGGCGCCGGCCACGTCGCGAGCGGTGGTGGCCGCGCAGGGTCACCCGAACAGGGTCACCTGCCGCGACGGAACCAGGGTCAGTGCGGCGAAGGATCCCAGGGTCACCTGCCGCTGCGGGAGGCCGGGCCACCTGGGTAAGCCCGGGTTCACCTACGGCTGCCGGAGGCGAACATCGCAGCAGCCAGGCCGGCCGGGTCCGCCGGTCGGCGCTCGTGGGGCGGCGGCGGGCCGCTGCGGCGCATCTCCTCGTCCAGCCGTCCCGCCCCCCACGCGCGCCACAGCCGGGTGAGGTCCCACGCCCGCTCCGCCACCACCGTGGCGCCTCCCCTCCGACCGGCTCCGCCGGTGGCTGCTCCGGTCCCGCCTCCGGTCCTGCCTCCGGCGGCCTCGCGCCGGTCGAGGCGGCCCTCGACCACCACCAGCCAGGCGTGCAGCACGGTCCAGGCGTTGCGGTCGAGCACCGACTGGAAGAAGTTGCACTGGGTGGTGCCGGTGCGGTCGTCCAGCGAGAGGAACAGCACCCGCTGACCGGACCGCACCGGCGGGGACTGCAGCGCGACGCGCACGCCCGCCACACGCATGGGCCGTCCCGCCGCGACCCCCTCGCCCTCCAACGCGTGGGCGCGGGTGACGCCCAACACCTCCAACAGCGGTTCGTAGAAGGCGATCACGTGGCGCGACACGTCCAGCCCGAGCACCTCCAGCTCGTCGCGGACCAGGTCGGCGTCGGAGGGGGACGGCAGCCGCGGGCGGTGGTCGGCATACAGCGCGAGGGCCGTCTGCGGGTCCGGTCCGGTGGTGCGCCGCTGTGCACGACCCCACTGCTCCTCGACGGCCAGCAGCCCCGCGCGGCGGTCGCCGCCGGGTAGGAGCCGGTCCAGCGCCCCGGCCTTGCACAGGTTCTCGGCGGTGGGACGCGAGATGCCGCCGCGGGTGCGCAGGTCGGCGAGCGACCCGTACGGGCGCCCCGCGACCAGCGTCGCTCGCTCGGCGTCGCTCATGCCCTTGACGTCCTGCAGGCCTATCCGCACGGCCCAGCGCAGCGGTCGCCCGTCCCTCCCGGTGCCGGCGTCGCCCTTGTCCTCCCCCGCCGGTGGCACCGGCCGGCCGCGGTCGGGGGCTGACCATCCGGGTGGCAGGACCTCGCCGGGGCGTACCTCGAGCCGTGCGTACGCCTCGTCGGCGGGGATGCGCTCCACGGTGTACGCGGCCAGGGACACGTTCACGTCGGGCGGCAGCACCGCGATGCCGAACTGGCGCGCTTCCTCGAGCAGCAGCCGCCGCGGGTACATGCCGGGGTCGTGGGTAAGCAGCCCTGCCACGAGCTCTGGGAGGTGGTGCACCTTCAACCACGCCGACCGGTAGGTGGGGACCGCGAAGGCCGCGGCGTGTGCCTTGCAGAACCCGAACGACGCGAACGACTCGACCTGGTGCCACACCGCCTCGGCGGTGGCGCGGTCGAGCCCGCGCTCGGCGGCGTGCTGCAGCGCCCACGGGCGTCGCTCGGCGAGCTTGGCGTCGTCGGCGAGCTCGCGACGGACCAGGTCGGCGGTGGCCAGGTCGCAGCCGGTCAGCGTCGCGATCACCCCCATGACCTGCTCGTGGTAGACGACCACGCCGAAGGTCTCGCCCAGCACCGGCTCGAGCATGGGGTGGAGGTAGTCGGCCGCCTCCTCCCCCTGCCGGCGGGCGACGTACGGACCCACCATGTCGGCCTTGACCGGGCCGGGGCGGAACAGCGAGATCTCGACCAGCAGGTCGCCGAAGCGGTCCGGCCGCAGCCGGCCCAGCAGCTCACGCTGGCCGGGCGACTCGACCTGGAACACCCCGACCGACCGGCTGGTCCGCAGCAGCTCGTAGACCGTCGGATCCTCGTCGGGGATCGCGTGGAAGTCGACCGTCTCACCGCGGGTCTCGGGCAGCAGGTCGAGCGCGTACCGCATCGACGACAGCAGCCGCACCGCGAGCACGTCGAGCTTCAACAGCCCCATCGCGGCGACGTCGTCCTTGTCGAACTGTGTCATCGAGAAGCCGTCGCCGGTCGGACCGGCGCCACCCGACCCGGCCGAACGCTCCACCGGCGTGCGGTCGCACAGATGCGTGTCGGCGAGCACGATCCCGCAGGGGTGCAGTGCCAGGTGTCGGGGGAAGCCGTCGATGCGCTCGACCACCTGCAGCAGCATCTCGAGCTGTCCGGCGTCGAGCCGTGACCCGCGCAGCTCAGGCAGCTGCTCGATCGCCCGGCGCACGTCGCGGGCCCGGACGTTGCGGAAGCCCTTGGCGACCAGGTCGATCTCGTCGGGTGGCAGGCCGAGCACCTTGCCGACCTCGCGCACCGCGGAGGCCGCCTGGAACGTCTCCACCATCGCGACGCAGGCGGTGCGCTCGTCGCCGTAGCGCCCGATGATCATGCGGTAGACGTCCTCGCGCCGGGCCGACTCCACGTCGATGTCGATGTCGGGCAGCTCGTCGCGGTAGGGGTTCATGAACCGCTCGAACACCAGCCCGTTGGCGACCGGGTCCACGTCGCTGATGCGCAGCAGATGGCAGATCAGGCTGCCGGCGGCCGAGCCACGGCAGGCGGTGAGGACGCCCATGTCGCGGATGCCCGCCACGATGTCGGCGACGGTGAGGAAGTAGTCGTGCAGGCCGAGGTGGTCGACCATGACCAGCTCGCGGCGCAGCCGGTCGGTGTGCTCGGGGGTGAGGCGGTCGTAGCGTTCGTGCAGCCCCACCCAGCAGCGCACGTGCAGCTCGCGGGCAGCCTCCTGCTCGGAGAGCCCGGTCAGGCGCGGGGCGTGCGGCTGGGCGTGCAGCCCGAGGTCGACCGTGCAGGACTCCGCCACCCGCTGGGCGTTCGCGAGTAGGTCGGGGCGGTCGCGGAACAGCGGGATGCGCAGCAGGTCACGCGCCGCCTTGAACCACCCCTCGGCGGTGCGGCGTCCCACGTGGTGGCCGGCGACCGGCACCTGCGCGCGGACGCACGTCAGGACGTCCGCCAGGTAGGCGTCCGCCGCCTCGAGGTAGCGCACGTCGTTGACCGCCACCGCGGTGACGCCCAGGCGGTCGGCCAGCGCCACCATCCGTCCCGCCCGCCGGTCGTCGCCCTCCGCCAGGTGGTGGCGGACGCCGATCAGCACCTGATCGGGGGTGAACGCCTCCAGCCAGCGGCGCGCCTCCCGCTCGGCGGCGAGCATCCGGCCGGCCGCCACCAGCCGGCCCACCGGCGAGTCCATGCCGAGCACGGCGTACAGCCCGTCGGGTCGGGTGGTGAGGTCCTCCCAGGTGACGTGGGGTGAGGAACGCACCGCGCGGTGGGCGGCGGAGGTGGCGCGGCAGAGGCTGCCGTAGCCGGCCTGGTTCCGAGCCAGCAGGATCACCCGTGCCGCGTCGTCCTCCAGCCACGCGGGGCCGCGGGCGGGGCGGGCGACCCGGGGATCGTGCGTCGTATCGCCCGCATCCGGTCGCGAGGACGCACGATCCGCCG
>DASZZX010000273.1:0-28336 GCA_036260415.1 Nitriliruptorales bacterium
GTCGACCCGACGGTCGGCGAGCGCACCATCACGAACCGGCCGTCGTGCTCGGCGACCGTGTCGCCCAACCCGGCGTTCAGGGAGGTGACGATCTCGCCGGGAAGAGTGGTTGCGGGGTCGGCGCCGGCGACGTCCACGGTCACTGCCGGCTGCTCGTCGACGGCCAGCCGCACGTTCGACGCCACGGTCAGATCTACGCCCAGCCCGATATCGCGCGTGCCGTGGGCGCGGGCGCTGCGGGGGTCGGTCCCGAACGTGAACGAGGCGACCGGACCGAACAGCAGCGCGGTCGCGTCCTGGGCGGCCGGTGCCTGGAAGGCGATGTAGCCGGCCGACCCCGGCGTCGGGGAGGTGAGGGTGAGGAACTGCCCGTCGTGGCTGGTGACGTCCACCCCGAGCGCCCCGTTGATCGCCTGGGTGACCTGCTCGATCGTCACCGCGGCGGGGTCCGGGGCGGCTGCGGCCGCGTCGATCTCGGCGAGGTGGTTGCCGTCCACGTCGATCCGCAGGTACCGACGCCCGGTCAGGTCGGTCGGGGTGCTGAGGTCGGCACCGCCCACGACCGTCGCATGGGTGGCGTCCGCTCCGCGGTACAGGCGGGGCGCCAGCCCGAGCACGGTCACGGCGGCGTCCTGCGGTCCGTCCTCCACGTCGATGCGTGCCGCCGCGCCGGTGGTCGCCGAGGTGAGACGTAGGCGCCCGTCGGACACCTGCGCCATCTGGAAACCGACCGCCGCGTTGATCGCGGCGGCGATCTCCTCCGGCTGGACCGTGGACGGGTCGGCCGCCTGGTCGGTGAGGTCGATCGGGACGGTGCCGCCCCCGTCGACCGCGAGCCACAGCAGGGGGCGGTCGCGCAGGTCGACGCCCCCGCGCAGGTCGGGCAGACCGGCCACCACCGCGGGCCCGGGGTCGGTCCCGTCGCGCCGGGCGTGGGGGACGCCGAGCACCGTCGCGGCCGCGTCCGCACCTGACGGCAGGGAGGTCACCACCGGGTCGACGTCGCGGTCCCACCACGCGTCGATCGACTGGTAGCCGTCCTCGATGTCCAGGTGCAGCGCCTCGGCGGTGATGCGCAGCAGTCCCTGCACGGTCACGGTGCCTGCCAGGAAGGTGCGCACGTAGCGCTTGAGGTGCTCCCGGAACTCCTCGACGGTCTCGTCGTCGCGCGGCAAGAGCCCGTACAGCGACGCGAGACAGGCCAGGTCGCGGATCGTGTCCATCCCGCTGTCGGCGAAGTCCACCCAGTGGGAGCGCATCACCGCAGCGAGGCTGTTCTCGGCGGCCTGCAGTTCGTCGCCGAACGCGCCGACCAGAGCACGCAGCGCGGAGGGGTCGGCACCGGCACGGAAGGTCAGCGGCAGGTGGCCGAGGATGCGCTCAGTCTTCGGCACGCTGTTCCTCCAGCAGGATGTCCGCCCGGTCCATCTCCAGCGCGATCCACCAGTCGTCGCCCGCGACGGTCGCGGACACCTCGAACGTCGCCGCCTCGATGTCCTCGTCGGATGCGGGTCCGCCACGCGTGTCCTCGGAGGTGGACAGCAGCAGGCTGCGGTCCGGCATCCGCGCACCGGTGGGGCCGAAGGCGATCTCGCCGGTGACCGCGTCCTCCAACGCCTGGCGGATGGCCTGCTCGTCGGTGGGGTCGGCGCCGGTGACGACAGCCAGCAGCACGTCGATGATGTCCTGCTGGGCGGTGGTGGACAGGTCCGCCCTGGTCACGACCACGTCGACGATGCGTGCGTCCACGACGTCCTCCACACCGCGGATGGCCTCGAGCATGGCCGTGCCCGCGGCGGGGTCACCGGCGGTCAGCCCGTCGACGTACGCCTGCAGGGCGGCGATGACCTCGGCGACGATCTGCTCCTTGCCGGCAGCCGAGATGCCTGGCGCGATCGTCACGACCGCGTGCGGCGAGATGAAGACGTAGCGCGCGATCAGCGTGGCGACGACCCCTGCGGCGCGGGTCTGGTGCACCGTGGTCTGGATGCTGGCCAGACGTTCAGGTTCGGCGTCCACCACGATCGCGACGTGGCCCGGTGCCGTGCGGCGGGCCAGCGGGCTGTTGGGGTCGAAGAACTCGACCGGTTCCCCGCGGCCCTCGCGGATCACCCGGTCGAGGGCTGCCAGGGTGGCCTGGCCGAGCGCACGCAGCGCGGCGCGGGCCCGGTCGCGCAGCTCGTTGTCGGTCTCGTCGGCGGCCGCGCGGATCGTCGGGTCGAGGTTGGTGATGCGGTCGATGCCGGCCACGGGTTGGGTCATCTCGGTGATGGCGCCGGCGTCGACCTGCCCGGCCTCGCCGGCGAAGCCCTCCGCGGCCCGCACCGGAACGTCGATCCGGACCTGGCCGCGCTGCAGGGTGCGCTGCTGGGTGGTGACGAACGACGCGTCGCCTGTGGTGGTCGTCAGGCCGAGGCCGGCCGGGATGGTGATGTTGCCCTCGACCCCGGCCGTCCGGAAGAACGTGACCAGGCCCTCGGCGAACTCCGCGGTCTTGCGGACGGCCCCGAGGATCGAGACGACGTGGTCGAGCGACCGGCCCTCCGCGGTGTCCACGAACCCGGCCAGGTAGGCGAGGTTGATCGTCCCGTAGACGCTCGCGATCTCCCTGCCGATGGCCTCGCTGAGGGTGCGGGTGACGCTGCCCACGTTGATGTCGGTCAGGGGCGAGCGGCTGTCGATGCGGAAGTAGTCGACGTAGAAGGTCGTGGCGTCGTCCGGCTGGGTGCCCTCCTCGAGCCAGATCACGGTGTTGGTGGCCGGGCTGAAGATGTAGTCGATCTCGGCGATGAAGCTGTGGGGCGCTCCGCCGTGGGTGCCGGTGATGCCGCGGACCCGGCTCGACGGCTCGGCGAGCGGGTAGGCCAGCGACTTGACGTCGAAGCGGATCGGCTCGTTGACCACCCCGCCGACGATCGCGGTGAGGAGGTCGTCGACCAGGCCGCCGTACGGACGGTGGATCAGCGTCAGCGTGGCGTCGTTCACGGCGCACCTCCGTCGTAGTCGAACGGGAACACGAGGTTGAGGTCGGTGTCCTCGTCGAGCACCGCCAGCCGCGCCTCGATGTCGATGCGGTTGGGGCGGTCACGTCGGGTCGTGACCGCCAGGGACCTGACCTCCTCGATGCGCGGTTCGGCCAGCAGCGCCCGCAGGGCGAACAGCCTGGCGCGGTTGCGGTTGGTCTGGGTGTTGGGTTCGCCGATCAGCTCGTGCAGGCGGCTGCCGTAGTCGGGGTGTCCGAGGGCGGCCAGCTCGCCGGTGGGGGTGAGCAGGCGCAGGAGCAGTGCCTGCTGGAGGTTCTCGACCCCGCTGACGGGCTCCAGGTCGACCGCCGACGACGCGGGACGGATGACGGTGCGCAGGTCGGCGCCCAGCTCCCGCTGGGACTGGCGCTGCAGGTCGCCCAGCAGGCGGATGTCGATCCCGAACCGGGCCGGGTCGATCGTCACCGTCGGCTCCTCGCGGTCACGGGGGCCACCCGTCCAACACCGACGTGGTGGCGGGAGGCCCGAGGATCGTCAGGAGACCGGGAGGCGACGGGATCGTGTCGCCCATCCGCACCAGCGCTCGCCCCGCCACCCGCACGCCGGTGCTGCCCAGCGGACCGATCACCAGCGGGTAGGGGATCCCGCTCACCGAGTTGACCATCTGGCAGATCGACCCGGTCGTCGCCAGCGGCATCCCGTTGGCTGTGATGAACGGCGGCAGCACCGCGACGATCATCCCGCTGTCGGGCGGGCCGGCCGCGCCCGGCGTCACGACGACGGCGGCTCCGATGGTGACCGGCGGTTTCGCCACTCCGGCTCCTCACGGCGAGAAGGACGTCATGCCCTTGACGGTCACCATCGGGCCCTCGATGCCGGCAGCGCCGCCGCCTCGCAGCGTGGCGATCGCGCCAGCTTCGACGGTGGCCCTGCCTCCCGCCGTCGCGGTCAGGCCCCCACCCGCCTCGATCGACACGTCCCCGCCAGCGGTGAGTGTCAGGTTGCCGGCGGCCTCGAAGTCGACCGACCCGAGCGACTCCACGGTCACGTCGCCGTCCTGGTCGATGGTGATCGTGGTGCTGCCCGCGACCACGGTGACCTTGCCGCCGGACGTGCCGCTCTGGTCCAGCCTCAGCTCGGTGGTCCCGGCGGCGGCGGTGACCGTCCCGTCGTCGATCCGCAGGGTGATCTTCGGTGGCAGCTCGACGACGATCTCGCGGGGGGGCCGCTGGTCGGGGTGGTTGCGCACGGCGCCCAAGATGGACGCGTCGTCGTCTTCCGCGAGAGGGAGCCGGAAGATGATCTCGTCGCTGGTGTTGAGAGGGGGCCGATCCTCGTCGTTGTAGAGGCGGCCGATGACGATCGGCTGGTTGACGTCGCCGCCCTCGAACACGACCAGGACGAGGTCGCCGACGTTGGGTGTGGCGACGGTGCCGATGTGCCCGGTGGCAATGGGGACACGCTTGAGCAGCAGCTGGGTGTTCTTGAGGAGGACGTCGCAGCCGTAGTTGTCGAGGTCGCCGCTGTCGACGTGGGGGTAGACGGCCTCGACGACGCCGAGCTCGGCCGACCACATCGAGCGCAGCTCGCTGCGGACGATGGCTTGGATCGTGTCGATGATGCTGGTCATGTCGGGAGTTCTCCGGCGGTCCTGAACCCGACGTCGGTGAGGAACCCGCCTGCCTTGGTGATGCGGTGCTCGACCGACCGGACCTGGTGGTTGCCGTCGAGGTCGTCGAGCGGGAAGCCCTCGAGCCGGACGAGGTGGCCGAGCCGCACCGACGGCCGGCCCTGGATGAGGACACGCCCGGTGACGCTGCCATGCTCGACCGCGACGTGCGTGCGCGCGGCGGCGGCCCTCGCCGACTGGGCGGTGCGGATGGCGGGCCGCTCCACCAGCATGGTCGGCGCCTTGCTGCCGGCGGTGCCGCGCCACGTCGCGAAGTCCTTCGTGAGCCACGCCCACGACTCCGTGCCGCGGCTCGCTCCCGGGCTCTCACCCCAGACCTCGACGGTGCCGGCTGCGGGGCGGGTGCGGCGGACCTCGACGGCGAGCACGTGCTCGCCGTAGCGCAGCGGGTGGGCGGTCCGGTTGCCGGCGAACTCTTCGAACACCAGCGCCCCGTCGGGGGTGACGTAGGTGTCGAAGCCGCACAGGGCGGCGAGGTCGCGGACGTGGGCGGCGACCGATCGGCGCCTGTCCACCACGAAGGCGGGCAGCGCGATCCCGTCGTCGACGCGGTCAGTGTCGACACCCGCGCGCTCGGCCAGCGCGCGAACGATGCTGCCGGCGTCGGTCGCCTCGAACGTCTCGTTCTCGTGGTGGCGCAGCAGCAGGTCCTCGACCGACAGGCCGACGATCCGCTTGGTCTCGAACCCGGGCACGACGTCGACGACCCGGCCGGTCAGCACCTGCTCAAGGCCCGTGTCGGTGTAGCCCAGCTCGATGCTGGCGTCGTCGTGTGGCTGGGGGGCGGCACCGCCCACCTGCCCCTGCACGATCGTGAAGCCGTCGGCCGGGGTGTCCATGTCCAGCCGGACCCGTAGCTCGACGGCGGTGCTGGCCCTGGGCTCGTCGGTCGTGTCGACGATCTGCTCGCCGAGCGTGAGGCGGTAGGCGGGGCGCAGCATCGTCATGTCGCCGGTCCGCGGTCGAGGAGTGCGCGCAGTTCACGGCGGCGGTCGTCGAGTCGCGTGGCCAGATTGACCGTGTCCTCGTCGAACACCTGCGTCAGGGCCTGGGCGTCCGGTGCCCTGTCGAACAGGACCAACGCCCCGTCGAGGTGCCGCAGCAGCCGATCCGCCGTCGCGCGGGCGGCCTCGGGATCCGCGCCTTCGACGATCTCGAGCAGGACCGCGGGGTACAGCTCGGACTGGGCGAGAGGATCGAAGTCGGCGCCCAGGAACCGCCGCTCGAACGCCTCCAGGTACGCGGCGGGATGGGCGCGTACCCGGTCGGTGACGGCGGCGTAGGCGTCCGGGCCGATCGAGTCCGGTGTGAAGTGGCCGCCCACGATCATCGCGACGTCATCGTCGATCTGCTCCGGCGGCGGAGGTGCGCCCAGGTCGCTCACGTCAGGCTCCTAGAAGGGCTCCACCAGGGTGTTGCCCGTGGTGGCGTCCGGTGCGGCGGGACCGGCCAGGGGCGGGAAGCGACTCGTGCGCTGGCGGCGGACCCAGTTGAGGATGTTGTCGTTGGGCGGGTCGTTGTCGGGGTCGGGAGCGTGCTGGTTCTGGATGCGCCGGCGGATCCGGACGTCGGGCAGCGGGAGGCCGAATGAAGCGGACGGGGTGGTATTGAACGTGATGAACTGGCGCGCGACGGCAGCGTCGAAGCGGTTGAACAGCACGTGGTGGAACTCGTGGGCGAGGGTGTCGCCGACCACAGCCAAGGTCGTGTTGATGAAGATGAAGTAGCGGTCCGCCAGGGTGAGGGCAGGCCCAGGCGGGTTCGGGATCGGGTTCCGCTGGGAAACGGTGGCGTAGGCGTTGCCCCCGGACTTGTGGACGAAGACCACGGTGACCGTGTCGTCGGGGGTGATGGGGACGAGGTCGCGCATCGCTGCCTGCTCGAAGGCGTTGTTCGCCTGGCCGCCGTACCTCCCGGCGGCGTTCAGGGCGGCGGCGGGGATGGGGCGGTTGGTGGTCGCGTCGGGCTCGATCTGGACTCCGACCTGGAGCCAGCGGTCGTTGGCGCGGGAGAACTGGCCGGCTATGTAGGCGTCCGAGGCGGGTGAGTAGGTGGGGTCGGCTGCGTTGGTGTAGCGGATCACCCGGACCGGCAGGCGGCGCCGCTCGTCGGGGTCACGCGGGAAGACGGGCAGGATGATGGGGAGCCGCACGCCCGGCTGGGCCGCGTACTGTGCGTGGACGAACCCGTCGATGCGGCAGCGGCGGAGCCGGTGGTTGCTCTGACCTCGGTTGCGGATCCCCGCGTCAGGTTGGGGGGCTGCCAGGCCGCTGTGGGTCTGCTGGTCGCGGTCGGTGTCGTCGGACACCAGCATCACACCCCGACTGACGAACACGCCTGTCCCGGCGCCCGTCTCGGGAAGGGTGAGCCTCAGTGACGGCGGGGCGTCGTCGTCGGTCCGGCGGTCAGCTCGCAGCGTCTTCCAGTCGACGTCGAGGCTGCCGGCGGCACCCGGGTCGCGGACGCGGATGTGCAGCCGGCGCGTGTCGGAACCGACGAAGTTGGCCGCCTCCGCCTCCGCGTTGCGCACGTTGCCGGCTGCGTCGTACGCGTTGTCCCAGATTCCCAGGCGGGCCACGGTGACCGGCGGGGCGGCCGCGGTTCCGAGGCGGGCGACGTCGAGCTGGACGGCTGTGGCCCGGATGTGGTCGCCGTCCGGCTCGATCCCGGCCAACCCGAGTTGGACACCGGTGTCCCGGGGAGCGGCGCTCGGCCCGGTCCCGTCGACGAACAGGCGCAGCCCATTGGCCGGGACTCCGGCCGACGCCACCGTGTGGGGTGTTGCGAGCGGGTTCTGGCCGCTCGCGGCGACCTCGTCCTGCCACAGGGCGAGGCGGCCGGACAGGGGTGCCACGCTGAGGTCGGCGGCGGACCCGGCCGGCCGGGGAGGGCGGACGATGAGCATCGTGCGTTCGTGTGACCGGCCCGCGTCGGCGACCTGCACGGACCGGCCGGGGTTGGCCTTGTCCGCCTCGCTCATGGTCGGCGGGTCGACATCCGGCCCGGGCCGGCTGAGGGCAACGTCCAGGGTCAGCTCGACGGCGGTCATCGCATGGGTCGTCGCGAGCCCGGGTGTGCCGCCGACGGTCAGCGCCAGGGTCAGCACGACGTCGCCGACGGCAGCGCTGGCGCGGGCGCCCTCGGCGAACACCGGGTGGCCGGCGACGAGCTGGGCGCTGGTGAACACGTTGTCGGTGCCGTCGAACAGGATCTCGTTGCCTCCAGCGACGGCGTCGAAGAAGCGGACCGCGTCGCTCGATCGGTTCAGCGTCCCGGTTCCGTTGAAAGGGCCGGTCGCCCCGAGCGTGACCGGCTGGCGGGCCGGGTTGGTGTGCGGCTTGCGGACCACAACGGCGTCCGGCCCGACCAGCGTCGGTGCCACCCCGGCGACGGCGCGGTCGACCACCACGACCACGAGGTCCTCGCTGCCGTCCAGCCGGGCGCAGACGGTGTTTCCCTTGGCGGCCGTGAGCGGCTGGCCCTTGCGGTGGACGACGAACGGGCCGTCGACCTCCAGGGTGTAGATCCCGGTGCCGGTGTGACGCGTGTAGGAGAAGCGCCCGTCGGCGTCGGTCCGGCCGGGAACGGGCGTGCCCGCCCTGACCGCACCGCTGGTCGTCCTCACCTCGCCGTCCAGGTACTCCCCGTCAGGGGCGGTCAGGACGTACTTCTGGTTGGGGACCGGGGACCCGTCGCTGAACTCGAGCCGCCCCGACACGAGGAACGTGCCCGGCTCGGCCGGTTGGCGGCACCACCTCCTGGTCTCTCCTGCCGGGCACGGCTGGTCGGCGGGGGTCACGAAGCAACACGGCGCCGACGCGGTCCCGTCGTCGAGACACCAGCCTCCACCGCCGGCCCCGTCGGGGACCAGGGCGAGCGTGTCGGGGGCGGGAACCGGGCACGGCAGCACGGTCTCCTTGACGAACATCAGCTCGGTGCGCCGGTTGGGCCGCCAGGCGTCCTGGGTGTTGCGTTTGGGGTCCTGCTCGGAGCAGCCCAGCCACCTCAGCGACCCCTCGTCGCAGCCGGCCCCGTCGGCGTTGGCGAGGAACCGGTCCGGCGAGATCCCCACCGCATCGAGAGCGAGGTACTCCTCGATCAGCACCGGCCAGGTCGTATCGCCGACGTCGCCGTCGGGTGCCAGCCCGTGGTCGCTCTGGAACCGACGGACCGCCGCGTCGGTGAGGTCGGGGTCCTTGCCGACGTTGCCCTTGAAGTAGCCGAGGTCCTGGAGCATGTGCTGGTACTCGCGCATCCCCCATGTGTCGCGCGAGCTGGGCAGCACACCGACCGGCCTGGTGCGGCGTAGTTCGTTCCACTCGTTGATGGACGCCTGGCGATCGGTCCCGAACGTGAGGTAGGCGTAGGCGGCCCGGCCGCGGCGCTCGGACAGAGACTGGTTGTAGGCGTCGGAGCCGACCAGGTCCGTGTGCCCGACGATCAGTAGGCGGTCGTCAGGGTGATCTGCCGCGTAGCGTGCGACCTGCCGCATGACGGGGCGCATGCACGGCTCGACGAACGCGTTGTCGAACCGGAAGTGGATGACGAAGACCGTGCCGATCTTCGCCCCGCGCCGCAGGACGATGGTGACCGAGGCCACCTCGCCGTTCTCGACGCGGGTCCGGGCGGACCCGGTCATCGTCTCCCGCTCGCCCGTCGGCGTACGGGTGTCGTCGACGACCGCCTCGACCCGGTACGTGCCGGCCGGGAAATCCTCCTCGAACCAGACGTTGTCGGCGATCCGTTTGGTGAGCCGGCGCCGCCCCATCGGCGGGCCCTCGTCGGTGGTGCCCTCGACCACCGACACGTCGACCCGAGCGAAGTCGAAGTTGGGATCGCCCTCGACGACGACAGTGACCGAGAGCGCCCCGTGCTCCACCTCGGGGATCGGGGTGGGGGGGACGTCGACCGGTTCGGGTGTGATCGGTTCGGGTTCGGTGTACTCGCGCAGGACGAACCGGTACTCGAGACGCTCGGTCGCTCCGGCGAGCTGGCGGACCTCCATCTCCTCGATCAGGACGTCCTCGACCAGGGTGGCGGAGGAGATGTCGGACACGAACGGGACCGGCTCGGCGTCCATGAAACGGGTGCGCAGCTCGGCCAGGTGGTCGAGCGTCGGCGGCGCGGTGAGCACACCTGTCAGTCGCAGTCGGGCCGCTCGCCGCCCGAGCGGCTGCACGAACCCGCCATCCAGTGCTGGCACCGGGTGGTGGGTGACGACCTGGTCCTCGTCAGTCTCGAGCATCTGGACCTGCTCGAGCTCCAGGTCCCCGAGCATGGGTCTGACCATGTCAGGACTGGAGCGAGGTCAGATGCCCCACGATCGCGTCGATCAGGGAGATGATCTCGCCCTTGACCGCCTCGAGGCTGGGCAGGGCGGTCACGACGTCGGCGACGTCGCTGATCTGCTCGATCGCATCGGCCTGGTCGGGCAGGAGCTTGGCGGCTGCCTCCAGGAGGTCGTCGATCTTCCCGGTGAACTCGGACACCTCGTCCAGCCCAGGGATCGCGCTGACGTCGAGGTTCTGGATCTCGGTCTTCAGGTTGTTCATGAGCCCGATCAGCAGGTCGATGAGCTCGTTGATCTGCGGGACGAGCGACGCGATCGCGTTGATGGCGGGCTTGATCGTGGGGACGTTGTCGTCGAGGAACTGCTTGAAGTCCTGCAGGACGTCCTTCAGCTCCTCGAAGAGGTTCGGCTCGGCCATGGGCTGTCCTCTGTCAGTTCCGGGCGGCGTCGACCTGGTCGCCGAAGGCCGTCAGGCGCTCCAGCAGGTCG
The DNA here is from genome assembly GCA_036260415.1 of Nitriliruptorales bacterium. Lineage (GTDB taxonomy): Bacteria > Actinomycetota > Nitriliruptoria > Nitriliruptorales > JAHWKO01 > DASZZX01. Next base: position 10,454 of record DASZZX010000273.1, read on the forward strand.
CCGAGCGGCTGCACGAACCTCTCGAGGCCGGCAGCGAACCCTGCGGCCAAGTCGAGCCCTCCGACGAGGTCGTCGAGCAGATCCGTGACCTCGCCGAGGATGTCGGCATCGACCGCGGACGTGTCCTGCGGGACGGCCGGTTCGACGTGCTCGCGCAGCACGATCACGTACGCGTACCGGTCCGGTCTGCCGGCGAGCTGGCGGACCTGCACATCATCGATCAGGACGTCCTCGATCTGCGTGTCGGTCGTGATGTCCGCCACGAACGGCACGGGGGCCCCGGCCCGCATCTCGGACTTGAGCCGCTCGACCAACGCCGGGGCATCCGGGTCGGTGGCGACACCCCAGACGGTCACGCGCGTGGGGACACGCCCGAGGTCCTGGAGCAGGCTGCCGTCCTTGCCGGGCGGCTTGTGTTCGGCCACGGACCGGACGTCCCCGACCCGGATCTCTTGGACCTGGGGTAGCTCGACGGCGGCCAGCAGCGGACGCATCTACACCTCGATCCCGTGCCTGCGGGCTGCCTCGTCGAGGATGCGCTTCATGCGCTGCTCGAGGTCGCTGTCACCGGCAGGCGTCGCGGGGGGCGTCGGCACCGCGGCCGCGTCGGCGGGGAGGGCGCGCGCCGAGCGGCGCTCGCGCTGCGCGGCGGCGGGTAGCTCCTGGTACTCGGACACGTGCCGCACTGACGTCGCGTCCGCCTGCTCGCCGGCGGGTCCGTCGCTCGGTAAGGGCCCGACCCGGTGGCTCGTGGGCGGGTGGGCGGGCGCGGCGACCCGCTGTGGTCTCCCCGGCGGTCGAACGTGCCGCGGCCCGGCGTCCCCCCCGCGCGTGGGCGGCCCGCCTGCTCCCCCCGGAGGGCTGCTCGAACCGACCGGTCGGTCGTGCTCACGCGTGGATGCGGCGGGATCCGCGGCGTCCTGCGGGCCAGCCGTCCGGGTCGGGGGCGCTCCTGTTGCCGGCAGCCCCGCGCCGCGGACGCCGGCCTGCGACCTCACCAGCGTCACGACGGGGGCCGACGGGCCCGGCCGGGGCGCCGCACGCACGACGTCCGCGAGGCGGTCGCCACGTGCCAGCCCCACCCGCTCCGCGACGCGTTCCACGACCGCGGCGACGTACGAACCATCCGGGCGAGCCGGCAGGGGGCCTGGGCGCTGCGTCCTGGCAGCCAGCCACGGGGCTGTGCGCCCTGCGGAGGGCGGGTGCTGGCTCGTGGGGACCCGTCCGGCCCGCCGTTGCAGGGTCGCCCGATCCGTGGCTGCGGGCAGCTGCTGCACGTGCTGGGCGGTCGCACCCGAGGGCTGCCCGCGTCGAGCGCTGGTCGGGCGGGTCGTGTCGGGACGGGGGCGCATTTTGGCGGGTGCGGGCGGGTGACCGGCGGCGGGGCCGCGCCGGCGTAGGGGGGGCGCCCGTCCCCCACCCGCGGGTTCGCCGGCCGTCCTGCCGCTCAGGATCGCCTGGATGGTCGAGCCGAACGCCGGCTCGACCCACACGGTCGGCGGCTCGCTCGCCAGCACGCGCAGGCTCTGGCCGGGGGCGTCCAACTGCGTGACGCGTTGGGCGGCGGCCCCGACGGCCCGCCGCCACACCTGCGGGGAGCCGCCGGCCAGCAGAGTGCCCAGCGCGGTCACGCCACCTCCCCGCGCGATCCCGCCATCTCCAGATACAGCAGGATCTGCCCGATCGTCATCGCGCTGACGTCCTCGGGCGTCCAGCCGAACTCGTCCGCGAGCACGAAGCACGCCCTGGCCAGCGGCGCCTGGACCAGCTCGCCGAGCCGGTCGCGCGGAGTGTCCATCCCGCTGATCTCGTTGATGCGGTCAACGAGGAAGCGTGCGAGCCCGGCCGGGAGGTTGCCTGCCTGGTCCGGGGTGAGCGTCGGCTCGACCAGCGCCTGGCGGACCATCAGCGTGGCGCCGAGCTCGTGATCGTCGCGTGCCGCCCGGGCGATGCGCTGGACGTCTCGGACGGTCAGCGGGCGGATCGTCACGCTGCCGGTCACGCCGGTCGGGCCGTCGGGCAGCAGCTCCGGCGGGACGGTCACCTCGTGGGTCAGCGCGCTGCCGGCGAGCAGTTCCTCGGCGCTGAGTGCCATGTCCGGCCCCGCTACGTCTCGAAGGAGACGGCGGTCGGTTCGCCCTCGCCGTCACCCTCGCCCTCGCGGTCGATGACCCGGATCGTCAGCGCCTTGAAGTCGAGGTCCTCCATGACGAAGTCGTCCTCGGGCAGCGCGTAGTGCCAGTTCGCGAACCGCACCCCGGCGATCTCCAGCGTCAGGCTGTTGCCCGGCCGGGCCGGGTCGTTGAGCCTGAGCGTCATGTTGAACGCTGGCTGCACGTACGGTTCGGGGCTCGCCGATGGCGCCGCGCCGCGCCCCAGGAGCAGCATCAGCAGTGCCCCGTTGACGTAGGCGCGGCCGACCGTGCCCGAGATCGCGATGTCGCCGGGGCTGAGCGACACCGGGTGCCGTCGGCCGACCTCGTAGAACGACTTGAGGGCGGTGTCGACGCGCACCGAGACGTCGGTCAGCCGGCCGACCGTCTGGATCTCGAACGTCTCGACGATGGACTGGGCGTCCTGGCCCTCGGGCGTGTCCTCGTTCGCGAGGGTGAGCGTGCCGTGGGCGCCCGTGAAGACGTCCGTGAGTGCCATGCCTGGCTCCTTACTCGAGGAACATCGTGACCTTGATGAAGTCGATGCTGAAGGTCGGCCGCAGCACCAGCTCGACCCGTGCGATGCCGCGGATCTCCTCCGCTCGGGTCGCGCTGACGTCGAGCTCGTAGCTGACGAGCATCTCGTCGTCGACCATCGTCGCGAGGAAGCTGTTGATGGTCGCACGCATCGCCGCCCGGACCCGCTCGTTGTTGAGCAATCCGATGTAGGGCGTGGCGGCGCTGCGCACGCCGAACTTGGCGTAGTCGACGATCCGCCGGGTGGTGATCTGGTGCCAGGCGGTGTTGGTCGAGGTGGTGATGCCCTTGGTGATGCGGAATCCCTGCCGCTCCTCGAGCACCAGCACACGGCCGAGCACCAGCTGCTTCAGCTCCGCCCGCGTGAAGGTGGTCTCGAGGTCGTCCACCGGCAGCGTCTTGTTGGTGGGGCTGATGTGGGCGGACAGGCTCGAGAGCTTGCCGGCGATCGCCGCGGCGGCGTACGCGCCCGGCAGGGTCACCGGCGTGGGCGGACTCTGCGATCGGTCGGCCGCGACGATGCCGGGGGCGACCAGCACCACCCGGTCGCTGTCGAGGGTGTGCGCCTGGATGTCGCTGAGGTCCTCGCCGAGCGCGGTGCCGACCACCGCGATGCGCTCGCGTTTGATCTCGTCGCCCGACGCGAGCGCGCAGTGGGCGGCGAGGTCGTCGCCGAAGCTGTGGTCCTGCCCGGCGGCCACGATGATGTGGGCCGGGACGGTGAGCAGCACGTCCAGCCCGGCCTGGTAGTCGGCACCCGCCGCCCCGTTGGCACCGCCCGTGAGCGGGGTCTCCGCGACCTCGTCGGGCAGCTCGCCCGCTGCAGCCAGCGGCACCCCGGCGGCCAGGGCTGAGATTGCCGCGAGGTCCGCGACGAGGTCGTCGCCGGAGACGATGCTGTACGCCTCCTCGGCCTGCGGGGACCTGATCGTCACCTTGCGGGCAGAGCTCCTGGCGACCGTGTAGGTGGCCAGCACCGTGTCGGCTCCGCCGGGTGCCGTCCCGAAGTTGAGGGCACCGGAGCCGGTGTTGATGGACACCTGGGATGGGTTGGGAGCCGTGTCGTACACGATGCCGGGCACCAGGTCGGCACCCCCGCCGGCCGGGCGGACCACGATCCGGTTGACGGCGCTGGGGACCACCGGTGTGTGCCCCAGCGTGAGGCTGTCGACCTCCTCGTCACGGACCACCGCGTTGGCGTCTGCGGTGGTGACCTCGACCGTGAGCCCGTTGCCCCACGTTCCGGGCGTGAGCGCGTCGATGCGCACGCAGTCGCCGCCCGGGGCGCCGAGGACCACCGACGCTTGCGCGTCGTTGCCGTCGCTGACCCGCACCGCGTACACGCTGCTGGCGCCGTGGCGGTACGCCTGCTCGAGCGCCCGCACGAGGGTCAGTTCTCCCGAGCTGCCGTCGACCCAGCGGTCGTAGATGCCGAAGGTGGCGACGGCCTCGGTGTAGCTGCCGAGCAGTTCCGCGGACCCACCCGGTCCTTTGGCGGCGGTCCCTACGACACCGAGGGTGCCGACGGTGACGCCCCCGGGGACGATCAAACCTTCGGGCCGGACCTCGATGAGGACGCCGGGTAGGATCGTTTCAGACATGGTTGCCTCTCCTGGACGGCCGGGTTGTCGTGACGGGAGCCGGGCTCATCGCGCGTTGATCCGCAGGTAGACGACCGCCTGCTGGTCGAGCCCTCCGGTCGTCGAGTACGTGATCTCGAAACGGTCGCGCGGGTCGGTCAGGCGGACCGCCGGGTCGACGGTCCGGTCGAACTGGCTGTAGCTGTCGGGCGTCCCGTCGGTGTCCCAGTCACCGAGCTCGGTCTCGCCGGTGACCGCGCCGATCCCGGTGAGCAGCTCGGACGGGGTGAGGGCCACCTCGGCGTGGTCCTCGGCTGGGTCGTCGCCACCGACGGCTTGCAGCAGCGATGCCAGATCCGGGAACGACACCGGCGGCCCGGCCGCCCCGTCCCGGGTGCGCCGGACAGTGACCGCGCCCCCGGGGGCCGCGCCGGGCATGAACGCCAGTGCCGAGATGCGCCGCAGCGCCAACGGTCCCCGCAGCACGAGTGCCGGGCTGGTCTCGTCGTCCCAGCGCACCATCTCGTCGGTGACGGTGACCGTGACCGGCACACTGCCGGGGGTGTCGATACTGGTGGTGACGGGGATGCGGGCGATGAGACTGTCGGCCTCCTCGGTGTCCCGGTAGCGGTACTCGTACAGCAGGTCGTAGCTGGCGGTCTTGCGCCAGGCGCCCGCCGCCTCCAGGTGCTCGGCGACCGTGGTCCTGCTGGCGTCGAGCTTGAGGAAGCCGTCGGCGCGGAGCTGCTCGCGGTCCTGCAGGATGTTGGTGTGCAGGGCCAGCACAGCGTCGTCGATGTCGTCGGCCGAGCCGGCCCACAGCTGGAAGCGCACGACCGCCTCCAGCCGCCCACCCTTCAGCGCGTGCACCCCCAGCGAGGTGGTGCGCTCGCTGCCGAGCCGGTTACCGATCCCGACGAGGCGTTCGTCGACCCGTTCGAGGGTCACGTTCGGCTCGGGGACCCCCGGCGTCGGTGTGGGCAGGCGCGCGGCCAGCAGTGCCAGCATGCCCGACACGACGTCGGTCAGTGGCGGCGCGGCCATCGCAATCCCCTCGTCGACGCTGACCGCGGCACTCACCGCCGTGGCTGCGAGACGCTGGTCGATGAACCGCCCGATCTCACCCGTCCGCCGCCACTGCCGCCGCGCACCGGTGAAGACCTCCGTGATGGATCCGTGCCAGGCCGGCTCGTCGTCGTCGCGCTCGAGGATCGCCCTGACCACGAACGACCGGATCGCGACGAAGCCCTCGAGGTCGGAATCGGGACGCGGCGCAGCCGCATCTGGGCCCTCGCCGCCGTCGCTGACGCTCACGCCCACCTTCTACCGGAGGGCGGTCTCGCCGCTGTCTCTGCACCGTCTCGCAAACGCCTCGGCGTTCTACGCGCGTTGGTTGCGCAGTTCGCGGCTGAGGTGCTCGAACTCCTGCCGCAGCGCAGCCAGCTCGTCCTCGATGGAAGGTGTCGGCGGTGTCGGCTCGGGCGAGAGCGCGACCGTCGACGCCTTCCCGTTCTGATGAGGGTCGGGCTGCACGGGCCCGTCTGCTCGGATCGTCTGGGCAAGCGCCTCGGTGCGCCCGGCCGGCTTGACCCCCAGCTCGTCCTGGAGAAGCGAACAGCAGCGCTGGTACTGGCGCAGAGCTCTGGTGCGATCGCCGGTGAGGTAGTACAGACGCATCAGCCGCCGGTGGGTCCGCTCGTGCGCCGGCTCATGGATCAGGAGCTCGCGAGCCCATCTCGCAGCGAGCTCGTGCTCCCCGCGAAGCTCGTGAGCGATGCTGAGCTTCTCCAGCGCTGTCATGTGGAGGTCGGCCAGCCGTTCGCGCTCGATGATGCACCAGTCCTCGTACCACCCCTCCAGCAGCGGCTGACGGTACAGCTGCATGCCGAAGGTGAGATCCTCCAGCAGGTTCGCGTCGAGCTGATCCGCCGGGGTTCCTTCGCTGGGCGCGACCGCGGCTCGGTACGCGTCGACGTCCACCCACGCGCGACGCGCCGGGTTGATCCCCAACTGCTCCTCGTCCGCCACCACGAGCCGTTCATCGTCGCCTTCGGCTGTGTCGAACGACTGGTGCGCGTGCCACAGCGCCTGTCGCATCGCCTTCCGGGAGGCTGCGGGGTCGGCCTCAGGCCAGAGCTGCTCGGTCACAGTGTCACGGGACAGCGAGGCTGACGGTGAGAGTAGGAGGAGAGCGAGCAGCTCCTGGGCCTTGTGGCTGCCGGCGCGGAGGACCTGCCCGCCTCCGGACGCAGCCCGGAACACGCCGAACAGCCAGAAGCGAACTACCTCCATCGGAACACCCCATCAAGCGCGGACTACGCCCGCCCCAGCCTGAGAGTGCGCATTGGACCGAGTCGCCAAAATTGTTGATTCTCCGGTCCTTGTCAAGACCACTCTCCGTGAGCGGGCGGTGCCCGCACACTCGGCGGTGGCCTGGACACCCTGTGATAGCGCGGTGCGACCAGCGGGTGGACCGGCGACGAGCCTCGACGTGTGAGCCGGCTGCCACCCGACGTGAGGTGCGCGCTCGACCCTGCGGACCACTCCTTCCGCGCGCACGCGTTGGCGGCCGTGGACACCCACGCCGAGATCAACGCGGGGTGATCCCGCTCAACCGCGCAGCAACGTCGTCGCAACGAGCATCCAACACGCCGGTCGCAGCATGGCCGACGTCGCACGGGTGAAGAACCGACGAGAGAGGCGAGACCATCAGCGTCCAGACCCTCCCCCAGCGGGTCCCGGCAGGTGTGGCGGTCGGTCCCACCGTGCCGGGTTGGGCCCACGAACGGCGCAAGGCGGTGGCGCTCACGGTGCGCTGGGTCCTGACCGCCGTCGCCCTCGGCCTGCTGTTCCGGCTGGGGCGGTCCGGGTGGCCCGAGATCCGCCGGGCCGCGTCCGTGCTAGCCACCCGCGAGGCTCACCTGCTCGTCCCGGTGATCGGTCTGCAGGTGCTGTGGGCCGTGTCGCTGGCCCAGCTCACCCGCCGCGCCGTCCTGGCGGTGGGGGGAGCAGTCTCCTCCCGCGACGCCCTACGGATCTCGATGGCCGCCTTCACGCTCAGCCGCGTCGTACCGGGAGGCGGTGCCGCCGGTGGGGTCTTCGCGACACGCGAGCTCGTCCTGCTGCACAACCCCCTGTCGGCGGCGCTCGCTGCCATGGTCGTGTCCTGGACGGTCGCGACCACCTCCTTGGCCTCGCTGGTGCTCGCCGGCACGTCCATCGCCGCGTTCACCGATCACCTGCCGCTCAACTACCTGGTCCCTTCGGCGGCAGTGCTGTCCCTGCTCGTCGGCATCGGGGCCCTGATCATCCGGCTGCTGAACGACCACCGACTGCGACAGCGCGTCATCGACCGAGTGCGACCGGTCGCTCAGCGCCTCCACGCCAGTCCCCAGGTGGACGCTCTTGCCGCCTCCCTGGGAAACGTCGCTGACGGGCTCGACGACCGCCGTCGCCTGCTCCAGGCCGGCCTCTGGTCGGTGACGGCCTGGGCCGCGGACGCCGCCGCACTGTGGCTGGTGTTCGCCGCCTTCGGCCACCGACTCAGCCTCGGCCAGCTGGTCATCGGCTACAGCTTCGCGAACCTCCTCAACTCGATGCCCGAGCTGACGCCCGGCTGGATCGGGGTCTTCGAGGTCGCGATGACCGCCACCTACACCGCCCTGGGAGTGCCCGCGGGCATCGCGGTGGTCGCGGTCGTGTCCTACCGGCTGGTCTCGTTCTGGCTCCCCGTCGCCGCCGGCGTCGCTCCCGCCATCAGCTCGCTCGCGGCCCACCGTCCCACCCCCACGTCACCCAGGAGGCGCTGGCATGATCGGACACCCGACCTCGCTCGTTGATACTGCCCAGGAGGCACCGTCGACGCGGACCCTCGGGGCGGTCGCCCTGATCGGCGGCAGCGAACACCGCGACGTCACACGACCGATCGACCGATGGCTGATGGAGCACACCGGCACGTCGCGGGTCCGTGTCGTGGTCGTGCCGGTGGCGTCCAGTGGGCGCAGGATGCCCTCCACCGCCGCGCTCGCCCGCACCTACTGGACCTCGCTGGGCGCAGCGGTCAGCTTCGTCGTGCCGGACCCACGCCGGCCCGTGAGCAGCTTCTCAGCGCTGGACGACCCCGACATCGTGGTCCTCACCGGCGGTGTCCCCAACCGGGTCATCCGCTCGCTCGGGATGTCGCCGCTGTGGGACCGCATCCTCGAACTGTGGCGGTCCGGGACGGCACTGTCCGGGTCGTCCGCAGGGTCGATGGCGCTGTTCGATTGGCGGCTGCGCCTGGTCCCACCCCGACCGTTCGAGCTCATCCCAGGACTGGGCCCCCTGTCGGGCTACGTCGCGCTGCCCCACTTCGACCGCTACGTCGCCGACCGGCCCCGACACCGGGCCCTGCTGGACCACGTGGCACATGGGTTCCACGGCCAGGGGATCGTGGGCCTCGACGAGGGCACCGCGCTCGTCGGCTGGGACGACGACTACCGGGTGGTCGGCCGGGGCGCGGTCACGCTCCACGACGGCCGGTGGACCACGTACCCCTCCGGCTCTGTCGTCGCGGTCCGCCTGCTGCCCACCACTCCCGACGAACCGCGGCCCGACCGCGTCCCGGTGGCGGTGGCGGCATGACCGGCGACTCCGGACCCGCCATCGGCGTCAACCGAACGTGACGTGGGGGACCCGCCGGCTCTCGGCTCTCAGCCGTCGGCTGCCGGTCGGCTCCCCGAGCCGTCCTGCTGCGGAGCACGCGAGTTGCGACGGTCGCGGCGACGCTGCACGAAGGCGCCCATCCCCACCCCGACGAGCGCGGCGACCGCCTCGGTCGCGGGGAAGCTCGAGCCGTTCGTGGGCGTGGTCGAGGCCAGGTCCGGGTTCAGCGGACCGCTGACCTGTAGGACCCCCGCCATGCCCTGGCCCTCAGCCGTGCCGTGCAGCGTGCAGTAGACGGGCATGTCGCCCGCGCGATCCAACTGGATCTGGAACGTGTGGCCCGGCGCGAGCGATCCGCTGTCGAAGCTGCCGTCGACCGCGGTGATCGTGTGGGACATCTCACCGCGGTTGGTCACGGTGAGGGTGGTGCCGGCGGGCACCTCGTGCGCGATCCCGTCGAAGCAGCTGTCGAGCATCGTGAGCTGGCGCCCGCTGGAGGTCGCGTGGCACGCAGCGCCGCCGCCCCCACCGGCCAGTGTTGGCGTGGCGAGCAGCAGCCCACCGACCACGATCGTCATCACGGTCAGGGATGAAGTGATCCGCATCGCACCCTCCTCGTCTATCCATCCGTGGGACGGACGAGTGCCCCGCACGGTTCGGTGGTCAACCGTCGGTCGCCGCGCGGTCGGGAGGCCGCAGGTACTCCAGGTGCATCGGGTCGGGCACGAGCCAGAACCCGCCCCACGTGAACCCCCAGCGGGCGAAGGTCTTGATGAGACGCTGGTCTTGAGCTGACCCGGTGCCCGTGGGGTTGGCGCCCGCGTTGAGGTCGACCGCCACCCCCCAGGCGTGGCGGGAGACCGCGCCGTTGGGAGCGATCAGCCGCGGGTTGTGGCAGCCTGCGAACCCGTCAGGGTCGACGAGGTGATCGAGACCATCGTCGTCGATCTCGGCGAGCGCACCCTGGACAGCCTGCACGACCGCACGGTGGCAGCGAGCAGCTCCGATCAACGGCAGGTCCGCGGTCACGATGTTCTCGGCCTGCCATGCAGGGTCCTGACGGAAGTCCTCGACACCGGGGGCCGGGGGCCGGTAGGAGAACTCCCCGAACCGCTGCTTGATGTGGGACTGCGGGAGGACCGCATCGCCGTGCCGGAGGAACGGCGTCTCGCCGGGGGTGCGGATCCTGATCGGGGTCGCCTCGGATGTCTGGCCCCGGATGGCTTCCTCGAGGCTCGCGCGGTCACCGTCGTAGGCGACGAGCAGGAACCGTGGCGTCGTGATCCCGATCCGTCGACCGGTCGCCAGGTCGACCACGAGCTCCGCGGCAGCGACCGCCGAGTCGTCGACGACGGCTGTCACCCCGAGGTCGGTGCCGTCCGTAAGAGCGATCCTTCCTCCGGCGGAGAGCCGCCGGAGCTCGGCAGAGGTCGATCCGAGGACAGCCTGACCGTCCGAGATGCCCGCGATGGCGTGAGCGCTGGTCTTGGGCACGAACCGGGCGTAGCCGATCGGGTCGATCGCGAGAACATCCAGCGGCCAAGCCCACCTGTCCTGGGCCGTGTCGACCGGCCGGCCGTCGACGTCCGTGGAGGCGGCCAGGTCCACCCGGCCCCCGTGCACGACGGTGACCTCACGCACCTGATCCAGAGACCCGACCGACCCGGCCAACCCGTCCGGCAGCCCCCCGCGGTCCAGGCGAGGAGCACCCCCGACTCCACCTTGACCGGTGTGGCCGTGACCGCCACCGGCTCTGTGCTCCCCGTGGTGGCCTGGTCCACGGCCGTCAGCGGGGCGGGTCGGACCGCCAGCGTCAGCACCGCGCCGACCGCGACGCCGAGGACGGCCAGCGGGATCGACCACCACCAGTGACGGGCGCTCACCGCCGGGGCCGCAGCCCGTCGGCGAGGACGATCAGCTCCGCCAGCGACAGGCTCCTGCTGCGAAGGGCCAGGGTCCGGCCGTCTTCGACCCATTCGAGCTCACCGGTGGCCGCGGTGTACCGGCCCGTGGTGCCACGCACGGCGACCACGAGCACGTCCGCCCCCATCGGCGGGGTGAGCGCGTCACCGGGGATCTGCAACAGCTCGTACCCGCGGCTACCCGAGCCTGCGACGGTCAGGGACACGCCCCCGTCGATGCGGCGCGTGGCCGGAGGGTGGAAGCGCGGGTCGTCGGCCGGCACCAGGAGGGCTGGCAGGATCCTGTTCGCTGCGTCCAGGCCGAGGGTCGCGGCCTCCACCCAATCGGAGGGCACGGGCCGGCCCACGACCGGCAGGGACGTGGCGACCCGTTGCAGGTCGGCGGCCGGCAGGCTGCCGGTGACCGCGACGTCGATCCGGTCGCCGTGAACCCCCACGGTCGACCCGTCGGCGGAGGTGTACAGGACCGCGCCGTCGACGTCGCGACGTCGCACGACGGGGCCGACGCCCCCGAACAGACGTTGCCCGTCCCAGCCGGTGGTGGCGCGGACCTTCAGCCACGCCCGCCCATCTGTCCAGGTGCGGAGGTGGATGTCCCCACCGACGACCCCCGCCACGTACAGATGCATGCCGGCGGGCACCCAGCCGGGCTCGGGGACGTCGACCGCGTCGTCGGGCATGGGCTGGAAGCCGCCGTCGGTGTGCTGGTCCGGCTCACCGTGGAGCTCGGGTACCGGGAAGGTGCCGCCGTCGTTGATGGCCAGGTCGCCGACCTCGAGGCGGAGGATCGGCTGGCCCGGCTCGTCCCGGTAGCCATGCACGGAGGCCCAGCGGCTGCGCTCCAGCCCCGAGCCAGCGAGCACCTCGACCTCCAAGGGGGCGAGCCACCGTCGGTCGAGCCACAACCTCACCCGGTCGGTGGGGTGCACCTGCCGCCAGTTGCCCGTGCCGAGCAGGGTGGCCAGCAGCCCGTCGACCTGCGCGGCGGCCACCTCGACCCCGATCGCGTCCCGCCCGTTGACCGGACGGTCCTCGACCGTGGTCACGGGTTCCTGGGGGCCGAAGCTGCCGGTTGGCACGATCAGGTCGAGCGGCGCGATCTGCGAGGAGCTGAAGGGTTCGGGATGGTCCACGACCTCGACGCGCGGCCGCGGAGGGGTGCACGTGGGCTGGGCCGCGACCGGGCACGGGGCGGGGCCCTGCCGGACGATCCGGTCGGGGCCCACCGCCACCGTGACGTCGTTGCGATGCCAACGGCCGTCGCCGTAGGTGGTCCGGTCCTGCACCGTCAGGACGAGACGGTCGGGGGACGCGTAGGCGAGCTTGCCGGTGAACCGACGGGTCGCCACGTGCGGGTGCCACCCGTGTTCGGTGATGGTCAGGCGCGCCGACAGAGACTCGATGGCGGCCTGCGAGCGCAGCATGCGCTCGCCGATCGTGTCGGCGAGCCCCACCTTCGGACCGAGCAGTCCCGCCCCCAGCGCGCCGACCATCGCCCCGGCCACGAGCACCGCGGCGGCACGGCCGACCTGCGGCCACCGGGCTCGGTGGGCCCGCTCCTGCGGGGCGCAGACCGCGGGAGGGTGCGCGGCCTCGAGGCGGGTACGGACGGCACCGGCGATGTTCGGGACGTCACCGACCGGGGCGATGCGCAGCCGCCGCCGCAGCGACGACAGCTCGCGGTCGAACCGGGCGCACCGCGAGCAGGTCCGGAGGTGCTCGTCGAGGGCGGCCCGCTGCGTGTCCTCGAGGTGGTCGTCGAGGGCGTGCGAGGCCAGCCGTCGGGCGACGTCACAGCCCGTCATCGGCCACCTCACCGTCGTCCTCGGAGAACCACTTGGCCAGGTCACGGCGTGCGTAGTAGAGACGGCTCTTGATGGTGCCTTCCGCGACACCCAGGATGCTCCCCGCGTCCTTGCAGGTGAAGCCGGCGATCTCCACCAGCAGGATCGCCTCACGCAGCTTGTGCGACAGGCTGCTCAGCGCCTCGTCCATGGCCGCAGCCAGCGCCGGATCGGGTCTCTCGTCGCTGGGCTGCCGAGCGAGCCGGGCGAGCGCGCGACGCTGGCTGGCTCGCGACCGCAGAGCGTCCGTCGCGACGTTGCGGGCGATCGTGAACAGCCACGTGGAGAAGCGCGACCGGAACTCGAACCCCCCTAGGTTGCGGTAGGCGCGCAGGAAGGTGTCCTGGGCGAGGTCCTCGGCGAGCGCACGGTCGCCCACGAGCCCGACGAGGAAGCGCCACACCGGCTCCTGGTAGGTCCGCACCAGCCCGTCGAACGCGTCGAGGTCACCGGCTGCGGCAGCACGCACCGCTGCGGGGTCGGTCTCCTGCACCCTGTCCGTCCTCGACCTGTCGCGCCGGTCCTGATCGTCGCTCGCCACGGCGGGGTGCGTCCATCCGGCGACGTCACCGTTGTGACGGACCAGTCGCGACGACGGTTCGGTCCATCTCCGGAACCGACCGTCGGTTGCCGACCCGACCGGATCGTGCGTCGTTCCGCCGGCATCTCGGCGTTATCACGCACGATCCCTCAGCACGACGGCATCAGCCGGCCGCGACCAGGTCGACTGCCGGCCGCACCACGTACCGCAGCCACACGTGGTCGTCCGGTAGCTGCTCGACCGAGATCAGCTGCAGGCGACGGGCTTCGCTGGCGAGACCGTCGAACAGATGCAGCGGCTGTGGGCTGCGGTGGCCGACCAGGTAGGGAGCGAGCAGGATGCTCACCTCGTCCACCAGCCCGGCCCGGAGCAACGCCCCGTTGAGCCCGGGCCCGGCGTCGACGCGAACGTGGCGGACGCCGTACCGATGACCGAGGACATCCAGGGCGGCGACGAGATCGACATGCTCGTCGCCGACCACCTCGTACGGCGTACCGGACCGGTCGAGCCGGTCGAGGTGAGCAGCCGGAGTGGCCGACGAGCAGAGGATCAGCACGTCGTGCCAGTGAGGGCGCGACCGCAGCCAGTCCAGGCGGGTTAGTCGGCCCTGGCTGTCGACGATGACCATGAGCGGAAGGCTCGCCTCCTCCGCTCGAGCCCCCGGAAGGCTCGCCTCCTCCGTTCGCACGTCGCCGCCGCTCCGCGCTGGATCCTCGCCGACCATCTCCACCCCCCGGCTGGTGGCAGCCGCCAGGACCGTGCCGCTGCCGCTGAGGATCGCCTGCTGAGGGAACGTGCCGGCGAGCTGGTAGTAGCGCGCCAGGTCGGGAGAGAAGCCGTCGAGGCGGCCGTCGACGCTGATGGCGTTGTGGGTGACGACCCGGGGGCGCTCCATGAGCCACCTCTCCGTGCCCTCGACGTGATCGCATCGTAGAGCCGCGGCAACACGTGGACCGCCGGCCCGTCCACCGATGCCGCGAGGGCCTCGATCAGACGGCTGGGGTGGTCCCCCACCGCGCCTGGAGTTCGAGGGTCTCTTCGTCGGGGACGCCGACGGACACATGCATGTGGACCAGACGCCAGCGGCCCTCCGTCTGATGCATCACCGCGGTGAGCCGGGTGGCCCATGCCGTCCCGTCGGGGAACACGAAGGAGGGCTCGTCGACGGCCCAGCCCAGTGTCCCTTCCGCGTAACCGGCCGGTCGCGGGCCGGCCCGCAGCTGGAACCCCTCGGTCTCGAAGCCGAATCGCAGGCGCTCCTCCTCCGTCACCCACTCCCCCGGCGCGGTTCCGATCGTCAGAGTGCCCCGCCCCATCTCGACGACATCGTGGAAGGCGTCCGCAGCGTTGGCGGACATGCGGTCGTAGAACGAGCGCAACGCGTCCACGACCGGTCGAGACTCCTGTATCACGTCGCACCTCCGCCCGCGGCGGAACGTCAGCCGAGGCTGCACGCTACACCCGACGGGACCGGGGAAGCGGGGGACGACCTGGTCGCGACCGCCGGTCGTCCCGCTGCTCTGGGCCGGCGGCGGAGGCCGGTCGCCGGCGTCAACGCGCGCAGCGCACGCGGCTAGCCTTGGCGCCCGTGGTCGAGCGAGTCGGGTCCATCGCGCCGTCTGAACCCACCGAGGGACCACAAGGCCGACCATCGCTCGGCCGGTGCGGCGTGACATCGAGATCTGCAGCGGGGTGACACCGTGAGAAGAGGATGTCCGCCTGGATCCTCGCGGGGCGCGAACTCGGAGCCGTCGCTGCTGGCCGTGCCATCGCCGAGACCGAACACGTTGCGGCACCGCGTTCGTGTGGTCGCCGTCGTGGCGGCTGGAGCGCTCGTGGTGGGCGCCTGCGCCGGCGATCGGGGCAACGGCGGGACCGACGCGTCGCCGCCACCGGCGACCCCGAGCACGGACCTGACGGTCACGGGCACGAACCGTCTGCGCTTCGAACCGGACTCCTTGACCGTGCCGGTTGGCGAAGAGGTCCAGCTCACGTTCGCAGCCCAGGGGGCGGTGGAGCACGACTTCGTTGTGGAGGAAGCGGCGGAGGCGGGGACGGCCGAGGGCGGCGCCGCCCACGGTCACGCGGAAGACCGGGCCGCCGCCGGGGACCTCCACGTCACCCACGCGGATCCCGGCCAGACCAGCACGACGACGTTTCAGATCAACGAGCCGGGCACGTACACGGTGTACTGCTCGGTCCCCGGCCACCGCCAAGCCGGCATGCTCGCCGACCTCGCGGTCGTCGGGGCCAGCTGACCTCCCGCACGAGCGTGGCGAGTTCCACCGGGGTGGGATCAGTCGGCGGGGGTCAAACCGGCCAGAGTGACCGACACGAGCCGGTGGACGGCAGCCTTGGACGGCAGACCAGCGGCCGCGTCGAGAGCGTGGAGACAGTAACTCGCCAGCTCACCAGGCGCGACGTCGTCGCGTACCGCTCCGGCCTCAGCGGCCTCAGCCAACAATCCGCCGACCAGGTCGTGCAGTTGCTGCTCCGCCGGGGCGACCTGCTCGTCCCGGTGCAGGAACGTGGCCAGTTCGCTGCCGTGAAGCTCGTGCTGATGGTGCCGCACGCGCTCGCGGTGCATGAGCGCGTAGGCCTCGAGCACGGCTCGGAGCCGCTCGGCCGCGCCTCCAGCCTCATGGCGGAGCTGGTCGAGGTGTCGGAGGTGGCCAGCGATCTGACGGTCGTGCCAGGCGGCGACGATGGCTTCCACGTCGGGGAAGTACCGGTAGAGGGTTGCACGGGCGATACCGGTCTTCTCGGCGATCTGCGACATCGTTACCGACAACAGCCCGTGCTCGGCCGCCAGGGCCGCGGTGGTCTCCAGGATCGCGTCGCGCACCTCGCGGCGGTGCGCCTCGATGGTCTCGTCCCACAGCCTCGGCATCGCTCGCCCAGTGAAGACACGATGTCAATGATGCGACATCATGGCTTGACAGAGACGGTTTGTCTAGCAAAACTGGGGCGCCGCGGGAAGCAGCCAGCCCGCGCGATGGAGGTCAACCCCCATGGCCGACCCGCCGCGCCCTCCCCACAGCCGGGGCGGTGCCGACCCGGAGCCCGACTGGGAGCCGGCCGTCGGCGCACCGCGCTGGGTGAAGGTGTTCGGGATCATCGGGATCGTCGCACTCGCACTGATCGTCGTCATGCTCGTGGTCGGTGGTGGTGCGCACGGCCCCCGCCGCCACCTGCCGGGGGGAGACACATCCGGGATCGAGGTCCCGGGCAGCGACCACCGACCCCCCGCGGCTGGCCACCTGCCCGCCGGATGAAGGCTGGCACCGCCCGGAGGCGACCTCCGATGACCATGCCGCCGGCCCTGCGGAGGTTCGCGCTCACCGTGCACCTCATCGTGTCGGTCGGCTGGATCGGTGCGCTGGCTGCCTACCTGGCTCTCGACCTGGCCGTGACGACGAGCCAGAGTCACGGGACGTTGCGTGCCGGCTACCTGGCGATGGAACTGATCACCTTGCAGGTCATCGTGCCCCTGGCTGTCGCCTCGCTGCTCACCGGGCTCGTCATGGCACTGGGGACCAAGTGGGGTCTGTTCCGGCACTACTGGGTAATCATCTCGCTGCTGTTGACCGTCTTCGCCGTGCTCGTCCTGCTGTCCGAGGCACGGGTCGTCAGCGCCCTGGCGGCGGTGGCGGGCGATCCGGGGACGTCCCCGGACGATCTCCGCGCCCTGCCGGGCACGCTGGTGCACTCGATGGGGGGCCTGGTCGTGCTGTTCGTCGTGACGGTCCTGAACATCTACAAGCCGAGGGGCATGACCCGCTACGGGCAGCGTCGGTTGCGAGAGCAGAGGAGGGCGCCGACGCGCACGGAGGACAGCGATCCGCCGGTCCACGTGTCGTAGCCGCGCGCGTTCGTCCACGTGCCGTCGCCGCGTGCGTCCGGTCGATGTCGGCCGCTGGAGCGCACTGCTCCAAGTCCTGACGGCTCACGACTCCAAGGGAAAGCTGCGCAGGAGACGCGCTGGTCGCCTGCGACGGAGGGAACGCTGACCTGGACGGCGGGACGGGCTCGGCGAGCGGATCACCCCGTCCTCGACGCACGCGCGGTCCACGAGCCCACCGCCGCGCCCCCGACGAGATCGGCCACGAGATCGCGGGCAGTGTTGTCGTAGCCGCCGACATCGGTCCCGGGGATCGTCAGCGTGAGCACCCACTCGACGACCTCGTTGACGGCTCCCACCGCTGCCGCGGCCAGGACCACCAGCCACCAGGTCACCAGCGGGTCCCGGGCTGCCGCTCCGAGTCGTCCACGCAGCATCTCCCAGACGGCACGGCCCGCGAAACCGAAACCCCACGCGTGCTGCAGGTTGTCGTAACGGACCAAGGGCTCGACCAACCACTGCCGGTAGAGCACGCCGTCTGCGACCGGGACCATGCCCCCCGCGACGTGCGCGAGAGCGAAGATGGTCAGCCCGACCCTGGTCGCTCTCGAGAAGCGATAGCGGATGTGCAGCCAGACGGCGAGCACGACCCCCACCACGATCACCCACAGGTACACCGGCCAGTTCTGGCGACCGGTGGCGATCCCCAGGCCGATGCCGGCTGTCGTGCCGATCGCGGTGAGGGTCAGCAGCCCCAGGTTGGACCGCAGTTCGTGGGTCACGCGGTCGCGACGAACACCCCGACGTGGCGCGACACGAGA
>DASZZX010000274.1:0-3502 GCA_036260415.1 Nitriliruptorales bacterium
ACGCTGGTGCGCGGTCATCGTGTTGAACGCCTCGCCGAGCACGGAGATCTCGCCTCCGCCCTCCACGTCGATGCGTCGGTCGAGGTCGCCGGCGGCCACGTCGCCCGCCGCCTCGGCGAGCGCCTCCACCGGTCGGACCACCATCTGCGCGACGAGCCAGCCCAGGACCGCCGCTGTCAGGACCGCCAGCAGCAGGACCGCGACCAGCCCCCCGTTCACCCAGCGCCGGATGTCGAGGATCTGCTGGGGCGAGCGGGACGCGACCAGCCCGACGCCGTCCAGCTCCTGGGAGCGCACGACCGATCCGGCGGTGGCCCGCGCCACCTGCTCGCTGACGGGCAGCTCGGAGCCGTCCGGCAGCCGCATGAAGGCGTCGGTCGTGGCCACGGGCCGGCCCGCAGCGACGAGCGTCAGCTGCAGATCGACCGCGTCGGCGAGGCGCTGAGCGAGCGCCTGGTCGAACCACCGCGCGGCCAGCACCCACCCCAGGACGCGACCCGACATGGCCTCGACCGCGCGCACCTCGCCCACCACCAAGGGCGGCAGGTCGCCGTTGACCGCGCGGTCGGCCAGCTCGTCGACGGTGGGCGGGTCAACCCCAGGGAGGAAGCGGGGCATCTCCGTCCGGGCCGCCAGCACCCTGCCGGAGGGATCGGTCACGACCACCACGCTGGCACGCCGCCGTCGACCGACCACGCCGTCGATCGCGTCGCGCAGCGCCTCCCGGTCCTGTGCGTCCATGGCGGCCCCCAGGCCGCGCCCTGGCGAGGCCAGGTCCTCGGCCACGTCGCCCGCCCGCAACCGGATCAACTCCAGCTCCTCGGCGATCCCCCTCAGGATGAGGTCGACCGAGCGCTCGACCCGGCGCTCGACGTCGCGCACCAACACGAAACGGGCGGCGAGCCCCGCGACGGTGAGGGGCAGGACCACGATGATCGTGAAGTACAGGGTCAGGCGGACCCGCAGCGTCACAGCGCTCCTCCGGCTGCCGACGCGGCACCATAGGACGGCCGGGAGGTGGTCGCGTGGAGGGCATCGTCGCAACCAAGCGCCGGCTGCGCGCCGAGGGCCGCAGGCGGCGTGCCGCGCTCTCGCCGGGCGAACGGGCTCGGGCCTCCCGCATCGCCGCCGCATACCTGCTGACGCTCCCCGAGGTGACCGACGCGCGCAGCCTGGCGCTGTACGCGCCGACCGGCGACGAGGCCGACCCCCTGCTCGCGATGCAGGAGTTGAGGGAGCGGGGCGTCACCGTGCTGTTCCCGCGGGTGCTGGCCGACGGGCTCGAGCTGGTGGCCGTCACCGACCTGGCCCGACTGGTCGTCGGCTACCGCGGCATCCTCGAGCCGGTCGGCGAACCCACCGACCTCGAGAGTCTGGATGCGGTGGTGGTACCGGGGCTCGCCTTCGACCGCGCGGGGGCGCGTCTGGGGAGGGGCGGCGGCCACTACGACCGGCTGCTGAGCATGCTGCCGACGAACACCGCGCGGATCGGCTTCTGCTTCGCCTGTCAGGTCGTGACGGAGGTGCCGCACGACGTGCACGACCGTGGCGTGGATGTCGTGGTCACCGAAGGTGGCGTCGTGCGCACTGGTCCCTCGGTCGGTTGAGCGCTGCGGGAACAAGCGGCCACGGCCAGCGGTTGGCACTCAACGCGGAGGACTGCCAGGTAGTCTCTCGGGGCCGGATGGTGCCGCGACCAGCGGCGCGAGCGTGAGGAGCGTGTGCCGATGCCCACCTACGAGTACGCATGCCGCGACTGCGGCGAGCACCTGGAGGTGGTCCAGTCCTTCAGGGACGACCCGCTGACGGTCTGCCCGGCATGCCACGGTCGGCTGCGCAAGGTCTTCAGCGCGGCGGGCATCGTGTTCAAGGGATCCGGCTGGCACATCAAGGACTACGCCTCCAGCCGTGCGGCTACGGACCGTGACAAGGGCGGGTCCGAGCGCGGCGGGAAGGAGGGCTCCAAGAAGCCTGAGGGCGCGCCGTCCGGGGAGAAGAAGACGGCGGAGGCCAAGGGGGAGAAGAAGACGGCCTGACCCGCCGTCCGCACGCGCGCCGACCGGCAGGGGGACTGAGCTCGTGGCGGAGGTCCACGCCGAGATCGGCATCGTCGGTGGCTCGGGCTTCTACGAGCTGCTGCGCGACGCCGAGGAACTCCGCGTCGACACCCCTTTCGGGACGCCCTCCGACGCGGTCACGGTTGGGGAGCTCGCCGGACGGCGTGTGGCTTTCCTCCCCCGCCACGGGCGGGGGCACCGCCTTCCCCCCCACCGCATCGACTTCCGCGCCAACCTCTGGGCCCTGCACTCTCTCGGCATCAGCAGGCTGATCAGCCCCTCCGCGGTCGGGTCGCTGCGGGCGGAACTCCGGCCCGGCACGTTCGTGCTGCTCGACCAGCTCGTGAACCGCACGTGGGGCCGGTCCGACACCTTCTTCGACGGTCCGCAGGCGCCCGACGGCTTCCGCACGGTGACGCACGTGTCGCTCACCGACCCCTACTGCCCGGAGCTGCGCCGGCTGGCCGCCGAACGCTGTGTGGAGCTGGGCTTGGAGCACCATGAGGACGGCACCTGTGTGGTGATCCAGGGCCCGCGCTTCTCCACCCGGGCGGAGTCGCGCTGGTACTCCGCCGCCGGTTGGGACACCGTCGGGATGACCCAGTACCCGGAGGTGGCGCTGGCCCGCGAGCTGCAGCTGTGCACGCTGGGGATCGCGCTGGTCACCGACTACGACGTCGGGCTCGCCGGCCGACCTGAGGTCGAGGCGGTGTCCACCGCGGGAGTGCTCGAAATCTTCCGCGCGAACCTCGCCAGGCTCACCCGACTCCTGGACGCGCTGGTCCCGACCGTCCCCGCCGAGCGCACCTGCACGTGCGGGAGCGCCCTGGAGGGCGCACAGCTGTGACCCGCCGTCCTACCCGTCGACACCCGGTGTCCTGAACGCGTCGCTGTCCACAGAGCATCGCCGCCCCCCGTCCCCGCCGCGCCCCCCGGTGTGGTGAGGTGGCGCACATGGAGCCACCCCGATCCCTGGCGGCGCGGTGGCGGCGTGCGCTCGAGGGTCCCCCGCCGGTGCTCCCCGCACCGCTCGACCGGGCGAGCGAACGCTGGGCGGCCGCTCCGCCGCGCATGCGCGCTGCGGTCGTGGTCGTCGCGGTCCTCGTGCTCGCGACGATCGCTGGCCGGGGAGCCGCGACGAGCCCGTGGGGCCCGCCGGTGCGCGTCGTGGTGGCGACCCACGACCTGCCCGCCGGTCACACGCTCACTACGCAGGACCTGCGGGCCGTCACCTGGCCCCGCGACGTCGCTCCCGACGATGCCGTCGGTGGGGTGGGACCCGCGCTGGGTCGTAGCCTGTCGTCGGGGCTCGTCGCGGGAGCGGCGCTCACCGGGCGCCACCTCGGATCGGGCGGGCTGGGTGCCGCCCTGCCGGCAGGACGTGCCGCGGTGCCGCTGCCCTTGCCGGAGGGTGTGACCGTCACCGTCGGGCAGCGGCTCGACGT
>DASZZX010000275.1:0-3482 GCA_036260415.1 Nitriliruptorales bacterium
CGGCTGGCTCCGCGGAACTCTGCGCGAGGTGGACGAGGCTCGATCCGAACCCTGGCTGCGCGAGCACCCCTACACCAACCCCAAACCCGTGACCCCTGACGCGGTGCACCGCTACGAGATCTCGCTGGCGCCGACCGCCTACGTGTTCACCCCCGGCCAGCGCATCCAGCTCCAGATCAGCTCCGCCGACCTCGAACAACCCGAGAAGCTCCTCGACATGGTCGCTCAGGGCCATCTGCTCAGGCGCAGTCCCTCTTGGATCAGCATCCTGCACGATGCCGATCACCCGTCTGAACTGTCGCTTCCCATCACCGATGGCAACCGCATCGGTACCTACCTGTCCGCCGGAACCGCAGCGATCTCCTGACCACACAAATCCGCCAACGACGGAGGAAAAGAAAATGGTCACCCCCTGGCTGTTCGACGTCTTCAACTACCCCTGGTCCCCGGACGCCACGAAATTCGACACCGAGGCCACCCAAGATCTTTTCGACTGGCACCTCGAATCGTGGGAACTGGCCGAGCGTGCCGGATTCGAAGGCGTGTTCTTCAGTGAACACCACTACACCCCCTACGCCTTGAGCCCATCACCGAATCTTCTGGTCGCCGCGATCGCTCAGCGGACCCAGCGGCTCAAGCTCGGCGTCATGGCGAACATCGTGCCGATGCACAACCCGCGCCGGCTGGCCGAAGAGTTCGCGATGCTGGACTACCTCACCCACGGGCGGCTCGAGATCGGCCTCGGCCGGGGCGTCGATGAACGGGAGTTCAGCCGCGAAGGCATCCCGCTGGCCGAAACGCGACCCCGTTTCCAAGAAGGTCTGCGCCTGATCGAAGAGATGCTGTCGAAGCCGGTCTTCACGCACACCGGCAAGTACGCGAACTTCGAGGAGACGTCGTTGTGGCCGCAACCGCGGCAACCCATGTCGAACCGGCCCCCGATCTGGATCACCGCACTCAGCCCGGAGACCATCGACTGGTGCGCCGAGCAGGGTTACCGCATCTCCACCGCTTTCCAGCCCACCGAGCAACTGCGTGCCGTACACGACAGGTATCGTGCCGCGGCACACAAGGCGGGGAACGCCGCAGGGCCGGAAACCGTGATGGTGCTGAGGAACGTCTTCGTCGCGGAAACCGACGAGGAGGCCCGCGCCATCGCCGAGCCCGCCCTCAACCATCTGTTCGGGCTATTCAAGGAGGACCTCGTCTGGAGCGACATCGAAAACGCCGTCCCTGAGGGATACAACACCGAATTCTACCAGTCGTTCTTCCGTCCCTTCGCCGGATCCGGCCCCATCGACTGGCAGACCCTCGTCGATCGCGGGGTCTTCGTTGTCGGGTCACCGAGCACCGTCCGCGACACGCTGCTGAAGCAGGCGCACGAGATCGGGTCCTCGAACCTCCTGTTCTGGGGCTCGTTCGGGACCTTGACGAAGGAACAGACGCTCACCTCCTATGAACTGATCGGGCGCGAAGTCATTCCCGCGCTGCGTGAGGAGACCATCGACTAGCACTGCCGTGAAAGAACAGCGAACTTTCCACGTAATAATGAGGAGACCTGCGAATGACTACCCTGTGGACACAGTTCAAGGTGGGACCGATCACACTCGAGCACCGGCTGGCGATGGCGCCGATGACCCGTAGCCGCGCGCTCCCGGACGGCACGCCCGCGCCGCTGGCGGTCGAGTACTACGCCCAGCGCGCGTCGCTCGGACTGCTCATCACCGAGGGAACGCAGCCCAGTGCGGACGGCCAGGGCTACCTGACCACGCCCGGCATCCACACCGACGCGCACGTCGAGGGCTGGCGCGCGGTGACCGATGCGGTCCACGCGGCAGGCGGGCACCTTTTCATCCAGCTCATGCACGTCGGCCGGGTCAGTCACCCCGACAACACGCCCCACGGCCGGCAGCCTGTCGCCCCCTCGGCGATCGCGCCGGGCGTGCCGATGTTCACCGCGTCCGGCATGCAGGACATGCCGCAGCCGCGTGCCCTGACCACCGAGGAGATCGCGTCCACGGTGGACGACTTCCGAACAGCGGCGGCACGGGCCGTCGAGGCCGGCGCCAGCGGCGTCGAGATCCACGGCGCGAACGGTTACCTCATCCAGCAGTTCCTGTCCCCCAACGCGAACAGCCGCACGGACGCCTACGGCGGCTCCGTCGCAGGCCGGATCCGGTTGGCGGTGGAGGTCGCCACTGCGGTCGCCGACGAGATCGGGCCCGAACGCACGGGCTTGCGCATCTCGCCGGGAACGACCCTCAACGGCATCGACGAGGGGCCGCACACCGCCGAAACCTACCGCGCCCTGATCACCGAGCTCGCCCCGCTCGAGCTCGCCTACCTGCACGTGATGCAGGGGCAGGACGACGACCTGCTGCGCGAGATCCGCGACCGCTGGCCGACGGCGCTCGTGGTCAACCGAGGCGGCCGAACCCGGCAGCAGCTCACCAGCGACCTGGACAGCGGGCTCGCCGACATCATCACCGTCGGACAGTGGGCGCTGGCGAACCCCGATCTGGTCGAGCGCCTGCGCCGCGACGCGCCACTCAACGAGGCGGACCGGGCGACCTTCTACGGCGGTGGCGCGGAGGGGTACACCGACTACCCCGTGCTCGACGGGAGGTAATCAACGGCAGGTAATCATTGCCTTCACAATCGCGGAACGCGCCGAGCACACAGGGGCCCATGACGATGGTCGAACGATCACCAGACTCGCTGGCAGCACCCGGGGACGGGAGCGAGACGGGCCACGCAACAGCCACGCTCGACACGGTTCACGACCTGCTGCGCAACCTGATCCTGCACGGTCAACTCCCGCCCGGCGCGGTCGTGTCCCAAGCTCACCTTGCCCGCGACCTCGGGGTGTCCCGCTCCCCGATCCGCGAGGCATGCCGGTTGTTGGAGCGGGAAGGGCTCCTGATCTCGCGGCACAACCACCGCGTCCAGGTTGCCGACTTCTTACTGGACGACCTGGAGGAGCTCTACGCCTCGCGGCTGGTGCTGGAGCCGCTGGCGCTGACCGTGCGAGTCTCGTCGCTGACCACGAGCGAACTGGATGATATGGCCGCGGCGCTCGACGACATGCGCCACAGCGCCGAGCAGCGCGACTACGACCGATTCACCGTTCCGCACGACCGGTTCCACTCGCTCCTCTACTCCGACACCAGCGGCCGGCTGCTGCGGCAGATCAAACAGTTGTCTGATCACGCGAGCCGGTATCGCCGCGTCTACATGACTCAGACACCGAGCGCCTGGGACGTCGTCATGGCACACGACACCAAAATCTTGCAAGCGTTGTCCCGAGGGGACGCCGCTGCCGCCGGTGCGGAATTGGCCCGACACCTGGCCGCCACAGCCCTATCGACCATGGCACTGATGGATCCGCTTCACGACCCACGCCTGCTCCGTGCCGCACTGCACCAAGCCTGCCACTGACCATCCCCAACCAGGAGATCCTGATGACCGCATTGCTCGGCTCG
>DASZZX010000276.1:0-24105 GCA_036260415.1 Nitriliruptorales bacterium
CGCCGCTGTACATCCCCGCGTAGAGGTAGCCGGCGGCGGGCGTGGCCGGGTTGGCCGCGACCGCCGGGCCGGCGGCGGTGCCGACCAAGGTGGCGGCGGTGAGCCAGGCCGCGATGGACGCGACGAGGGCGCGTGCGGACCTCATCGTTGGACCCCCGTGACGTGTGGACCTGGGCGAGGCTCGGACCCGGTGGCGCTCCCTCGCGCGGTATCGACGCTCTCTCAGAACCCCTTGAGTACCCGAACGGTCAGCCGCTGGTCCCGTGGCCATCGCCGCGGTGCGGCGTGTGGTACCAGCCCGCGGCCCGGCGGCTGACCACCCGGACCGGCAGCCACAGCGCGGCCAGGAGGGTGACGAACGGGTAGCGCAGCAGGTAGCGGGCGGGGATGCGCTCCCGCCACAGCAACAGCAGCGGGTAGGCGACCTGGAACAGGGCCGCCGCCGCCCACAGCCACCAGGGCAACAGCAGGGGGCTCCGGGCGATCACGGCGGTCACCGCGAGCAGGCCGGAGATCAGCGCCAGGAACGACCGTCCCGGCTGCGACAGGCGCACGAGCAGGTCCAGCGGCGCCATCGACCGCCGGCGGGCCGCGGCCCGCAGCAGTGGCAGCGCCGACCGGCGCGCGACCTCCCGCTTGCCGGCCATCCACCGGCTGCGCTGGCGCAACGCCACCGCGAGGCCGGAGGGCTTCTCGTCGCGCACGCGCACGTCGTGCAGCCACACCACCCTCCGCCCGGCGAGCTCCAGGCGCACCAGGAGCTCCTGGTCCTCGGCAGGCGAGGTGCCGAACCCACCGGCGAGCTCCAGCACCGGGCCGGTCAGGCACATGCCGGTGCCGCCCAGATCCGCCGACCACCCCAGGTTGCGGCGTGCGAGTTGGACACTGCGGTTGCTGGCCCAGTAGGTCAGCGCCGAAGCGGTGGCCAGCGCCGAGCTGTCAGGGTTGGCCACGTCCAGGTAGGCCTGGAGGACCTGGTGGCCGGCGTCCAGCTCGTCGGCGAAGCGGGCCAGCAGGTAGGGGGGAACGCGGTTGTCCGCGTCGAGGACGACCAGCGCCTCGTCGCTGCCGAGCGGTTCGGAGTCCAGGTGGGCGGCGAGCGCCGGTCCCTTTCCGGCGGGTCCACCCGTGCGCTCCACCACCCGGGCGTGGCGGGCAGCGACCCGCGCGGTGGCGTCCGTGCAGCGGTCGGCGACGACCACCACCTCGTAGGCGGACGGCCGGTAGTCCTGGCTGCGGAGGTCGGTGAGGAGCCGGTCGATGACCGCCTCCTCGTCGTGGGCAGGGACCACCACGCGGAAGCGCCGGCGGCGAGGTCCCGTCGGCGCGGGCGGCGGCGTGCGCCAGCCCCACATCGCGATGACCGCGTTGTAGGCGACCAGCGCCAGCAGCGACCACTGCAGCGCGTGGGCGACGACCCGTAGCATGGAGCGCTCGAACAGCCGGACGTCGCGAGCGTAGAGCCCGCGCGCCGGGTCGCGGTCGGAACGATCGGTGTGCGATGGCCCACGTCGAGGACCTCGCCCGACGCAGCGTCGCCGTGGTCCTCGGCACGCGTCCCGAGATCGTCAAGCTCGCGGAGATCGTGCGGCTGCTGGGGCCAGCAGCGCGGCTGGTCCACACCGGTCAGCACTACGCCCACGAGCTCGCGCGGCTCTTCCTCGACGAGTTCGACCTGCCGGAGCCGGACGTGCAGCTGACGGTCGGGGGAACGTCACGCGGCCAGCAGATCGCGGAGGCGACCGGCCGGCTCGACGCCCATTTCGCGGCGGAGCCTCCTGCCGCCGTGGTCGTGCAGGGCGACACCAACACGGTCCTGGCCGGGGCGCTGGCGGCCAACGCGCGCGGGATCGCGCTGGTGCACGTCGAGGCCGGGCTGCGCAGCTTCGACCGGGCCATGCCGGAGGAACACAACCGCGTGCTGACCGATCATCTGGCTGATCTGTGCCTGGCCCCGACTGAGGTCAACCGGGCCAACCTCCTCGCAGAGGGCATCGCGGACGAGCGGATCGCGGTGACCGGCAACACGGTGGTGGAAGCACTGCAGCGGTTGCTGCCTCCTGCGGCGGAGCGCCAGCTCGAGTTGGCGTCGTTCGGACTACAGGCCGCCGGGTTCGTGCTCGCCACCTTCCACCGGCCGGAGAACGTCGACCGCCCCGACCACCTGGCCGCGATCCTCGGAGAGCTCGGGGCGCTGCCCGTCCCGGTCGTGCTGCCGCTGCACCCACGGACGGCGGCGCGTGTGCGCGCGTTCGGCCTCGAGGACGTGCTCGCCAAGCTGGTCGTCACCGAGCCGCTGGGCTACCGCCGGTTCCTCGCCCTGGCGGCCGAGTGCGCAGCGCTGGTGTCCGACTCGGGCGGCGTGCAGGAGGAGGCCAGCGTCCTGAAACGCCCGGTGTTGGTCGTGCGCAACTCGACCGAGCGGCCCGAGGTGCTCGGCACGTTCGCCGAGCTCGTGCGGCCGGGACCGGACATGGGACGGGTCGCCGGCGGCTGGCTCGCGCAGCTCGATCGGTTGCACCTGCGGCTGGCGGAGGAGCCCGGTCCCTACGGCGACGGGACCGCCTCGGCCCGGTCGATGGCCGCCCTGCGGCAGCTGCTGGCCCGGAGCGGGTGATGCGCGGATGGTGGCGTGTGCGGCGGCGGCTGCAGGGTGCCGGCGCCCCGACCGTCGACGCCCGCCCGCCGGGCCTGTCGTTCGGCGCGTGGGAGCGGCTCGCGTCGGACGTGCTGGTGGTGTGCCACCCGGACTGGCGCGGGGTGCGGGTGGCCGCGTACGCGCACCGGGAGCCGGTCGTGGAGGTGGCCGATGCCGGGCGCTGGGCGGCGGACCTCGCCGCTCAGGTGGAGCAGGCCGGTGTGCGCACCGTGGTGGCGCATGGCTACCCACCGGGCACCGACCGCCTGCTGCGCGAGCTGGCCCGCCGCGGGGTGCGAGGGCTGGTGGTCCTGCACTCCTCGATGGCGCAGCACGGCGGCGAGGCGGGCGAGGCTGCCGTGGCGGACGCGGTGGCCACGCTGGCGCGCGACCGGGTGGTGGAGCGGATCGGCTTCGTCAAGCAGGGCCTGGCCGAGGCCTTCGCCGAGCTGGGGTACCCGGCCAGCTGGGTGCCCAACCGCGCCCCGCGACTGCCGGCGGTCGAGCGGCTGGACCTGGGCCGTGACCGCTTCCACGTCGGTGTGTTCGCGGAGCCGTTCTGGCGCAAGAACGTCGTGACCCAGCTGGCGGCGGTCGCTCTGCTCGACGGGCGGGCACGAGCGCACGTGCTCCACCGCCCCGAGGTCGGCTATCTGCGGGCATTGGACGTCGCCGAGCACGGGGAGGTGGCTTGGGAGCGGTTCGTTCAGCTGCAGGCCAGCGTCGACCTGAACCTGTACGTCACCCTCTCCGAGTGCTACCCGCTGTCGCCCATCGAGAGCTACCTGTGCGACGTGCCGTGCCTGACGTCGCGCGCCAGCAGCGTGTTCCGCGACGACCCGGCGCTGTGGGCGGTGACGACCGTCGAGACACCCGACGACCCGCAGGCGATCGCCGACGGGGCGCGCCGACTGCTGGAAGGTCGCGACGAGGCCGTCCGGCGGGCCCGCAGCTGGATCGCACGGTGGGACGAGCTGGCGGGGGAGCGGTGGCGCGACTTCACGCGTGGGTGAGAGCAACGCGTCACGGTCCCGCGGAGGACAGCTCCGGCAGCTCGTACAGGACCGTCGCGCCGTCGCGGGCGACCTCCCGGTAGCCGACCTGGTTGACGTACCGCACCACGGCAGGATGGTCGCCGTCCACCACGACCCAGCGCGCGCCGACGTCGCGTGCCGAACCCCGGCCCTCGGTCGGCGCGACCGCAACGTCCGGATCCTCCTGCAGCGCGAGGATGTCCCGGTACAGCGGGATCGACGCGAGCCGGTCCAACCGCCACACGGGCGTCCTGGAACCGAACCCGACCGCGATCGGGTGCGCGTGGTGGGTGGCCCAGATCATGGCGGAACCCTGCTGGTCTCCGTGCCCACCCAGGCCGGAACGGAAGCCCAGCGGCACGTTCACGACCGCGCCGGGCCCGCCGTTCGCGACGACGTCGTAGACGGCGGGGACGGCCCGTGCCTGCAGCGAGCCGAACCTCGTCACGCTGTCGAGGACCACCAGCGCGGTCACGAGGGCCAACGTCGATGCGCGGCCGATCCGGCCGCGCCCCTCCTGGAGGCTGCGGTACCCGAAGCCGGCCAGCAGCCCCAGCCCCAGGGCGGTCAGGGTCAGGAACCGGATGGGCGACCGCAACCCCGTGAGGCTGGGGACGTGCGACAGCCAGCTGAACGGCATCAGCGACGACATGGTCCCGTCGCCAGCTGGGGCGGCGACCTCGAAGGGAACGAACGCGCGACCGTTGACGTGCAGCAGCGGCCCGAGGGCGAGCAGCATCCCGCCCGCTGCCAGGAGCCCGCTCCATCTCACCAGCGGGCGGGTTCGCCATCGGATCAGCCCGGCGGCCGCCAGCACGAGGGTGGCTCCACCCAGGTAGGCCGTCCCGTCGCCGGGGAGACCGTCGAGACGTTCGATGACCTCGACCGTGCGCCAGCCCGCGCGGGCGTGACGCTGGCTGGGAACCAGGAAGCTGAGCAGGTCGGCCGAGTACTGCCGCGCCCCGCCGAGACCGTTCACACCGGGACTCTCGCCGACCAGGAGAGCACGGACCATGGCCGCGCCGAGAGGGGCGGTCAGGAGTGCCGCCAGGGCTGCCCCCGGCCACAGCCGACGCGTCGCTGCCCGCAGGTTCCGCAACGCCGTGCTGCGGCGGACCCAGAGCCAGCCGGCGGCGTAGGCGGTGAGGGTCAGCGCCGTGAAGGTGGCGATCGTCAGGTCCGTGTACACGGCGCACGCGACCACGACGCCGAGCGCCAGCGAGTCGCGCCGTCGCCCCGATCGGAGCGTGGCCCGCAGCGCGAGCAGGCCGAGCGGGAGCCAGACCGTGAACGCCAGGTTCACGTGTTCGATCGCGAGGCGGTCCACCAGCGTGGGGGCGAACCCGTAGGCGAGCCCGGCCACGAACGACGACGACCCGTCCAAGCCGACGTCCCGTGCCAGCAGGAACGTGCCCAGCCCGGCCAGGACGAGGGAGGACGCGGCGATCAGGTTGTACGCCGGTCCCACGCCGAGCAGCCACTGCAGCGGGATCGATGCTGCCGCCAGGAGCGGCATGAGCGTGTGGAACACCAGGGTGGTACCGACCGGGTGGAACATCTGGGTGGTGTACAGCGGGTAGCGGAGGTGCTCCACGGAGTCCCTGACCCACCAGAACCCCCAGACGTAGGCTCCGGCGTCGCCCCCGACCGGCACGTGGGTGAAGAGGCGGCTGAAGTACGACCAGGCGACCAGGGCGAAGACCGCCACGTAGGCGAGCGTGACCAGTGCGATCTGCGGCCACGACGTCCTGCTGCTGGCGGGCATCGATGGGCGGCGGTCGCGTGGCCGCCAGGGCTCACGCCGCCCACCGAGCTGGGTGTCCGCGGTCACGGCCGTTCCAGATGCCGGGTCGCGCGGGCACGTCCCAACGCCAGGGCCAGCGTCGAGCGCTGGAAGCCCCCGGACGCCTGATGGACGCGGTGCCGCACGAGCGGGCGCGGGACGAGCCCGAACGCGCCGCCCGCCGCGACGATGCGGGCCCAGAAGTCCCAGTCCTCGCAGTAGATCCAGGCCAGCTGGGGATCGAAGCGGATCCCGAGGTCGCGGACGCGCATGTCGACCAGGGCGGCGGTGGACACGATCGGGTTCTCGCGTCGACCCACACGCCGGTCGAAGGGCGGCTTGGCCTCCACGCCCTGGTAGCCGCCGAAGAAGCGGGTCCAGGTGGCGACCGCCCAGAGCCGTTCGTCGCGCCGCAGGCCGACCGCACAGGCGGCTACGAAGTCGGGCTCGAGCACGTCGTCCTGGTCCAGGAACACGAACGCGTCGCCGGTCATCGCCTCCAGCGCGCGGTTGCGTGCCGCGCTCACTCCACGGTTCGCCTGGCGCAGCACGCGCACCAGTCGGGGACTGCGGTTCGACCACCGCTCGAGGGTCTCGTCGACCTCCGACGAGCGCGAGCCGTCGTCCACCAGGACGACCTCGTGAGGTGACTGTGACTGCGCCAGCACCGAACGAACCGCCTGGTCGAGGAACCGCACGTCGCGGAACACGGGGATCGCCACCGAGACCCGCGCCGCCCGGCCGGGCGCGGGTCGCGGCGTCTCGGGGTCGGACCGCGGAGCCCTGGCGGGCCGGATCGAGCCCGCCGCGTCGTCCGCCACGATCAGCGACGCCAGCCCATCCTCGTCGTGCCAGGTGGGAGCCGACGGCCACGCGCGGGAGGCGGCACTGCCCGCGGCCACGACCACCGGCGTGCCAGCTTGCCGCTGCCGGACGACCTCGCTGCTCGGCAGGTGGTAGGGGTCGCCGAGGAGGATCAGGTCGACCGGCGGCGGAGCGTCGGTGCGCTCGAGGCCTTCGGCGAGCGTCGAGGGCATCCCGGCCATGGCCCGCCAGGCGCTGCCCTGCCAGATCTCGTCGTCGCGGTCGTGGCACGACACGAACACCTTCAGCGGCTCGATCTCGCAGCCGGACAGGGCCCGCAGCATCTCCGGCGTGCGGCTCAGCCGGGAGACCGGCTCGGGCAGCCACACATTGTGGGCGCCACGTCCGCGGGGATGTCCGGCATCCGCCCACTCCGGAGACAGGACGCGCACGCGCAGGCCGAGGTCGGACAGGTGGTCGCCCGCCTGCGCGGAGAACGTGACCACGTCGTCCGCCCACCGGTAGGCGACCAGTTCCCAGTCCACCTCGTGGTCCAGCTCGGTCCCGGTGGCGTCCAGCGTCCCGGCGACCGCGAGCAGCCGCAGGCCGGTTCCGCTTCCGGCGACGACCACGACCTGCCGCCGGTCGCGCTCGGGGCATGACGCCTGCTCGAGGACGAACATCCCGGCGAGGCCGGACCGGTCGGCGACCACGATGCCGTCGCCGGGCCGGGTCGCCCGTTCGAGGTACCGCGCGGTCCGCCAGCTGTCGACCAGCGCCGGGGGTGTGGCGACGAACGGGGACCGCGGGGCGGATGATCGGCCGAGAGATCCGGCGCGTCCGAGGTCGGGGACGTGCAGCTCGGCGGTCTCCCGGACCCGCAGCGCGTCAACCGCTGCCGCGACAAGGTCGGCTTCCCGCGCCGGCTCGCGCGGCAGACGGACCCGGTACCACACCTGCTGCCCCCGCGACCGGCGCACTCACCTGACCGCCACGGCGCCTCGCGCAACCGGGGCTGGCACCCCCCGCTTGGCGGCGAGCGACGACGTGGCCCTCGAGGGGGGCCGTCCGTAGGCTTCCGGCATCGTCGCGGGATGGTAGTCGACCATCTCTCCACGCCCGCCGGTCCGTCCCGGGAGGCTCCGTGTGGTCGCAGTCGCTGGGCGCCGGCAGTGACGCTGGTCTTCGCGACGGCGATCGAGCGTGACCGGTTCCCCACCGCCCCTCTCACACGCAGCCTGCGTGCGTCACCGCCGGGCAGCGGGGAGCTGCACGCCCTGGACCTCGGTGGCGGCCCCGCGGACAGCGAACCGGGGCTGCGCTGGTGGACCATCGACGACCTCGGCCTGCCTGCCAGATCGGTCCGCTTCGCACTGGACCGGGAGCAGCTGGTCGCACTGTGCAAGCCGCGCTTCCTGCGGTTGCTATGCCGCGCGCTGCGCCGGTCGGTCGTCTTCGTCGATGCCGGCTGCCTGGTGCGCGATCCTCGCCCGCTCGTGGATCCGCTGCCGGACGGCCTGGAGCTGCTGCCCAGCCTCCACTCCGATCTTCTCCGTCTCAAGCCGTCGCTGCGGGCAGGGCTCGAGGCGGGCGCCAGCGACCCGACGTCCGCGGTCGTCCGTGTGGGCCGCGACGAGACGGTCGACGGACTGCTCGACCGTTGGGTTGACTGGATGCTCGAGGCTTACGTGGAGGACCCCACCCGCAGCCTCGTCGCCGCGGAGATCGATCTCCTGCGGTCCCTGCCGGCTCAGTCGCCGGCGGCCCGGTGGCGTCACACCTTCCTCTACGTCCACTGGTCCGACATCCCGGGCTCGCTCGATCTCCCCGCCGTCGTGGACACCGGTGGCTTCGACCGCTACGCGACGGCCTCGGGCCCGGCCCTCGACCTGATCGAACGGCGCACGCATAGCGGGCGAGGGGTGCGCTGGGTCCGCGAACAGGCGTGGGAGCCGGCACCCCCGGCCACGTCGACGTTTCTGAGCGGCGCTGCCGTGCCCGAGGTGACCGCTGCCGTGCTGCGCGCCCTCGACCCGATGGGGGCACGCTGGACGGATCCGTTCGACGACACCGGCGACGACACGTTCGTGGCCTGGCTGCGGCAGACGGACGGACGCGGCGTCACGCGGTTCGCTCACGCCCTGTACTGGAGCCGACGCGATCTGCGTGAGTCGTTCCCTGCCCGTTCGACTCCGGCACGCGTCTTCTCGGACTGGCTGCGCAGCACCGGGACGACCCCGACCGCGCCGCCGTCCACGCGGCCGCAGCGCTCCTCGCCCCCGCGTCAGGTCCTGCCGGTGCTCGCGCGCCGCGCCCGGCGGCTGATCGGCCGGGGCGAGGTCCCGCTCGCCGGACCGCGGGAACCTGCGCCGATCTCCGTCCCGGGCGTCAACCTCGTCGGCTTCGCCCGAGCCGAGAGCGGTCTGGGGGAGGCCCTGCGCGCCACCGCCGGGGCGCTGTCGCGCTCGCAGGTCCCGACCGCCGTAGTGGACGTCAGTGGCCGGGTGTACTCGCGCCAGGCAGCCCCCGCGCCCGTGGGCACAGCGATCGGCACGCCGTTCGACGTGACGATCTTCCACCTCAACCCCGAGGAGATGATCGGGTACGCGACCGATTCCCTCGCCTACCGGTTCGCGCCGTCGTGGAACATCGGTTTCTGGTTCTGGGAGACCGAGGAGCCGCCCCCGTCCTGGCGCGCCGCCCTGGACGCGGTCGACGAGGTGTGGGTGGCGACGTCGTTCGTGGGCGACGTCTTCCGTCGGCACACCGGCAAGCCGGTCAGCGTGCTGGGCCTGCCGGTCGATCCGCCCGCCGAGGTAAGGGCCGAGCGGGAGCGGTGGGAGCTGCCGCGGGACGCGTTCGTCGTCTCGTACGTGACCGACGCCTACTCCGGGCTGCAGCGCAAGGACCCGATGGCGGCGTTGCAGGCGTTCACCGCCGCCTACGCACCGTCGTTCGACGACGTGCACCTCGTGCTGAAGGTGAGCAACCTCGAGAAGTTCCCCTCCATGTGGACCCGCCTGGACGAGGCCAGCCGTGGGCTTCCCGTGACCGTCATCGGTGAGTACCTCCCCCGAGCGGATCTGTGGGATCTGTTGGCCGCCAGCGACGCGTACCTCTCGCTGCACGCGTCGGAGGGCTTCGGGTTGACGATCGCCGAGGCGATGGCGCTGGAGATCCCCTGTGTGGTGACCGCCTACGGGGGCAACATGGACTTCACCGACGAGTCGTCGGCGCTGCTGGTGCCGTTCCAGCGGGTCCCCGCGGAAGGTGGACCGGGGGACGTCTACGCGGGGCGGGGGACCTGGGCGAAGCCGGACGTGGAGGTTGCGGCACAGCACCTTCGCTCGCTGCGCGACGCCCCGGACCTGCGGCAACGACTGGGCCGGGCGGGCCGGCAGCGCATCGCCGCGTACCGGCCCGAGCGCTTCACGGCTCGCGTGCTCGAGCGTCTCGCGGCCATCGGCCTTCCCCGCTGAGCTCCAAGTCAGAGGACGCGGCGGAGCTGCTTGTCGAGGCGTCGCGCGTAGCGTTCGAGCGAGGCGGCCCCGAGCGCGTCCTGTCGTGCCCGCTGGCGCTTGCGTTCCACCTCGTCGCGGTGCTCCGACACGTGCCGCATGAGCTCGACGGCGCTGTCGAGGTGCGGTGACGCCCAGATCGATCCCGGCGGGTAGGGACCGGTCTGCTCGTGGGTCTTCATCATGGAGAAGTCCACCAGCCAGGAGTTGTCGTCGGTGGTGAAGTCCATGTTCCCCGAGTAGGCGGTGCAGATCACCGGGGTCTCGACCGCCATCGCCTCCAGCAGCGTCAACCCGAACCCCTCGGCGGCGTGCAGCGACACGTAGACGTCCGCCACCGACATCAGATCCATGACCCGGCTGCGGGGGAAGTACTCGTCGATGACGGTGATGGTCGACGTCTTGGACGCCAGCTCGCGGATCCTCGCCTGGCTGGCGGGGAACTTGTTGAGGTTCGAGACCTTCAGCACGAAACGCGTCCCCTCGAAGCCGCGGGGGGCGAACGCCTTCACGTACGCGTCCAAGGTCTTCTCGGGGTTCTTGCGGCCGTGAGCGCTCAGCGCGTCGTACACGAAGAGCAGGACGAACTCGTCCGGGGACAGTCCGAACTCGGACCGGTCGACCCGGCGGGGCGCGGGGAGCTCGGCGGCGAGCCCGATGACCTTCACCGGGACCTTGGCGTACTGACCGAACACGTCGGCCAGGTACTCGCTGGCGACCCACAGCTCGTCCACGCAGTCGAACGCCGGACGGGAACGGTCGGGCAGGTCCGCGGTCTCCCAGAACCACATCGCCGCGTTGAAGCGGCCCGCCAGTCGGTGACGGAAGACCTGGTAGCCCAAGGTGAGCAGTTCGTCGGCGTTGGAGTGCAGCAGGTTCACGTCCCCGAACGCGCCGAACGAGCGGTCCCCCAGCTCGGGATCCACCGCGTTGCGCGAGGGGTACATCTCGCTGGTGTCGACGTAGCAGAAGTCGCGTTGCAGGTGCTTGAGGGCGGCGAGGCTGGCACGAGCCGCCTGCCCCAGACCGCTCTCGGACCGGAAGCAGCCGATGACCGACAGCTCGCGGGGTGCACGCCCGTAGACGGACGGTTGACGTCGAACCTCGACCCGCCGGGGAGCTGCCACGCCCCGCTTCCTGCCGGGGTCCGAACCGAGACGCCGACGCGTGAGACGTCGCTCGTAGCCCGGCAGCAGCCCGGCCATCAGGTTCAGCCGCCACTGGATGGCGTTGCGCAGACCCGTCGGCTCGTCGTCGTCGTGGTCTCCCCGCGGTTGACCCGGCGCGACGGTCGGGTCGAAGAGGTCGGCACCGAACCGGTCGAGGGCGTGCCGGTCGTTCCACCGTTGGAGGGGAGCGGGATCGACGGCCGGGTTCGGAAGGTCGTCGAAGAGGTGCTCGCGCCAGTACAGGTGTGCCAGCCGCGTGAGCCCACGAGGGTTGCGGTCGTACAGCCAGTCGCGGAACCGTTGGGTCGATCCGGCGGGCCAGCGGATCCCGAGTGGATCCGACACCCGGCGGACGTCACGTGCGAACCGCTCGCAGGGGGTGAGCTGCCCGGATTCGCGCCAGAGGCGCTGGACCGCGTCGTGGATCACCTGCACCATCGGCTCCAGCGGGCGGGAGTCGTGCACGTTGTCGGCGAGCAGCTGCCACTCCACCTCAACGTCCTGCGCCTGAGTGAGAGCCCGGCGGGCGACCGCCACCAGCGCGTCACACTCGACGACGGCGGCGCTGGACCCCTGCGCC
Source organism: Nitriliruptorales bacterium (assembly GCA_036260415.1). GTDB lineage: Bacteria > Actinomycetota > Nitriliruptoria > Nitriliruptorales > JAHWKO01 > DASZZX01. Next base: position 11,527 of record DASZZX010000276.1, read on the forward strand.
CGTCCCGACTCGATGGCCGCGTGGTCCACCCAGCTCGTGATGGTGCCCTCTCCCGCGACGGTGGCCTGCCGGTCGCCCACCCCCTTCTGCAGCACGCCGAGGAGCACGTCGGCGGGCCGTCGCTGGTAGGGGTCGAAGAAAGTCTCGGTCACCGCCTCCTGCCATTCCAGGACGGTGCTGATCGCGTCCCGGCTGATCCCGAGCACCCGCTCGGAGATGAGCTCGCGGCGCCGCGTCAGCGTGTGAAGGTGCGGGGTGAGGGTGTGGAGCTCGCGGCCGAGCACCGGCGACGCGAGGACCAGACGCGACGAACCCAGGAACTTGGTGAGCTCCTCGAAGGGGCGCACGACCAGGCAACCGGGAGCGACGTACGCGAGCGTCTGGTGCCGGGTCAGGAGACGTTCGATCGCGAAGGGCAACGAGAACAGGGTCTGGTTCTCGTGATCGAGGATCTCCCCCACGACGTAGGGCGTCTCGCCCGACACCTCGGCCGCGTCCAGGACCGTCACGTCCAGCGGCAGGTCCACACCGGGCGAGGCGACGACGTACACGGGCAGCTCGGGGTGTTGCTGCCACAGGGAGACCACCAACGCGTACGTCCCGTCCTGGGTGTGCGGGGTGGCGGTGGTGACGAGCGCCTCTACCACCTCGTCTGCCTCCCGCGCGACGGACGCGAGGAATGTAACCGCACCCTCACGACGTCCTGCGTAGCTCGATCAGGGCGACCGCCCCCGCGTGCGGCACGCCCAGGGACCGGTACCCCCGACGGCGGATCTCCTCGCGGCTGCACGGCACCCACCCTCCCCGCTGCTCGTAGTAGGAGTCGGCGACCAGCTCGAGGCCCGAGGCGGCGATCAGCGCGTCGAGTCGCTCGGCGTCGTAGTTGATCAGCCAGCCATGGTCCTCGTAACGCCCGAACGGGACGGACAAGAGGACCCTGCCGCCCGGCCGCAGCCACCGTGCCATGGTGGAGATGGCGCGATGATCCGGTCGTTCCTCCCCGTCACCGTCGCCCAGCCCGTACCGGCGGTTGTCACGTCCGACATGCTCGATGGTGGAGATGCAGAGCACCAGGTCGAAGCTGTCCGGCGCGAACACGTGGCTGCGGATGTCGGCGCGCACGCGGCGGAAGGTGGTCGACAGGTCGTCGCGGGTCCCAGCGGCGAGATCAAGGCCGACGAGGACCGGTACGTCCAGGGAGCGCAGGGCCTGGAGGTATCGCTCCTCCGCGAAGGCGTACCCGACCTCGAGCACGCAACGCTCGCCACGGTAGGAGGACAGCACCCATGGGATCTCGACGCTGCGCTCCGACAGCGTGAGCAGCAGGATCTCCCGCACCTCGGCGAGCTCGCGGAACGCGCGGTCGAGGCGCTCCACCTCGCTCAGCGGCGCCTTGTCCGCCAGCTCGACCCGCACCTCGGTCAGCTCCTCGAACGCCCGGTCGAGGCGTGCGGTCTCCGAGGCGAGTCGCGCATCGACCTCTTGCCGGCTCGCACGTTGGCCGAGCTCGTCGAAGGCGAGGTTGAGCCGCCCGACCTCCGAGATCGGGGCTCGCTTCGCCAGCTCGTCGAACGCCAGGTTCAGCCGCTGCACCTCCGACGCCGGCGCCCGACCTTCGAGTGCGTGCGCGATGTCGGCGAGCCGTCGCTCGACCTCGTGCAGCCGCGCCTCGTGCTCGTGGCGGCGGGACCACGGCCTCCTCATCCTCCGGACGCGGCCTGGTCGGTGTCGGGCGCCTCGACGGGTCGGAGTGGGGCCGCTCGCGGCGCGGCGTGGTCGTCCTCGTCCACGCCGGCATGGCGCAGGTAGGCCCCGATGACCTCATCGGGGTCACCGAGCAGCTTCACCCGACCGCGGTCGAGCCACAGCGCCCGCTGCGATATCTCCCGCACGGTGTCGAGGTCGTGGGAGACGAGGACGATCGCGGCCCCCTCCTCCATCATGCGTTCGATGCGTTCCCGCGACTTCTTCTGGAAGGCCGCGTCGCCCACCGACAGGACCTCGTCGACGACCAGCAGCTCGGGGTGGACGTCGGTCGCCACGGAGAACCCCAGGCGGGCCAGCATGCCCGACGAGTAGCTGCGTATCGGCACGTCCAGGAACTCGCTGAGCCCCGCCCAGTCCGCGATCTCCGCCGCACGCTCGCGCATCCGGTCGCTGTCGCGTCCCAGCAGCGTGCCGTAGAGGACGATGTTCTCGAACGCGGTCAGTTCGGCGTTGAAGCCGGCGCCCAGCTCGATCATCGGCGCGACCGTGCCCCGCACGATGACCCGGCCTCCGGTGGGTGGCAGGACCCGAGCGATGACCTTCATCAACGTGGACTTGCCCGCCCCGTTGGGTCCGACGATCCCGACGGTCTCTCCGGCATCGACGTGGAAGGACACGCCGTCCAGTGCCCACAGCTTCTCGTACTTCACCTGCCGCTGCGCCATGCGGATGGCGAACTCCTTGAACGTGGTGGGGGTGCTGTGCGACAGCCTGTAGGCGAGCGAGACGTCGTGGACCTCCACCACCGGCGGCCGGTCCGACCTGGTCACAGCAGTACCACCAGGCGTTGCCAGCTCCGGGAGAAGAGCCAGACACCGGCGGCGAGGACGGTGAGCGACGTCCCGCCCATCACCACGTACGAGAACCACGCCGGGACCTCGCCGCCGTGGACGAAGTACCGGAACACGAGGAGGTAGTGGTACAGCGGGTTGAGCTTGATGAAGATCTTGTACTGGTCCGGGACGATGTCCAGGGGGTAGAAGGAGGGGGTGAGGTACGCGATCAGCTGGATGAAGACGTTCGTCAGGTCCAGCACGTCGTAGAAGAACACGGCCAGGGATGCCACCAGCAGTCCGATGCCGGTGATGAGGGCCAACATCGCCAGAGCTGGGATCGGCGTCAGCACGACCGTCCAGGGCACGCCGACGCCGGTCACGACGATCACGACGAGCAGGGGGATCATCCCGACGAAGAGGTTCACCGTCGCTGCCGTGGCGGCCGCGAGCGAGAAGACCTCGGGTGGCACGTAGACCTTGGACAGGACCGAGGAGCTGTTGACGATCGCTGCGCCGGTCGCCGCCACGCCCTGGGCGAAGTAGGTCACCAGCAGCACGCCGGAGAGCAGGTACACGACGTACGGGACCCCGGGGATGGGGAAGCGGAACAGCTGGCTGAAGATCAGCCACATGATGGCGGTGGTCAGCAACGGGTTCAACAGCGTCCACCACATGCCCAGCACGGAGCGCTTGTAGCGGACGGTGAGGTCCCGTACCACGAGCAGTTTGATCAGCTCGCGGTACTCCCAGAAGTGGATGGCCTCCGAGACGAGCGGTCGGCGGGACTGCTCGGAGTCGTAGTACGTCGTCGAGGATGGAGCTGACAAGGTGCTCCCTCGGGGTGAGGGACGACGGTGGGGCCCACGGCCATGCCCGACGGAAGGCTACCGTCCCGGCGGCACGGCGACGGTCACCCACCCCTGGAGGGTGCGACCGTGGCGATGTACACGGTGGTGGGCTGACTGATGACCTTGGTCGGTCGCCGATCCAGGGTCCGTTCCAGCAGCGGCAATCCCGCGCGGACGGCGAGGTCCGCCTTGAGCGCGGGGAATGAGCTGAGTGGTTCCGGGGAGACGCTGAAGAGGACCAGCTGTCGGCCGTGCTCTTGCCAACCGTCGGCCAGGTCGCGGTACCACTCCACGGGAACGTTGCCCGGACCCACTGCCACAGGCCATCCACAGAAGGCGGCGAGGGTCTGGGGGAAGACCCTGTGCAGGTGCCCTCCACGGACGATTACGGCCGCGACATCGGGTCCGAGCGATCGACAGATGTTCTCCGTGAGGTGGAGCATCGGGGCATACTCGCGGTGACCGACCAGCGGCACGGTCGTCCCGGCAGGGAACGCGAGCGCGAACAGGGCCACGCCGGCGCTGATGGTGCGGGAGACACCCCGGGGCCACGTCGTCGGGCCGTGGTGCCAGAGCCAGCCGGCGACGCAGGCGGCCAGGATCACCAACCCCGGGATCGTCTGCGGGAGGAAGCGCCGCAACGCCCAGATCTGGTCCGGGCTGATGCTGGGCCGCCACGCGTAGACGGCGGTGGTGAACCCGACGATGACGAGGAACGGCACCGCGCGGGCGTCGCGGCGACGGACGGCAGCGGCGACCGCGACGCCCGCCCCGACGATCCCGGCCGCGAGCGTGACAGGGCCGATGTAGGTCCCCAGCCGTGCCAGGGTGTCCTCAGCGTAGGTGCGGGCCGCTTCCACCGGCCGCTGTTCGCGGCGCTGCAGGCCGGCGGCCAGGTTGTCCGCCGTGGCGGCGGGCGTTCTCGCCTGCTCCACCAGGGGGCGGACGAACCAGGCGCCCGCACCGGTGAGCACGATGATCACCGCAACCCCGACCGCCCACCGCTGCGCCATCGCCAGAAGGCCGTGCACGCGAGGCAGGACGCGACGGCGCATGGCCAGCAGCGAGCCGCCCACGGCGAGCGTGGCCAGCAGGACGGCCCCTGCAGCGAGCAACTGGTCGCGGAGATCGAAGACGTACGGGCGGGCGAAGAACACCGCGTCCAGCGCACCGAGCCCGAGAGTGAGGGCGATGCCCCGCGCCGTGGCGGCCGGTAGCCGCCGTGCAGCCCCGTCCGCCACCAGGGCCTCCCCCAAGAGGTAGGCGGACAACGGGATGAGGTAGACGATGCCGTCCACGCGCGCCAGGCACAGCCCCCCCAACAGCAGGCCGGCGATCACGCTCAGACGCGTCGATGAGCGTTGGCGGGACATCCACAGGACCCAGAGGCCCCCGTACAGGAACAGCTGCGTGGGGATCTCGCTATACACGTCCCGTGAGAAGTAGACCTGAGCCAGGTTGAACGCCACCGCGAGCGTCGCCACCGCCGCGAACGGCGCAGGGACCCATCGTGAGGCGAACGCGAAGATCGTGAGCAGCGCGACGCCCCCGAGGACCGCGTTGACACCCAGCAACCACGCCGAGTCGCCGAGCCACTGGCCAGCAGCGATGATGACCGGAAGGAGATGCAGGAACTGGGGATACAGCTGGGCGCCGGGTGCGTTCCCGTAGAAGCCCGCGCCGTTGATGCCCAGCCACCGCCGACCGGCGAAGGGGCCCTCGAGCCCGTCGACGTAGAGACCGCCGTCCCGTGCCAGCCACCTGCCCGTCACCACGTAGACACCCGGGTCGCGGTTGACCACCACATGCTGCGCCGACATGGCGGCGTTCACGACCGTCACAGCGACCACCACGACCAGCACGAGCGCCGTCACGTACGACGTCCACCTCGATCGCGACACGTTCTGTTGGTCGGTCGAGCGGTCGGGTCGGCGACGGACGTCTCGGACCGCCCAGGAGCCCAGCAGGAGACCGGCGAGCAGACCGGCCGGCAGTGCCGGGACGGGGAAGAGCAGACCGACCATCGCCAGGGGCATCGCGACCAACGCGTAACCGAGCAGAACGCACAGGACGAGGAGCAGGGGACCCGTGAACCACCCCGGGACATCGTCCGCCGCGTCGTCGCCCTCGGCGAAGTGCTCCAGCGAGGACGTCACGGTTCGTTCGAGGCGAGGACCGCCGTCTCGTGGCAGGCCGCGGATGAGGTCACTTCTTCACGACGGCCAGGTAGGCGAAGGGGTAGCGGCGCGGGCCGTGATGGTCGATCAGGACGTGGGAGAAGTCCGCGAGTAGTCGCCGCAGCCCGTGCTCGGTGAAACGCCAGAAGTCCGAAGGCTCGTCATGCAGCGGGTAGAAGCCTGGCACCACGAACACGGCACGGCCGCCGGGGCGGACGGCACGATGCACGTTGCGCACGGCAGGCGCGAAGTCGTACACGTGTTCGAGGATGTTGAGGCAGAGTACGAGGTCGAACTCCTCCTTGAAACCCATCGTGGTGACGTCCACCAGAGGATGGCCGTAGTCGGCGACGACGTCGGACTGGATGAAGTCGTTGCTGGGATCGAACATCTCCTTGACCGAGTAGGCGTGTCCGCCGCGGGTCCGCTTCCCGCTGCCGAGTTCCAGGACCCGTAGCCCCCGGCAGTCCCTTGCCAGCGCGCCGATCCGCCGCTCCATGTACCGACGCGTGCCGAACACGGCGTGTGCCAGCAGACGGGGCACCGATGCTGCGATGCGGCGCTCGTCCAGAAAGCGGAGGATCGAAGACCCCTGACGTCCACGCAGGGTCCGAAGGATAGGCTACGTCCCGTGGAGCCCACGCGGCCGGTGACCGGCAGACGCCTCCGACATGCCCTCTACCTCTTGGCCGAGCGGGCCTTGACGTGGGCGGTGAGCCCCTACCTCAGGGCCCACCTCCTGCGCGCCCTCGGCGCCTCGGTCGGGCGCAACGTGCGGGTCTACGAGGCGCGGTTCTTCAACCTCGAGAACGGCTTCCGGCATCTCGTGCTCGACGACGACGTGCACATCGGCACCGGGTGCCTCATCGACCTCAGTGACCGGGTGCATGTGCGGCATGGCGCGGTGCTGTCGCCCAGGGTGATCGTCCTGACCCATTCCGACGCCGGAGCCCACCACCGGTCCCCGCTGAGCGGCATGTTCCCCGCCCGTCGTGCGCCCGTGGACATCGGTGCAGGTTCGTGGGTGGGCGCGAACGCGACGCTGCTCTGTGGTGTGGCGATCGGGTCACAGGCGGTGGTGGCCGCTGGAGCCGTCGTCACGGCTCAGGTACCGTCGCTGACCGTCGTCGGCGGCGTCCCGGCGGAGCGACTGCGGGACCTGACCGACGAGGACTTCCCGCCGCGCTTCGCTCCCAAGGGCCGATGACTCCAGCTGGAGGGGGACGATTGGCCGCGCCGCTCGCCATCCTCGGTGGACCACCGGTGCGGTCGTCGCTGCTGGTGTTCGGCAGCCCTCTGATCGGACAGCCGGAGATCGACGAGGTCGTCGACTCCCTCCGTTCGGGGTGGATCGGGACCGGCCCGAAGGTGGCCAGGTTCGAGGAGATGTTCCGCGACTACGTCGGAGCGCGCTTCGCCGTGGCGGTCAACTCCTGCACCGCCGCGCTCCATCTGAGCATGCTCGCCTCCCAGATCGGACCGGGTGACGAGGTCATCACCACGCCCATGACGTTCGCGGCGACCGCGAACGCCATCATCCACACCGGCGCGCGCCCCGTCTTCGTCGACGTGGACCGTGGCACCCAGAACATCTCACCGGACGGCATCGCGTCAGCGGTCACGCCGCGCACGCGCGCGATCATGCCGGTGCACTTCGCTGGCTATCCGTGCGACATGGACGCCATCACGAGCATCGCCAGCGAGCACGGCCTGCTCGTCATCGAGGATGCCGCCCACTGCGTCGAGGGATCGTTCCGCGACAAGAAGATCGGCGCCATCGGGGATGCGACCTGTTTCAGCTTCTACGTCACGAAGAACGTGACGACCATCGAAGGCGGGATGGTGACCACCAACGACCGGACGCTGGCCGACCGGGTCAAGGTGTCCGCCCTCCACGGTCTGTCGAGGGATGCTTGGAGGCGATTCTCAGACGCCGGCTATCGCCACTACCAGGTCATCGCACCAGGGTTCAAGTACAACATGACGGACGTCCAGGCATCCCTCGGCCTCCACCAGTTGCCACGGGTCGGGGAGAACCACGCCCACCGCGAGCAGATCTGGGATCGTTATGACGCGGCGTTCGCGGACCTGCCGGTCGATCTCCCGATGCGGCCCTCCGACGGATCCGTGCACGCGCTGCACCTCTACACCTTGCACCTGCGCCTCAACGAGCTGAGCGCGACGCGCGACGAGGTGCTGGACGCGCTGCAGGCGGAGAACATCGGGTGTGGGGTGCACTACGTGGGCCTGCACCTCCACGACTACTACCAACGCGCTTTCGGCCTGAGCCCGGACGACTTCCCCGAGAGCAGCTACATCTCCGAGCGGACGCTGTCGATCCCCTTCTCGGCCAAGCTCAGCCAGGACGACATCGACGACGTGGTCGCCGGGGTCCGCAAGGTCCTCGCCACCTACGCACGGTGAGCTCGTGCGACTGACCATCATCACGAGCTCCTACCCGGCGTCACCGATGGACTCGTCCAACGCCGGTGTGTTCGTGCGTGACCTTGCCCGCATCCTCGCGGGCGCCGGTGCGGACGTGACCGTGATGACACCTCACTCGGTCCAGCACGATCCGACCGAGGGCTTCCGCGTCCGGTCGTTCCGATGGCCGGGGCGAGAGACGAGCTTGGCACACGTCGATCCCCGACGGTGGAGGAACCGGGCGCGGTTCGGGATCCTCCTCCTGTCGGGGATCGTCACCTCCCTGTGGGCGCTGTGGCGGCGTCCGGCCCAGCACGTCATCGCGATGTGGGCCGTCCCGTCCGGTCTGATCGCGTTGCCCGCTCGACGGCTCCTGCGCATCCCGTACACCGTCTGGGCGCTGGGTTCCGACATCTGGCGGATCGATGAGTACCCGATGGGGCGACGCCTGCTCCGTCACGTCCTGGCCGGAGCGTCGAATCTGCACGCCGACGGGCTGCAGCTGGCCCGCCAGGTCGCCCAGATCGCCGGTCGGCCCTGCTCCTTCCTGGCGACCAGCCGCCACCTGCCGTCCGCCGAAGCCGTCACCCCTGTCGAACTCGAACCCTCCCGGGTCCACGCGATCGCGGTGGCCAGGTTCCACCCCCACAAGGGGCTCGACGTCCTGCTCGACGCGGTCTCGCTGCTCGAGCCGGAGGTCCGAACGAGGTTCCGGCTGCACGTCTTCGGCGGCGGTCCCGAAGAGGAGGCACTGCGGCACCAGCACCGCCGGCTGGAGCTCGATGACTGCGTGGCCTTCGGAGGCTTCATCGACCGTGACCGCCTGGCCGCTTGGCTACGGGCCGTCAACGTCGCCGTCGTACCGTCACGCATCGAGAGCATCCCGCTCATCCTCGGTGACGTCGCGCAGGCTCGGTGCCCGCTGATCGCCACCGACGTGGGCGACATGGGCGAGCTCGTCCGACGGTTCCGTGCCGGCCTGGTCGTCGCCCCGGGATCGCCAGGCGCGCTGGCGGACGCGATCCGCCGGGTGGTCGTCGGCGACATCCCGTTCGAGGCACACGGCATGGCGCGGCTCGCGGACCACCTCAGCATCGACCGCAGCGCCCGGCTGATCCTCGATGAGGTCGGGTCACACTCCCGTTGAGCGGGTCAACCCGTCCGATCCGGCCCGCATCCCATCAGGGAGGCGCCCCCGTGCCAACCGCCGGGCGCCCAGGAAGAGTGTGATCGGAACGAGCCCCGCGAAGAACGTCAATCGATCCACCGAACCGGTGAACACTCCGGCGGCCACCGGCAGGCTGATGAGCGGGCTGAAGGCGCCGGCCAGGACCTCGCGGAGTCCCAGTCCCGCCGGGAAGACGGCCGCGGCGGCGGCGGCAACGCTCGCAGCCGTCAACACCCCGACCTGTGCGGGCCGGACGGCGTAGCCGAGCGCCGCGAGGGCCGCCCAGAGTCGGAAGGCGATGACCGCGACCAGGGCGGTCTCCGCAACGAGCACACCGGCAACCGGAGCGGTCTGGCCGCTGCGTCCCGCCTGCCAGCGGAGGACCGTCGTCGCGGCCAGGACGGCCGCGCCTCCGACGACGATCCCTGCCAAGCCCAGCACCGCGTTGGCGACGAAGATGACGATGCCGGAGAAGAGGCCGGCGACGCCCACGAGGGCGAGGCCGACGCCGCCCACCGCTCGGCCGATGTCGGTGTAGGAAGTGTCCCGCTGACGTAGCGCCCGGGTCCTGACGAGCACCGCGCCGGGAACCGGCAGGAGGTTCGCCGCCGATGACAGCAGGCTCACACGGACGGACTCCCGCACGGAGAAGCGCTCCCCGACGCAACGGGCGAGCACCATGAACTCGGCCGTCGTGACGGCGACCATGGCAGGCGTCCCCACCACCAGCAGGATGAGGACGGCGTCCCACCGGAAGCGCAGACCAGCCGACCGAAGATGCAGGTACGCCACGACGGACACGACGACGAACACCGCGAACGCGACGAGCAGCAGCGCCCGATCGGTCTTGGGTGATCGCAACCGGCGGCGGGCGGCGGTCCACCTCGACAGGAGGCGCTCCAGCCGCTCGCCGATCCCCGCTCGCTGGGAAGGATCGGGGTCGGCGTCACCGGTCCGGGACGGCGGCGCGACCGGACGTCGACCTCTACTCACGGAGAGACACGCCGTCACTCACTCCGGTTCGTCCTGACCACCAGATCCGCGAGCAGCCCGAAGCTGAAGAGGATCAGGCCGGTAAGGATGAGCAGGACCGTGTTGGTCGCCACACGGAAAGGATGCACGATCAGGTCGTAGATGAACTTGATCCCGCCGAAGCCCATCAGGGCGAGCGCGATCGGTGCGAACACCCGTAGCGGCTCGAAGAACGTCACCATCCGCACGACCTGCAGGATGTACCGGTAGGCGTCTTTGAGCGGATGGAAGTGCGAACGTCCGGCCCGGGGGTGGTAGTCGATCGGCACGTACTCGACCAGGTGGCCGTTGGCCAGGAAGGCCAGCGTGATGGTCGTGACGCACGAGAAGCCCGCCGGTAGCAGACCCAGGTACGGCTTCGCCGTCTCCTTGGAGAACGCCCGCAGACCCGAGTTCAGGTCGGGGATCGTGGCCGAGGTGAGGAACTCGGCCAGTCGCCGGATCGCCCACTTGGCAGGCACCCGCAAAGGCTTCAGCGTGCCCTGTTCGGAGGTGCGAGCGCCGACGACCTGCTCGGCCCCACCGCGCCGCAGGACGTCGATGAACTCTGGGATCCGCTCGTTCGGGTAGGTCATGTCCGCGTCGGTCCACACCACCCACCGGCCGTGCGCCTCAGCCGTGCCGACCCGCCGCGCGGTGCCCGATCCCCGGTTCGTGGGGAAACGCTTGACCGTCACGAACGGCATCCCCTCCACCAGGTCGGCGGTGCCGTCGGTGGACCCGTCGTCGACGACGAGGATCTCGAACGAGTACGGAGAATCCTTCAGCGCCGCGCTGATGCGCTCCACCTCGGCCCGGATGTGGCCGGCTTCGTTGTAGGCAGGCAGCACGACCGTGACGTCGGTCGCGTCGGGACGGACGGGCTGGTGGCGGTCGGACATGGCCCCACGGGTGCTGTCGGCTCAGCATACGGACCGTCGGTGTGACCCGCAGCACGGTGCCGGTCGTCAGGCGATCCGTCGGCGGCGACGCGCGTAGTGGACCGGTGGACGTGTCACCGCGCGCGGCGAGCGGCCGTGGCCTGCCGCGGCGTCGATCCCGGCAGCCGCGCTCACCCGCGCCACGCGATCCCCCCACGACTCCATCGAGAGGATGCGCTCCGCGTCGGGCGCAGGTGCCCGCAGCGCCTCGTCCACAGCCTCGGTCAGCTGCCCGCGCGTGTGCACACCCGGCAGTCCTCGTAGCGTTCGGAGTGGCGGAGCGGCGACGGGGGCGCCGCACGCCAGGTACTCGTACACCTTCAGCGGGCTGACCGCGTGGGTGACCGGTGAGACCACGAACGGCACCAGCCCGACGTCGAAGCGGTGCACGTACGCGGGCAGGTCGGGCTGTGGCTTGAGCCCGAGCAGGTGGACGTTCGCCGGCAGGGGCGCAGGTTGCTGGGGTGCGTCGCCCAGCAGCACCACGCGTGCGTCCGGGAACGCGGTGGCGACCTCGGCCAGCGCCTTCCAGTCGAACCAGTCGCCGTACAGCGAGCCGTGGTAGCCCAACACCGGCCCCTCACCGGCGGGGAAGTCCTCGGGCAGCGGTCCGGCCTCCCCAGCGAAGACGTCGGTGTTCACCGCGTTGGGGACCAGCGCGACGGTCCGCCCCGTCAGCTGCTCGAGCCGCTCGCGTAGGGGGTCGGAGGAGACGACCAGCGCGTGCGCGGTGTCGGCGAGCCGGCGTTCGACCTCCGGTCGGTACCAGTCGCCACCCAGTGACGGCGCGGTCCAGTCGTCGATCAGGTCGTACACCCCGCGGAAGCCGAGATCCTGCAAGCGCCGGAGGTGATCCAGGTAGAGCGCGTGCGGCAGTTCCACGACCGCCAGCCGCTGTGCGGCGATCAGCCGCTCCGCGAGGTGGTCGGGGTCGAAGCGATCGGCGCGCACCTGCTCCAGCGCCGGGTGCGGGTAGCGGATGCCGAGGTCGACCGACTCGGCGGTGCCGTACAGGGCAACGTAGGTCACGTGGAACCCCCACCGCAGCAGTTCCTGCGCCAGCTGCGCCCCGCGGCTGCCCCCGCCGACGTCGTGCATGGGGACCAGCGCGAGTATCACCGCCGCGCACTCCTGCGTGATCGGGTCGGCGCGGCGCAGCGGTCCCAGCCCGGGCCGTTCCTCCGGTAGGAGCGCGAACCGGCGCCCGGCGGCCCGCAGACGGTCGACGAAACCTGGCAGCGGCTGGTCCCCCGCGGGCAACCCGCCGACCTCCTCCCACGCCGCCCGACGCACCGCGACCGCGAACGGATGCGCGTCCGGCTCGACGCGTCGGCGCTCGAACAGGCGCGGCGGTGACACCTCCGCCTGCACGCTCACGTCGATGGTGGGGTCGGCGAGCGGTCGGGCGACCTTCCCCAGCGCCCGAGGATCGGCGTGCGGCCGGTGCAGCACGACCAGCGCGTCGTC
>DASZZX010000277.1:0-4279 GCA_036260415.1 Nitriliruptorales bacterium
GCAAGGCCCGACGCGAGGGCATGCGTCGCGCACGCGAACAACGCATCGCCTACCGTCGTCAGAACCCGAACAGCAGGACCTGATCGTGGTGGGGAGTTTCTTCGCCGAAGTCCGTCATTAGCTCAGACGCACCCCAGCCGCCAGGGACTCGAACCCCGAACCTGCCGGTTAAGAGTTGCGGAGTGCATCCACCGCACACCGCCGATGTCCACCGAAGCCGGCCTTCACCTGGGAGTTCGTCGCATCGCGTCCGCGGACGACCACCGCCGTCCACAGCCGCTCCAGGGGGATAGGCAGCACTTTGGCAGCAGCAACGCTCAACCCCGCTGAGCTTGACGCCGACGGCCGCTCCAGAATCCCCGCTCTGTGCGCCCGGGACCTTTCCGCGGAAGCGGAATCGCGCGCATAGTTGTGCACCGACGATGTAGGGTTGCAGGTTGTCCGCACACCTGCCGGGAAGCCCGCCGCGCTTCGGATCGACCGACGTGGAGGCTGGGAGGTTCGCGTGGCTGGTAGGGTCGTGATGTGAACCCGTTCTTCTCGTCGGGAGTGTACGCGGCGATGCGGCGTCGGCGGGAAGAACCGCGAGGGCGGCTGCCGATGCGGGTACTGCTCGCCGATGAGGTCGGTTGCCTGGTTCGACGCGTCGCGCAGTCGCCTGTGGCCCGGATCTGGGTGGTCGCGACGCTGATCGCGGTGGTGGTCTACGCGGGCCTGAGCGACGTCACACCCGGGCCGGTGGCCGCCGAGTGGGTTCGGCTGACGGCTGTCACGATCATCGTTGGGTTGGCGGCGGCGGCCGTGTCGGTGGGGGCGCGGCGGTGGGGACGGTCGCGACCCGCGGGGGGCACCGTCCTGACATGGGTGATCGTCGGCTCGCTGGCGACGTTCGTTGTGATCGGGCTGCACCAGCAGACGCCGGGTCCGGTGCTCGACGCGCCGCTGCGCTGGACGTTGGCGGCGGTGCTGCTGACGGGTGCGGCGGTGTGGCGGGGGCGGACGCGCCGAGGACGGTGACACGCTGTGTCGGCGCTGCAGTGTGATGGTGGGGCCGACCGGGGTCGGCAGCCGGGCGTGGGGGAACGAGAAGCGTTGACCACGCCGGGGAGCACGAGGCTCGCCGAGCCTCTCGGCGCCTCGTAGATTGCGGGTTCATGAGATCGATGGTCGCGTCGCTGGCGCGTTCGGTGCGCGCGGCGATGCGTCGTCACCAGGAGGTTCCGCCGGGGACGCAGCGGTCGACGTGGCGGCTGGTGGTTGGCGAGGTGGCGTGGTTGCTTGGGCAGCTGCTGAGCCCTGACCGGTTCGTGCCGGCGCTGGCTGCTGCCGTGCTGGTGCTGCTGGTGCTGGGTCCTGACACGCCCGGTCCGGTCGTGCAGGTGCCCTGGAGGGGCCTGCTGGCGGCCCTTCTGGGGGTCGTCGCGGGGGCTGTGGGCCCGCGTGTCCTGACAAGGGTGGTGGGGTCGGAGCGTTCGGAGCGGGCAGGTGGTGGGGTCGCTGCCAAGCAGGCCGTGGCGGGGATCGCGCCCTTGTTCGTGCTCGCCGCGGTGCTCGCTGTGGTGGGGTTCGCGCTCGCGACCGTCGTGAGTCTGCTGTTCTGATCTGATCTGACCCGACTGGCGGTGAACGCGATGATGCGCGAGGTCGACGAGACGCCTCTGCCGGGGGTGGGCGTCCGTTTTTCGTTCCGGTCGGGTGCCGGCCGGCGGTTGAGCGTCGTCGTCCACCACACCGGTCGCCGCGACGTGTACGTCCAGGCAGCTAGGGACCCCGACGCCAGCGAACAGATCCTCGAGCTCGACGAGGGGGACAGCCAACTGCTGGCCGAGCTGCTGGGCGGGTCCAGGGTGGTCCACGACCTCGAGCGTTTGCAGCATCTGAGCAGCGAACTCGCCCTCGACTGGCTGGTAGTGGAAGCCGACAGCCCGGCGGACCAACGCAGCATCGGCCAGCTGCAGCTGCGCTCCACGACCGGGGTGACCGTGGTGGCGGTGCTGCGCGACGGGCAGACCTTGCCGACGCCCGGGCCCGACTTCACGCTACGGTCGGGTGACACCGCGGTGGTCGTGGGCACACCGGCCAACATCCGTCGGGTCCGCGACCTGCTGCGCCCCTGACCAGGTGGAAGCCGGGACGCTCCTGGTCGAGGTCGGCGCCCTGGTGTTCCTGCTGTCGTTCGTGGCACGCCTGGCTGCGACGTTAGGCATCTCACCCATCCCCCTGTACGTGATCACGGGGCTGGCGCTAGGTGAAGGCGGCGCGCTGCCCCTGATCACAGCGGAGGAGTTCCTGGAGGTCGGCGCCGAGATCGGCGTGATCCTGCTGCTGCTGATGCTGGGCGTGGAGTACGCCGGAGCCGAGCTCGTCCAGGGCCTGCGCACCTCCGCCCGCGTCGCGGCGCTCGACTTCGCGTGCAACTTCGGCGCCGGCGTCGCGGTCGCGGTCGCCGTCGGGATGAGCGCCCCGGCCGCCCTGGTGGTCGGGGGCGTCACCTACGCCTCGTCGTCGGGTGTCGTCGCCAAGCTCATCGACGATCTGGGATGGATGGGCAACCGAGAGACCCCCGGGGTGCTCGCGCTCCTGGTGAGCGAGGACCTGATCATGGCGGTTTACCTGCCCATCCTCGGGGTGCTGCTGATCGGCGCGTCCGCAGGCAGGGCCACCGTGCAACTGGCGGTCGCGCTGACAGCAGTGGGCACCGCCCTGGTGCTGGCCATTCGTTTCGGGACGCTGCTCAGCCGCTGGCTATTCACCCGGTTCACCGAAGCCA
This sequence comes from Nitriliruptorales bacterium, assembly GCA_036260415.1. Classification (GTDB taxonomy): domain Bacteria; phylum Actinomycetota; class Nitriliruptoria; order Nitriliruptorales; family JAHWKO01; genus DASZZX01. Next base: position 2,771 of record DASZZX010000277.1, read on the forward strand.
TGCTGCTGGGAGCGTTCGGACTGGCACTGCTGGTTGCCGGCGCCGCCGCCATGATCCAGGTATCCGCGGCGGTCGGGGCGTTCATCGTCGGCATCGCCATATCAGGACCCGCTCAGGAGCTGTCCCGTGAGCTGCTCCGACCGCTGCGTGACCTGTTCGCGGCGCTGTTCTTCACCTTCTTCAGCCTGACCGTCGACCCCAGGGACATCCCACCGGTGCTCCTCACCGCTGTGGTGCTTGTGGTAGTCACCGCAGCCACCAAGTACGCCGTCGTCGTCTGGGGGGCCGCCACGCAAGGACTTGGGCCACCAGCCCGCCGACGTGCAGGGCTGCTGATGTTGGCCCGCGGTGAGTTCTCGATCATCATCGCCGAACTCGGCATCGCCGCCGGCCTCGACGAACGCATCGGTCCGCTGGCTGTCACCTACGTGTTGCTCCTAGCCGTCGGCGCCCCACTCCTGCTCCGACTCCAGACCCCACCACATCCCGCACTTTCGCTGAGCTGACCGCTGTCCCCCGCCGACCAAGCCCCAACCCCGACACGACGAGCGACCTACCCTCCGCAGCTGCCCATGAACTGCCCTCTCGCCGGCTAATATCCTCGCCGTCGTGGCGCTTCGGTGGTCCTCCGCACGGTGATCGTTGAGATCGCCGTGACCGGCAAGCTGTCAGACCCGGACCGATCGTCCTGGTAGGCGAGCCCGCTGCTGGCACCGACCGGGAGGAGGATCGCACACCGGGTCGAGCAACAGATCTGAGGGCCCAACAGTTCGGACGGCGCACACCTCGTCATTGCCCGCCGCTCGTGGCCTACCAGAGTCGTTGGCGAGCACGGCGCAGGCGAGGCCTACCGGGCCGGGAGATGCGGAGACGGTGGTGGCCTATGATCTACAGTCGTCCTGCCAGCTGGTAGCCGAGCGACCGCCGTGGCCGCAGCGGGAGGCCCCCGGCGATCTTGGCGGGCAGCACCGGTCCGAGATCCACCCACACGAGATTGGTCTCGCGATAGCCTCCGACGGCATCGTGCGGAGGGCGACGGGGGATGGACCTGATCGTTGCCATCACCCTGGTCGCAGCCGTGCTGGTTCTCAGCGCGCTCGCGGCGGGGCTGGTTGCGCGCGCTCCGCTGTCGTTTCCCATCCTGTTTCTCGGGCTTGGCTTTGGGTTGGGCGGCGGCCAGCTGGGTGCGGTCGTGATCGATGTACACAGTCCGCTGCTGGAGAGTGTGGCGGTCGTGACCCTTGCCGTGGTGCTCTTCCTGGATGCTATCCGGTTGGACCCACCGGAGATGCGGCGTGACTGGCTGGTGCCGGCGCTCACCCTGGGACCCGGCACGCTGGCGGTGATCGGCATCGTTGCAATCGCGGCGATGGCGCTCCTGCACTTCCCGTTGCCGGCGGCGCTGATCGTGGGGGCAGCGCTGGCGTCGACGGATCCGGCGGTGCTACGGGACGTACTCCGCGACCGTCGCGTTCCGGCGGGGGTACGGCGAGCGCTGGGTATCGAGGC
>DASZZX010000278.1:0-4970 GCA_036260415.1 Nitriliruptorales bacterium
CGGCGGAGCGGTCGGTCGAGGAGCGGGCGGCGGACAGCCCGATGCCGTCGATCGTGGGCGCGCCCACGATGGAGGCGCAGCTGCCGCCGGGCGACCACGTGCTGGAGGTCGAGAACCTCGTCAAGTACTTCCCGATCCGGGCCGGGTTGCTGCGCCGGCAGGTGGGTGAAGTGCAGGCGGTGGATGGCGTGAACCTATACGTGGACCCCCAAGAGACCCTTGGCGTGGTGGGGGAGAGCGGCTGCGGGAAGACCACCTTGGGACGCTGCATCCTGCGGCTGATCGAGCCGACGTCCGGGGCGGTCCGTTTCAGGGGTGAGGATGTCACCCGAGCCGACAAGAGGCGCATGCGCGAGCTCCGCAGGGAGCTGCAGATGGTGTTCCAGGACCCGTACGCGTCGTTGAACCCGCGCATGCCCGTGCAGGACATCGTCGCCGAGCCGCTGCGGATCCACGGTTGGGATGCCCGGCGCGCCCGGTCGCGGGTCGGGGAGCTTCTGGAGGCGGTCGGCCTGTCACGGGAGCACGGCAACCGTTACCCGCACGAGTTCTCCGGCGGCCAGCGGCAACGCATCGGGGTGGCGCGGGCGCTGGCGCTCAACCCGTCGCTGATCATCCTCGACGAGCCGGTGTCGGCCCTGGACGTCAGCGTGCAGGCACAGGTCATCAACCTGCTGGAGGACCTCCAGGACGAGTTCGACCTGTCCTACATCTTCATCGCCCACGACCTGTCGGTGGTACGGCACATCTCCGACCGCGTAGCGGTGATGTACCTCGGGGTGATCGCCGAACTCGCCGATCGCAACGAGCTGTACGAGAACCCGGCCCACCCGTACGCGCACGCGCTGCTCTCCGCCGTCCCGGTGGCCGACCCGCAGCTGGAACGATCACGGCAGCGCATCATCCTCCACGGGGACCTGCCGAGCCCGGCCAACCCGCCCTCGGGCTGCCGGTTCCACACCCGCTGCCCGATCGTGCAGGACGTCTGCAGGGACGTGGTACCGCCGCTGTACGAGGTCGCCGACGGACACTGGGCCTCGTGCCACTTCGCCCTGCGAGCGGGGGAGACGCTCCTCGAACGCATCCGTCTGCTGGGTCGCGAGGAGCGGATCACCATGGCGAAGGTCACCCAGGAGGACCTCGCCTGACGCACGCGCCCGGGGGGGCGAGGCGACCCGCCCCGTCCGCCGAACGGCCGTGACGGCGTGGCCCTCCCCGGGCCCGACCCGGCCCCCCATGCGCGTTGCGACGCGGGAACCGGACGAGCGGACGGGGCGCTGCGGAGAAGCGGCCCCTCAGCCGCGTCGGCGGCGGTAGAGATCGCTCGGCGGGGCGTCGTCCACGGGCTCGGACGCGCGCAGGAGGGTGTCGGGCGCCCACGCCGCGAGTAGCGCCCGCAGCCGTTGGAACTCGGCCCGGCTCTCCCTCTGATCCACCAACAGGTAGCGGCGCGCCCCGCAGCGCGCCACGAGCCCGCCACTCCGCGCCCGGACCGGAGCGTGATCCGCGCCGTGCGAGTCACGACGTCGCGAGCCGATCCGCGACCTGCTCGCACGCTCGAGCGCGTCGATCCGTGTCCACGGCAGTAGCTGGCGGCGCATCAGGCACACCCGCTCGACACCCTCCGGCAGGAAGCGAGCGTGGCGCGGGTAGTCCAGCAGCGCGACGCCGGCGAGGACCAGACCGGAGGCGAACACCACGGCAGGAACGGGGCGGAGCCCGCCCTCGGCCAGCCCGTAGCCTCCGAGAACCAGCAGGACCGCCGGCGAGACGACCGACGCCGCCAGACCGCGGAGCGACGAGTAGACGGTCAACCCGGCTGCGGCCCGAGGAACCGGCATGGCCGTGAGTGTACGGCCGGATCAGGCCCTCCGGCCGGCCCGTGCGTGTAGGGTCGGAAAGCGGGGCGCCAGGCGAGCACAGCGGGCGCCGGACGAGGAGGGACGTGTGGCGCAGCGACGGCCGATCATGGCCGGCAACTGGAAGATGTACAAGGACCATCTCGAGGCGATCCAGCTGGTGCAGAAACTGGCCTACGTCCTCGACGAGCGCGACTACGAGGGGCAGGACGTCGTGGTCATCCCACCGTTCACAGCACTGCGCTCGCTGCAGACGCTGATCGACTCCGAGCACCTGCCGATCCAGCTGGGGGCGCAGAACTGCCACTGGGAGGACGAGGGGGCGTTCACCGGCGAGGTCTCTCCGCCCATGCTCGCGCGCCTCGACGTGCGCTACGTGGTCTGCGGTCACTCCGAGCGTCGTCACATCTTCGGCGAGACCGACGAGGACGTGAACCGCAAGGTGAAGGCCGTGCAGAGCCACGGGATGCGTCCCATCGTGTGCGTCGGCGAGACCGAGGATCAGCGCGACGCGGGCGAGGCCCAGGACGTGGTCGTCAGCCAGCTGCGCGGCAGCCTGGACGGCGTGTCGCTGGACGATCCCGAGGCCCTGGTGGTCGCGTACGAGCCGGTGTGGGCGATCGGGACCGGGCGGACGGCGAGCGCCGAGGACGCCCAGGAGATGTGCGCCACGGTCCGCGAGACGATGGCGTCGCTGTCCAGCGACGAGGTGGCGGCCGGACTGCGCGTGCAGTACGGCGGCAGCGTCAAGCCGGACAACGTGCGCGAGCTTATGGCCGGGCCCGACCTCGACGGTGCCCTGGTCGGCAGCGCGAGCCTCGCCGCGGACGACTTCGCGGTGATCGTCGCGCACCGACGCTGACCGTTCGGCGGCCTGCCAGGGAACCCGACCTGGCGGTTAGACTGGCCGGGCGCTGATCGGCGCGGGTCCCGTGCCGAGCCCGTCCGGCGCGGAAGGTGAGGTGCAGATGGCGAGGCGGAGCGATCCGCTCGAGGAGCTGCTGGGACCCCTCGAGCAGGACGTGATGGAGGTCGTGTGGCAGCTCGACGATGCCACCGTCCGTGACGTCCACGACCGGCTGGCCAAGCGGCGCAAGATCGCCTACACGACCGTGATGACCACGATGACGCGGCTGGCCACCAAGGGGCTGCTGCGGCGCGACACCGCGTCGCTCGCGCACCGGTACCGGCCCGCGGTGAGCCGTGACGACTACGCACGCACAACCGTGGCCAACGTGCTCGGGTGGTTGGTGGACCGCTACCCGGAGCCGGCGGCCTCGTACCTGTCCGAGGTGGTCGGTGAGGTCGACGACGACACCATCGAGCGACTCCGCGGAGCCGTCGAGCGTCGCCGCCGCCAGGAGCGTTGAGGACCGAGGTGCCGGACTTCGGCGTGCTCCTGAGCGTGCCGACCGAGTCGGTGGCCGTCCGCGCCGCCGTGGGCTCGCTGGTCGCCATGCTCGTCGTGACGCTGTTGCTGCGGTCCGGCCTGCGCGTCCCACGGGTGCGTTCCTCGGCGGTGCTGGTGCCGGTCGGTGCACTGGTCGCGCTGGTCGCGGTGTCCTGGGAGCAGCTGCTGCTGCCCACGCTGATGACGTCCACCCAGGCCGAAGGTGCGGTGCACCTGCCGGTGGGCGACACCTACCTGCCGACGGCCCCCGTCGGCTGGCCGCTTGCGGCCGCGTGGCTCGCGATCGCGTCGGTGAGGGTGAAGCGGCGGTGGAGGTCTATCCGACGGATGCGTCGGATCGCCGCCGCCGGGGCGCCGCCACGGGACGCGCGTGTGCTGCAGGTCGCCCACGGGGTCGCCGCCCGTCTGCGCGTGCCTGCGCCGCGCGTGGTCGTGGTCGACGGATGCCCGGGTGGCGCCATCGTGCTGGGCGTCCGCCAGGTGACGGTCGTGATCGACACGCGCCTGCTCGCTGTGCTCGACGACGAGGAGCTGGAGGGCCTGCTGGCGCATGAGCTGGCGCACGTGTGCCGTCGCGACAACCTCGTCGGCGCAGCCGTCGGCTTGGTGCGCGACGTCTGCTTCTTCGTCCCCGGTGGTCGATGGGTCGCTCGCCGGCTGTGCGCCGAACGTGAACTCGCAGCCGACCAGGTCGCCGTCGGCGTCACCGCCCGTCCCGGGGCGCTGGCCAGCGGGCTGCTGAAGGCGATCGATCAGCACCGTCCCGCCGGCCCCTGCGCCACCTTCGCCGCCCCCGCGGCGGTCGTGGCCCGCGTGGAGCGTCTGGTCGGCGAGGCGGCGCGGATCACCGGTCCCCGCCACGCCGTCGAATCCGCTCTGGTCGCGGGCGTGCTCACCCTCGCGGTGGCGGTCGGGGTCCAGCTGCCGGCGCTCGTCACCGGCAGGACGGCGGCCGGCGACGCCCTCGCTTTGGCGTGGGCCTGGCGCAGCCCTCGCCCCGAGCTCGCCACCGTTGAGGCGCAGGCGTTCGCGTCCTTCCGCCGGAGCGGTCGCCCGGTCGAGGTCGCCGAGGGGGAGGCGGACACCACGGAGCCGGGGCAGGAGTTCCACCCCGCGGTGCTGCGAGGGCAGGTGGTCCCCGAACGTGCCTGGCAGCCGGAGGGCAGCGACGTGCCGCTCGCCCGGCGCGCCAACGCGGCCGTTCTCCAACAGTGGCGCGCTACCCCTGTAGTGACCGCCCGCCGCGGGGTCGGGGTCTTCTGGTTGCGCCGGTTGGAGGCCGCCGGCCGCCCGGCAGCCGGGTAGACTCGTGCGCGTTCGCGGTGGACCGGCAGATCCGCCACCTGCCCGAGGAGCCAGCCTGTGGTGACCGCTGTCATCGTCGTCTTCCACGTGCTGTTCTCCCTCGTGATGGTCATGTTCATCCTCCTTCACCGGGGGACGGGCGGGGGTCTGTCGGACATGTTCGGGGGCGGCGCCTCGGGCCTGCAGGGGTCGGCCGTGGTCGAGCGCAACCTCGACCGCCTGACGGTGTTCTCCGCCGTGGGCTTCGCGGTCACCACCGTGCTGCTCGCACTGCGCCTGTCCTGAGGGTCGTCACGCCGTGCGGGCCGCCCGTCCGGCGCTGTGACCCCGTCCCCCCACCCCGGGTGCCGCCTTGAACCTGTCGGACCGCCGACGCCGGTATAGGGGCCTGCTCG
>DASZZX010000279.1:0-23131 GCA_036260415.1 Nitriliruptorales bacterium
GTGGTCGATCCCGGCCACGACTTCCAGAAGACCACCTACCACTCGTTGGAGCTGTCCAGGCACCTGCCCGCGCTGGCGGCGCTCGGTTACCCGGTGCTCGTGGCGCTGTCGAACAAGGACTTCATCGGCGAGACGCTGGACGCCCCGCTCGACGCCCGGGTGGACGCCAGCATCGGGGCGGCGGTGTTCGCGATCCTGCGCGGTGCGGGCATCGTGCGGGTCCACGAGGTGCGGCGCACCGCCGCGGCCGTGCGCATGACCGAGGCGCTGCTGGGCTGGCGGCCCCCCGCGGTCGCGGTGCGCGGGCTCGAGTAGACCGTGAGGGCGGACGTCAGGCGGCAGGCGGCGGCAGCTCCATCTCGTGCTCGAGGCGCGCGACCTCGACCTTGAGGCAGCGGTCCTCGACGATGTCCATGCCCGCCTCCTCGGCCACGCGCCGCGCCTCCTCCGATCGCAGTCCCAGCTGCAGCCACAGCCCGCGCGCCCCGACCGCGGCCGCCTCGCGCGCCACGTCGGGCAGGTGCTCGGGGCGACGGAAGACGTCCACCAGGTCGATGTTGCCGGGGACGTCCCGCAGCGACGGGTAGGCGCGCCGGCCGAGCACCTGGTCCACGTGGGGGTTCACCGGCACGACCTCGTAGCCCTGCACGACCAGCGCCGCGGCCACGCCGTGGCTGGCACGGTGGGGCTTGGCCGACAGGCCGACCACCGCGATGCGACGCGTGTAGCGGAGCACACGTCGGACGGCGTCCTCGTCTCGGACCGTCACGGCACCCTCCTCGCCTGTGGACGACCCGTGGGCGCCACCGGCGTGGCGACGCGGTCGGTGATCCCGGGCGTCCCGCGCGTCCGTCGGGTGAGCGTGCCAGGCGGGTCGCGCCCCGACCCGTCCACACGGTCGGGTGCGGTCCACTACCGTCGCGCCGACGGGAGGAGGCTGCGTGGCCCGCGGGCGGATGCCGACGAGGTTCGTGCTGGTGTGCGTCAACGAGCGTCCGCCGGAACACCCGAGGGGGTCGTGCGTCCAGCGGGGCGGCGGGGAGGTGTTCAACGCCTTCCGCGAGCTCACCGGCCAGCTCGGCCTGGTCGACGTGAAGGTCACCTTCACGGGCTGCCTGGAGCCGTGCATGGTGGGACCAACGGTGCTGGTCGTGCCCGACAACGTGTGGTACGGCGGTGTCACGGTGGACGATGTGCCGCTGATCGTCGAGCAGCACCTGGTGGGCGGGGAGCCGGTGGAGTTCCTGCGGATCGGGCACGCGGAGTTCGAGCTGTCCCCTCTGGAGGGCCGGGCCGACCTCCCGCCCGGCATGATCCCACCGATCGGCAGCTGACCCGCCCGGGGACCCGCAGACACGACCTGCCGGACCGGCCAACCCGGTCACCTGACGTGCGCGACCCCTCCTTCCGTGCGGCATCGGCCCGGAACAACGCGCAACGGATGACTACCGTGTGCGAGGATCGGTGACACACGGCGTCTGCGAGGGGATGGGAGCAACCTCGACCACGTGGATCGGGAGCCCGGACGCGCGGCGGCTGCGCCGCCGCGTCATGATGGGACTCGCGCTCGCGATCGTCGTGCTGCTAGGCGGTGGCGGCATCGCGGTGGCGCGCGACATGCAGGCGTACCGCCAACGTTGGGACGGGCGGGCGCTGCCCGGCGCCGTGGTCAACGGCGTGGACCTCACCGGGATGACCGAGGAGCAGGCGGTCGCCGCGGTCGACGCCACGCTGGCCCCCCAGCTCGACCGGCCGGTGACCGTGCGCTTCGAGGACCGCACGTGGACGACCAGCCTGCGCGGGCTCGGCGCCGCCACCGACGCCCCGCAGGTCGTCGCCAGGGTCTTCGCCGCCTCCCAGGTCGTGTCGTGGCGCACCCTGGCCGAGATCCGCTGGCGGGGCGCCACCGTGCCGTCCACCGGCACGGCCGGCGTGCACACGCCGGAGGCATCGGCCCGCGACCTGGTGCGTGCGATCGCCGAGGAACTGCACATCCCTCCGGTGGACGCCGAGCTGCGCTGGACCGCCGACCAACTGTTCATCGAGCCCGAACGCCCGGGCCGGGGCGTGGCGATCGCCCCGACCGTGGAGCACCTCCTGACCGCGCTGGACGGCCGCAGCGACACCGCGGAGGTGGTCACCGAGCAGCTGTCTGCACAGGTGACCGCGGCGGCGTACGACCAGGTGCTGTTCCTCCGCCAGGAGGACCACCAGCTCGACCTCTACCTGGGCGGACGGCTGGCGCGCTCCTACCCGGTCGCGACCGGGACGGGTGACTACCCCACCCCCACCGGCGTCTACCACGTGTCGCTGAAACGGCCCAAGCCGGTGTGGGTCAACCCCGACCCGTCCGGGTGGGGTCGGGGCATGCCCAAGCGGATCGAGGCGGGACCCAACAACCCGCTGGGTCTGCGCGCCCTCAACTGGTCGGCACCCGGCGCGATCCGGTTCCATGGCACCGCCAACATCGACTCGCTCGGCCGAGACGCCTCGCACGGCTGCGTGCGCCTGTCCAACGACGCCATCGTGGAGCTGTTCGACCTGGTGGACGTGGGGGCCCACATCGTCTCCATCCGGTGAGGGGCTCGTCCGTTGAGCGCACGTCCCCACGCAACCCGACCTGCGGTCGGTGCCATCATGGCGAGGAGGAATGACAGGGAGGGAACCGGTTGAGCGCGACGGAGGACGCTGCCGCCCCGGGTACGCCCGGCGAGGATTTCCCCGTGCTGGGCTGGGACGCGATCGAGTTCTGGGTGGCCAACGCCAAGCAGGCGGCGCACTACTACCGCTCCGTCTTCGGGTTCCGGCTGGTCGGCTACGCGGGCCCCGAGACCGGCGTACGCGGCCTGGCCTCCTACGTCCTGCAACAGGGCGGGGTGCGGTTCGTGCTCACGTCGGCGCTGCGTCCCGACGACCCGATCAACCACCACCAGGCGCTCCACGGCGACGGGATCCACGACGTCGCCTTCGAGGTGCCCGACGCCGGGGAGTCGTTCCGGCTGGCGACCGACCGCGGCGCGACGCCGCACCTGGAGCCGGAGGTGCTCGAGGACGAGCACGGCAAGGTGGTGGTCTCCGCCATCCGCGCGTACGGCGACACGATCCACTCGTTCGTGCAGCGTGACGGCTACGTTGGAGTCCATCTCCCCGGCTACCAGCCGATGGACGACGGCTGGGCGGTGCCCACGCGCCTGTCCGCGATCGACCACGTCGTCGGCAACGTGGAGCTGGGCAAGATGGACGAGTGGGCGCGCTTCTACGAGCGTGTCCTTGGCTTCAAGGAGTTCCGCCACTTCAGCGACGCCGAGATCTCGACCGAGTACACGGCGCTGATGTCCAAGGTGCTGTGGGACGGTGTGGGTCGCATCAAGCTGCCCATCAACGAACCGGCGGAGGGTCGAAAGAGGTCGCAGATCGAGGAGTACCTCGACTTCTACCGGGGCCCGGGCGTGCAGCACGTCGCGCTGTCGACACCCGACATCGTGGCGACGGTCCGCCATCTGCGCGACAACGGCATCGCCTTCCTCGGCGTGCCCGACGAGTACTACGAGGACGCCCGGCGCCGGGTCGGCAAGGTCGACGAGCGCTGGGACGACCTGCAGGAGCTGGGCATCCTGGTCGATCGCGACGACGAGGGCTACCTGCTGCAGATCTTCACCGAGCCGGTGCAGGACCGTCCGACGCTGTTCTACGAGATCATCCAGCGGCACGGCGCCAGAGGGTTCGGGGTCGGCAACTTCAAGGCGCTGTTCCACGCGATCGAGCGTGCGCAGGACCGACGCGGCAACCTGTGACCTCCCGCCTCGTCACGTGGACGTGCCGAGGCGCTCCGCCAGCGTGGCGAGCATGGCCATCGCCACACCCGGGCGTTCATTGAGGATCGACTCGAACTCCGGGGCACGGATGGCAAGAGCCCTGACCTCGACCTCGTGGGCCACGACATCCGACGCCCGCGGCCGTCCCCGCAGCAGGGCGAGCTCACCCACGTGCTCACCCGGCCCGAAGGTGCGCAGCAACCTCGGCTCGCCGTCCACCACCTTGCGGATGCACACACGCCCGCGGGCGATCACCAGCATCTCGTCGCCCGGCTCGCCCTCGCGGTACACGACCTCGTCGGGCGTGTAGACCCTCTCCTGGCTGATGTGGGCGATGCGCTCCAGGTCCTCGGGGTCGAGGTCCGAGAACATCGGGACCTCCTGCAGGACCAGGATCCGGTCGATGAGGTCCATCGTATCGACGTCGGCGGCCATCTCGTCTCCGTTGCGACGGACCGCTCCCCGCACCAGCGGGGACGCGTCCCTGGCGGCGCGCTCGGTGAGGTCGCGCCACTCCGCCACCAGGCGGACGGCCACGGCCCGACAGGCCAGAGCACGCAACCACTCGTCGGTGTCATCGAGCAGCGACGATAGGACCGACACTGGGGCGGGGCGAGCGGTCGTGTCGGGATCGTCCTCCAGCAGCGGCAGCAGGCGGCGGGTGAGGCGACGGTCGCCGATCGCGTCGAGGGCCTCCAGCGCCTGGCCCCGCAGCTGCTGGTCGGCCGAGCGCGAACCCCGGATCAGCAGCTGGAGCGACTCGCGACCCGCCAGGACGTCGAGCGCGCACATGGCGCGGTACTCGGCGTCCCGCTCGCGGTGCTGCAGCACCCTCCGCAGGTAGCGGTGTGCGGGTTCGGGGAACGCCGGGGCGCCGAGCGCATCCCGGTGGCCCCGCAGCACCGCTGCGCGCTCGATCTTCGCCGCCGCCCAGTCCACGAGCGCGGCGCGCGCCTCCGGCTTTCCCCTGAGGGCCTCCACGGCCGCCTCCTGCGCACGCTCGGAGCCGTGGGCCAGGACCCCCAGCAGCTCGGGGGTCAGCTCGGAGCGCCCGCGCAGCAGCCTCGCGACGCCGTCGCGGACAGCCGCATCCGGATCGTCGAGCAGCCGCACGACCTCGACGGCGTCCGGTTGGCGGACCTGCGCCCTGGCGGCCCCCAGACGGACCGCTGGGCGTGGATGGGCCAGGAAGCGGGCCGCGCCCAGGTCGCGACAGGCCTCCTCCCAGTCCGGCAGGACGTCGAGGGCGGCCAGGATCTCCGCGGTCGATCCCGACCGCAGCATGACGCCCAGCAGCTCGCGGGCGGGTCCGCTCCGCAGGGCGCCTGCGGCGGCGGCCCGCACCTGCGGGTCGGGGTCGGCGAGGCGCGCCTCCAGCGGGTCTCGCGCCTGCGCTCCGAGACCCGCCAGGATGCGGACCGCTTCCCGGCGCACGTCGGGTGCCGGGTCGTCCAGCGCCTCGAGCGCGACGCTGTCACCGTGGTCGTCGTCGAGCGATCGGAGGGCGGCGGTACGCACCGCGACGTCCTCGTCGCGCGCCGCCCGCAGCAGCGGGACGGCCGCCGCGTCACCGTCCAGCCGCCCCAGCAGCGTCGCAGCGACACGCCGCACGGGCGGCCGGTCGTCACCCAGCGCGCGGGTCAGGGCCCGGACCACGTCGGCGTCGGTCACGGGTCTGCGCAGGCTCGGTGCCGTGGAGGTGAACACGTCCACCAGGCCACGCTCCACCGCGTCGAGGAGGGCGGCGGCGTACGCCCGCCGCATCCGCCACACCACCGCCGACGTAACGGCCGCGATCGCCAGCCCGACCAGCGCCAGCTGACGGTCGGTGAAGGCGGCGCTGCCCGCCACCAGCAGTGCACCGGAGGCCACGACGCCCAGCTGCGCCGGCACCGCGGTGACGAAGGCCAGCACCTGGCTGCGACGGGAGGGTTCCACCACGTTGAAGACCGACGTCCAGGCCGTCGCCAGCAGCGCGTTCACCGCCACCCACTGGGCGCCGCGCACGAGCGTGGCGGTGACCAGCGTGAACGACACCGCCCACAACCCGAAGCCAGCCAGGTAGATCAGGGGCACGACCAGGACCGTGGCGGTGACGCCGAGCCTGGCGAGGACCCGGTTGGTGACCAGCAACGACACGAGGAAGGAGGCCGCGGTGGCGGCGCCCGAGAAGTATCCGAGGAACGCGGCCACGTCGGTATCCGACCTGAACGAGCCCGCCACCTGCTCGCTGAAGGGGAACACCACGAGGAAGAACAGGATCGACAGCGCCACCGCCGCCGCGGACACCAGGCGGAGCAACCCCGAGCGCACGGTGACGCGGAAGCCGGCCTGCAGGTCCGCGAGGACGGACGGGGACGGCTCGCCTCGGGGTCGGAAGAACCGGCGACCCACTTCCACCAGCAGCGCGACCACGCCCACGAGCAGCCCGGCGTGCACCAGCAGCAGGTTGGCCGTCCCCAGGGTCGTGGCCAGCGGGCCGGTGGCCAGGTTGCCGACCATGCCGCCGGCGATCCCGGCGCTGGCGAACAGCGGGAACAGGCGCTTGGCCTGACGAGGCTCGCAGGCTTCGCTGGCCGCGTTCCACATCATGGTGAAGGTGATCAGGATGACGAGCTGCTCGGTCAGCCAGATGGCCGCGTACAGGCCGGGGACGACGAAGCCCACCGACACCCGCTCGGCCACGAGCAGCGCCGCGAGCCCCGCGGCCACGCCCGGCAGGAAGCGGCGTGTGCCGACCCGGCCCAGGCCGCCGCCGTACGCGAGCACGGCCACCATGGCCAGCAGGCCCGAAAGCAGGATCATGTGCGGGAGGAACTCGACCCCGAACCGGACGAAGAAGAGGGCGTCGCCCGTGTTGGCGCCCAACCCGTGCCCGGCCTGCGTGGTGGCGAACAGCGCGACCATCCAGCCGACCAGGCGCTGCTCTCCGGCTCGCACCCCCAAGAAGCCGCTCAGGCGCGTCACGGCCCAGCCGGCTGCGAAGCGTGGCGGTCGGGTCGCTCACCCGCGCACCGAGGCGCGGCGGGCGGCGAGGAGCCGTCATGCGGTGACCGGAGGGGAGGGGGCGACCTGTTGAGATCGGACAACGGGGACGTGACGGTCCTCGTGGGCAGCCGTGTCATGCCACGCCGAGCCTCCGGCCGGGCTGCGACGGTACCGCTCCGCAGGAGGCTCGCGCGCGGATCCGCGCACAGAGCGGGAGCGTCCGCGGCCGGCGGGCGCAGGACCGCCGGCACGGTGACGTCCCGCTCGTCCGCCGGTTCGGCTAGCCTCCGCCCGTCTCGCAGGGTGGCCCGCCGGCCTCGGGCCGCCCGCCTTCCCCCGGGACACCAGGCCGCGGCGACGCTCAGCACGCTGCGGCGACCGGAGCGAGCCGCGCCCCGCGCGGGGGAAGGTCGACACGTGCGCACGTCCTCGGACCCTCACCACGCCACCCATCCGCAGCGCCAGTCGTGGGACCGGTACTTCCTCGACCTGGCGCAGGCGGCGTCGACGCGTGCCACCTGCGCGCGACGCAAGCACGGCGCCGTGATCGTGCGTGACCGGCGCATCGTCGCCACCGGCTACAACGGAGCGCCGTCGGGCTACCCGCACTGCGACGACGGCGCCTGCCCGCGTGCATCCTCCGACGCGCCCCAGGGGCACGGCTACGAGTCCTGCATCGCCATCCACGCGGAGGCCAACGCGCTGCTGTTCGCGTCCCCCGAGGAGCGTGCAGGCGCCACCCTGTACGGCACCGGGGCGCCCTGCTTCGGCTGCGCCAAGCTGGTCGCCAACTCGGGCATCGGCGAGGTGGTCGCGGCGGGTGGCCGCTACGACGGTTGGGAGCAGGTGCGCGCCTTCCTGCTGGACTGCCGGGTCAGGGTGCGCCTGCTCGACGGCCTGGAGGGTGTGCCCTCGCTGGACCTGCGAGCGACCGGCTGATCGGGCACCGGCGGGGATCACCCGGGTCGGTCACGACGCCAACCACCGCAGGACCAGCCCGACCGACAGCAGCCAGACGAGCGCCCACGCACCCAGCTTGAGCACGGCGAGCGCCCTGCGGTTCACGTCGTGGACCGGTGCCAGCCGTCGCAGGCGCCGCCCGCACGGGCACAGTCCCGGCGCGAACGCGACCCCGTGCCCCTGCTCGCAGCGGAAGCGCGGCCGCTCGGCCAGGTCGTAGCCGCACCCGTCGCACACCGCCGCACCCGCCTCCTGGGGTCGTCCGCACCGGTCGCAGCGGCGGGTATCGACCCGGTGCAGGTACACCACGACCACGGCGGCGGCTAGCAGCCCGCCGAAGACCACCGCGTCGAACGCGACCGCGAGCGGCCCGCCGCCGACGAGCAGCTCCAGCGGGGTGGCCACCACGGCCGTGCCGGCGACCGTGGCGGCGGCCAGCCCCACGGCCGTCCAGCGCTGGCGTCGTGTCAGCCGCGTGCGCGCACCGACCCGCGTCTCGGGAGGTCCCTGACCGTCGGCTCCGACGCTCAGGGGGCCCACCTCCGTCGCTGTCCCAGGTGACCCAAGACAGCTCTCTCGCGGCGCTCCTGCGGAACAGCTCACAGCGACCCAGTCGGGCGGGGTTCGCCGCGCCGACCGGGGCTCCCGTAGCCTGACGCCCGCCAGGGAAGGGAGGACCCGTGGGCGACGTCCACTGGCGGGAGCTGTACCGAGAGGTGGTCGACACGGGCCTGTGCACGGGCTGTGCGGCGTGCGTGATGGCGTGCCCGCAGGACGTGCTCGGCTACACCCACGACTACCTCCCGGTGCAGATCGGTGAGGGCATGGGCGTCGACCAGTGTGTCACCGGCGACCGCGGGTGCGACATCTGCACCCGTGCCTGCCCACGGTTCCGCGCGTGGGAGAGCGAGTTCGAACAGGAGCTGTTCGGTCGTCCGCGACGGGCTGACGAGCTGCACGGGGTGGCTCGGACGCTGCTGCTGACCCAGGCCAGTGACGACGTCGTGCACCGCGCCGGGCAGGACGGCGGGCTGGTGTCCACGCTGCTGATCTGGGGGCTGGAGACGGGTCGCATCGACGGGGCGTTGACGTCACGCATCGTGGACGCTGGACGCGGGCCGTTCGACGCCGAGCCCTTCCTGGCCACCAGCCGCGAGGAGGTGCTGGCCACCGCCGGGTCGCGTTACACCTACTCGGCCAATCCGCTGGCGATGAAGCTGGCGGACGAGCGGCGGCTCAAGCAGATCGCGCTGGTCGGCATGTCCTGCCAGGCGTCCATCAATGGGTCGGTGGCCGCGCGTGGCGTGAACAAGTACAAGCGCAAGATCGCCCTGAGCATCGGGCTGCTGTGCTCCAAGACGTTCACCTACGAGGGTCAGCAGCAGGTCCTCGCCGACCATGGCATCCACATCGACGACGTCGCCAAGGTCAACGTCAAGGGCCGCTTCATGGTGTGGACCCGCGACGGCGCCTACCACGAGATCCCGCTCAAGGAGCTGCACCCCCACACGCGCCCGGGCTGCAAGCTGTGCCCCGACTTCGCCGCCGAGCACGCCGACATCTCCACCGGCGGGATCGGGGCGGATGACGACTGGACCCTCACGATCGTGCGCACGGCCCGGGGCGAGGAGTGGCTGGCCGGCGTGATCGACGCGGGCCTGATCCAGACACGTCCCGCCGACCAGGATCCGGTGGCCATGAACGTGCTCGACAAGCTGTCGGCCACCTCCCGCAAGCGCTGGCCCGGCGACCTCCTCCCGGAGGCGTTCCGCGCCCCGGGGGTGCGGCCGACCGCCTGACATCGAGGACCGCGCGACCAGTCAGCCTGGTCGCCGACAGCCGCGACCATCCGCCCGGGACGGTCCGGCAGCGTCGCGACGTGTCAGACGACCTCGCGGTCAGTGACCTTGGGATGGTCCTGGTCCACCTTGCCGACCTGGTAGGCGCCGCCGGGAGACCCCAGCCCCGTGACGTCGAAGAACTCGGCGTTGACGGCGGTGAACTCCGCCCACTCGGCGGGGACATCGTCCTCGTACGCGATGGCCTCGACGGGACAGACCGGCTCGCAGGCCGCGCAGTCGATGCACTCCGTCGGGTGGATGTACAGCATCCGCTCACCCTCGTAGATGCAGTCGACCGGGCACTCCTCGACGCACGCCTTGTCCTTGACGTCGATGCACGGCTCGGCGATCACGTAGGTCACGGGCTCTCCTGTCACGCCGGTGCTGCGACCCAACCGCGTACCGTACGGCCTCACCCGGGCGGACGCGAAGCGGGCGAACCGAGGGGCAGTTGGGCTGCCTCCGCCCACGGCTAGGGTGCTGGCACGCGACCGGAGGGTCCCGTGCCCCTCATCGAGTTCGCGGCCTCCGACGGCACGCGCCTCGAGGGTCGCCTGACCACCCCGACCGACCCGCAGGGGGGCGTCGCGGTCGTGTGCCACCCTCACCCGCGCTTCGGCGGCTCGATGGACTCGTGGATGGTGCCGGTCCTGCAGCGCACGCTGGTGACGGATGGTTGGGTCGGCCTGCGGTTCAACTTCCGCGGGGTCGGCGGGTCCGGCGGCAGCCATGGCGGTGGCGAGCCCGAGCTTCTGGACGTGGGGGCAGCGGTGGACCGAGTTCGCGAGGAGGGCGCCGGCCCGCTGTTGCTGGTCGGCTGGTCGTTCGGAGCGCTCGTCTCGCTGCGGTACGCCGCCGACGATGAGCAGGTCGCGGGCTGGGTCGGCGTGGGGTTGACGGCCGCACCATCTGCGTCGGATCCAGAGGGAGCCGGGCTGGATCGCGAACCGCTCGGACGGTTCGACCGCCCCAAGCTGTTCATCCACGGGACACGGGACGAGTTCACGTCCGTGGAGGAGATCGAGCGCGTGGTCGCGGCCGCGGCCGAGCCCAGGCGGCTGCACCTGGTCCCCGGCGGCGACCACTTCCTGGCGGCTCACGGCGACGTCCTGTCCGAGCAGGTGCGTGCGTTCGGCCGCGAGCTGCGTGGCCACTGACCGGTGTGCCTCAGCGTCGCGCACCGTCCCACCCGCGACGACGTCCCAGTGGTCGGCCGCCAGCGGCCAGGCACCTGACCGTGCGCTTCCGATACGTGAACCGGCTCACCCGCGACGACGTGGGTCACCGCGTGGTCGTGCGACGGTGGGTGGAGGACGAGACGAGGGGGCTGGTCCCGAGCGACGTCGTCGGCGAGCTGCTGTCGTGGCGCGACGACGGCGTCCTGACGATCCGCACCCGGCAGGGCGAGCTCGTCGATGTCGCCGAGTCCCAGATCCTAGCCGCCAAGCCCGTCCCGGCCCCTCGGCGGCGCCCCTGACCGGCAGCGTCGGCGACTGCTCAGGGCAGTTCGCGGACTAGCACGAGGTGAGCCACCGCCGCGTTGCGGATCCACGGACGCGTGCGGTCCTTGCCCGGCGGGTCGTACTTGTCGTGGAACACCTGGAGCGCGGCGATCCGCCGTTCGTCGTCCTCCGGGAGGAAGGCGGCGCGTGCCAACCACGAGCGGCCGTCGATGCGCAGGACGCCCTGCTCGTCGGCCTGCAGGTTCAGGCACCACGTGGTCAGCCCACCGGAGCCGCTGAAGAGGTAAACGCCGCCCTGGGCCGGCACGAACCACAGCTCGGCGGTGTGGCGCCGCCCCGTCACGCGCTGTGTCGTCGTGAGGTAGCAGTACCGTTCGCCGTGCAGCTCCTCCGGCAGTTCCGGCATCAGCCCGCCTCCCCATGCCAAGCCAGATCGACGACCGCCGGCCGGTGGTCCGAACCGCGCGGCGGCCCGACCCACGCTCCGGCAGGGACCAGATCGCGCACCAGGACCCAGTCGATGCGCAGGAACGGGCCGCTGCCGTCCGGCCAGGTGAACCCGGGCCCCGACCCGGCCTCGATCTGCGGGTCGCGGAAGCCGGCGGCGGTCAGGCGGCGGTACGGATCCGAGCGTCGCGTCGAGTTGAGGTCCCCTCCGACGACCGCGGGCACGTCGGGATCGAGCGCTGCCAGGACGACGTCGGTCTCCCGCCGACGCATCTCGGCCTCGAAGGTCTGGCGGGCCACGACCGAGCTGCCGCAGGTCCGGCACGGCGAGGTCAGGTGCACGGCCACTACCTGCACGCGTCGACCGTCCACCTCGACGACCACCACCGCGGTGCGGCGGGACGGTCCTCCCACCGACTCGACGGGTCGGACCTCCACGATCGGCGATCGCGACAGCACCCCCACGCCGCCCACCCGTCCGGGCTCTCCGAACCACGCGTGCGGCAGTTGGTCGGCCAGTCGGGCGCGCAGCTGGTCGGCACGAGCCGGCAGGAGCTCCTGCAGCAGCAGGACGTCCGGGCGGTCACGGTGGACCAGACTCACGACGTGCGACACGTCCGGCGCCCGGATGTAGGTGTTGTACGTCGCGACGCGCAGGTCGGCGTGCGCAGCGGGCGGTGCCCCGACGAAGAGTCCACCGTACGACCACAGGAAGATGCCGGCCGGGACGGCCAGCAGCGCCGCCGACCGCCAGGCTCGACGCAGCCCGGCGAGCACGACCAGGGGCACGGCGGGCAGCGACCAGTAGAACGTGGTGAGGTTCAGCGGCTGACTCCACCAGTCGTCGCCCACGAGCCACCACGCGATCTGGGCACCGCCGGCGGCGGCGGCGTACAGGCCGGCGAGCGCGAGCACCCACCGGCCACGACGACGGCGCCGGGTGGTCCCCCCGTTCGCGCTCGTCTCCAGCACGGACCTCGCGGCCATCTGCTCCCGTCCGCCGGCCCCCGCCACGCCCGTCCCGGCTCGTCGTTGGCGTCACCGGCTGTCGCGGTGTCGGGCCACCACTCGACGTGATCCCAACCGTGGCGGCACGGCACTAGTCCCCCGGTGCATGCCCGAGGCGGTGCACGAGGATCCGGTTCGTGCCGCCGTGACCGCCGGGGATCCCCGACACGACGACCACGGCGTCCCCCCGCTGCCCGTACCCCCGTCCGAGGCAGAACTCCTCGGCCGCGGCGATCAGGTCGCGTGTGTGGTCCTGCTCCACCACCAGATCGCCGGCGCTGCCCCACAGGAGCGTGAGCCGTCCGAGCGTGGCCTCACGCGGCGTGAGGCCGATGATCGGCACGTCCGGGCGGAACTTGGACACCAGCTGAACCGACGAACCACTGAGGCTGAACACGACCAGCGCCTTGGCGCGCACGTCCTCGGCGGCCTGCACCGCGGCTTTGGCCACGACCCGTCCCAGCGACATCTCGTCGGTGGGAGGGTGCGGCGGGTGCACCAGGTGCCGGCTGCTCTCGGCCACCTCGATGATGCGGGCCATGGTGCGGACGGCCTCGACCGGGTAGCGCCCGGTGGCCGTCTCCCCCGACAGCATCAGCGCGTCGGTGCCGTCGAACACCGCGTTGGCCACGTCCGACGCCTCGGCTCTGGTCGGGCGGGGGCTGCGCACCATCGAGTCGAGCATCTCCGTGGCGGTGATGACCGGCCGGCCAGCGGAGTTGGCCAGCGCGATGATCTCCTTCTGCAGCGCCGGCACCCGCTCGGGACCGACCTCCACGCCCAGGTCGCCCCGCGCCACCATCACCGCGTCGGACGCCTTGACCATCCCGGCCAGGTTGTCGAGCACTTCGGGACGCTCGAGCTTGGACACGATCGGTTGGTCGCCGCCCAGATCACGGACCAAGCCGCGCACCTCGCTGAGATCGTCGGGGCGGCGGACGAACGACAGGGCGACCCAGTCCACCTCCAGGTCGAGCATCGCCTTGACGTCCTCCCGGTCCTTGTCGGTCAGGCTCTTGGCCGACACCGCGATGCCGGGCAGGTTGACGCCCTTCCTGGAGTGCGCCGTCCCGCCGGCGACCACCCGGCAGTGGACGGCGTCGCTGTCCACACGGGCGACCACAAGCCGGATCAGCCCGTCGTCCATCAGCACGATGGCTCCCGGCTCGACGTCCTCCGCGAGCTGCTCGTAGACGACCGGTAGCACGGGGGTCCCCGCCCCGTCGGTGTAGGCGTCCAGCGTGTCGCGTCCGCTGATCAGCACCACGTCCCCGCCGTCGACCAGGTCGATGCCCGCGTCAGGCAGGGAGCCGAGCCGGATCTTGGGTCCCTGCAGGTCCCCGAGACTGCCCACAGGCCGCCCCAGCTCACGTGCGCAGGCGCGCACCTGCTCGAGGCGGTCGGCGTGCTCGCGGTGGGTGCCGTGGGAGAAGTTGAGCCGTACCACGTCGATGCCCGCGATGAGCGCGGCCTTCATGCGGTCGGGGTCGTCCAGGGCGGGGCCGAGCGTGGCGACGATCTTCGCGCGGCGCACGATCTCCTCCCACCCCGCTGGGTCGTGGCCATGGTAGGACCCGTGCGCCCCCGGCCACCCGATCCCCCCGGGCCTTCAGGGCGGGGGTGGGCCCACGCGGCCCTCCCGCAGGTCACCGACGACCTGCCGCAACCCGCCTGCGATCGCGGCGTACCGGTCGCTCTCGCCGGGGACGAACGCGAATGCGTCCTCCTGCAGTCCCAGCACCGTGACCGGCGGGCCTGGGCGTCCCGCGAGACCCAGCGCCAGCGGCAGCGCGAGGTCGTAGCGCTTCACCACCGATCCGAGCACCTCGGCGTCGAGCCCGTGCTCGTCCAGGAGCGCCCCCACGTCGACCCCCCAGCCGAGCACGACGGCGGGGTAGCCCGCCGTGGCTTCGGCCGTGCCACGCACGGTGGCCTCCCCTCCCAGAGCCAGGACCGCGCCCACCGGCGAGTCGCCGGCGAGGAGCGACGCGGTCCGCTCACGCACGGCCGACCTGTCCTCGGGCGTCCGCTGACGCGCGGTGGAGCGGTCCTCGCCCTGCCCCGCGTCGCCCTCGGGCGCGGCGTCGATACCGAGCACCACCACGTCGGGCCGGACGTGACGCGCCCCCGCCTCGAAGCCCGACCGCACCCGGTCGGCAGCGGGGGAACGGATCCCGGTGACCACCGCGACGGCTGCCTCGGGCACCGCCAGGGCCGCAGCCGCGCCTGCGATGAACGCGCCCTGGTCGATGTGCCACCCTACGGAGACGGCGTTGGCGGGCGGCCGACGGAGCTGACCGTCCAGGAGGCAGAACCGGGTGGTCGGGACCTGTGGCGCCAGGGCCGTCACCTCGTCGCCGCCCTCGGCGCCCAGGGTGCAGACCAGGCCGACGCCCTCGTCGGCGAGCAGGGCCATCTGGTCGCCGCGGAAGGGCTCCGAGGGTGGCTCGAGCACCCGCACGCGGGCGAGGTCCGCCGCGACGAGCTCGTGCAGGCGCTCGGCGACGTCACGCACGGCCGGGTTGGCGATCGCCGCCAGCGGTTCCGTCGGCGGAGCCAGCACGATGCCCACCTTCTCCCCGCCGGCGGGTCCGCTGGGCACCGCCGCGGCTGTCGGGGAGGCGGTCGGCCCGGGGCCGGGGGTGGTGTCGCCCTCGCAGGCGGCCGCGACCAGGAGCAACGCGCACACCGTGGACGCGTAGCCCGCCCGCAGCCGCGAGAGGGACCTGGGTGGGGGCCGGGCCGGCCCCGGCCTCCCCCGCCTCGTCGGTCGCATGCCCTCCTCGTCGGTGGGACGCCCACGCCGGTTGCGTAGGCTACGCCGGTCCCTGCCGACCCCCGCGCGGAGCCACCGTGGACACGATCGCCGCCCGCCACCGAGTCACGGTCGTCGATCATCCCCTGGCCGCCGACCTGCTGGGGCGTCTGCGCGACCGCCACACCTCGGCCCCGGCGTTCCGCACCGCGTGCCGCCAGCTCGCGCGGCTGCTGGTCCTGGAGGCGACCCGCGGCCTGGTGACCGCTCCGGACCAGGTGGCGACGCTGCTCGGGCACGCACCGGTGGAGCGCATCGCGCAGCCGGTCGCGGCGGTGCCCGTGCTACGCGCCGGGTTGGGCCTGCTGGGAGCCGTGGAATCGCTGTACCCCCACGCGGCCGTCGGCTTCCTGGGCGTGGAGCGCCAGCCGGGGACGCTCGAGCCGCTCTCCTACTACCGCAAGCTGCCACCGCTCGCAGGGGCCTTGACGCTCGTGCTGGAACCCATGCTCGCCACGGGCGGCTCCGCATCGGTCGCGATCGCGGCGGTGCGCGAGGCGGGCGCGGAGGACGTCGTGGTCGTGACGGTGGTGGCAGCGACGGTCGGGATCGAGCGTCTCCACGCCGACCAACCGACCATCCGGATCGTCACGGCGGGGGTCGACGACCGTCTCGACGAGCGCGGCTACATCGTGCCCGGCCTGGGCGACTTCGGTGACCGTCTGTTCGCCACCGGCCACGGCAGCGGTCTCACGCCCCCTGCAGGAAGCTGAGCCGCAGCCGACGACGGTCGTTGTCGCGGTTGGTGTCGACGATGCAGACGCTCTGCCACGTGCCGAGCACCACCTCGCCGCCCTCGACCGCCAGGACCAGGGACGGCGCCACGAGCGCCGGGAGCAGGTGGTCGGCCCCGTGACCGGTCGAGCCGTGCTGGTGGCGGTAGCGGTCGTCGCGGGGCAGGAGCCGTTCGAGGGCGTCCTCCAGGTCGGGCTCGGACCGGGCGCCGGTCTCCATCAGCGCCAGCCCCGCCGTGGCGTGCGGGAGGAAGACGTGCAGCAGCCCGTCCCCGCCGACCTCCCTGGCGAACGACCGCACCCGGTCGGTGACGTCCACCACCCGGCGCCCGTCGGTCGCGACGACGTCCTCGTGCACCTGCATCACGAACCCTCCGGTCGCAGCGAGCGGTAGGCCCCACGGTAGAAGAGCAGCGGGTCGTCCCGATCCCCGAGCCCGAGGGTGACCACCTCGCCTACCACGATCAGATGGTCGCCTCCGTCGCACAGACGCCATGTTCGGCAGTCCACGTACGCGACGCCGCGCTCGAGGACGGGAGCGCCGGTCACCTCCTTGCGGAACGGGATGCGCTCGAACTGGGCGGCGCCCAGGGGACGGTACGGATCGGCGAAGTGCACGGCGAGGCCGTCGTCGTCCTCGTGCAGGAACGACAGGGCGAAGATGCCGCTGGCGGTGACGGTCGCCGCCATCGTGGTGCCGCGCTCGACGCACACCAGCACCAGCAGCGGCTGCAGCGACACCGACGACACCGCGTTGGCGGTCATGCCGTGCGGTGCACCGTCGTGCAGGGTGGTCATGATGGCGACGCCGGTCGCGAAGCGACCCATCACGTCACGGAAGGCTCGCGGGGCGAGCTGAGCCTGGCGGCGCTTCACCGCGGCCTCCGGCTGCGCAGGCCGGCGAGCAGATCGTCCTCCACCCCGGCTGCCCCGCGCACCCCGTCGGCCAGCACGTAGTACTCGGTGCCGAACGTGTCCTCCGCCACGTCCGCCGGCAGGTTGAGGAAGAACGACTCGGCCCCGATCTGTGACGCGTGTGCCCGCATCGCATCCCGCTTGCGTTCCAACCACGGCCGCACGTCGAGGGCCGTGGTGACGAGGTGATCGTCCACCCCGAACGGGACGTCCTCGGCGGCGAGCGTGTCGACGTCGCCGAACGGGGAGGCGAGCCCGAGCTGCACCAGCCGATGGTGCACCGCGAGCAGCCTGCCCTTGGGCAGCGCGTGCACGTACCGCTTGGCCACCTCCCACGGGGGGACGTCCAACGGGGCGTCGGGGGCGGCGGCGAGCTCGACCCCCCGGGTGGTGACCGCGTGGGCCTTCACGTGGTCGGGATGCCCGTAGGTGCCACGCTCGTCGTCGCTGACCACGACGTCCGGCCGGAAGGTGCGCAGGACCCCGGCCAGGCGCGTGGCGGCCTCCTCCAGGTCGGCCCGGTGGAAGCTGTCGGGATGCCGGTTGCCCGAGGTGCCGGCCATGCCGCTGTCGCGGTACCCCAACATGACGTGGTGCTCGACGCCGAGCACCGACAGGGCGGCGGCGAGCTCGCGACGTCGCACCGCGGCCATCTCCTGGCCGGCCAGGTCGATCCCGGCGAGGTTGTCCCCCTCCTCCCCTCCCGTGCAGGTGATCACCATGACCCGCACACCCTCGTCGACGTAGCGCGCAAGCGTTCCCCCGCACGCGATCGACTCGTCGTCGGGGTGGGGGTGGACGAACACGATGCCGGGGACCGCCGGGGCGCTCGTGGTGGTCTCCTCGTCGCGGGCCCACCCATCCTCGCACGTCGGTCCGTCCCTGCCACGACCCGCCCGGCGACCGCCGCGGTGGCCTAGCCTCCGGTCGATGGAGATCGTGCTGGTCGAGCAGGCGGACGCGGTGACGGAGGCGCTGGCCGGACTCGTCACCCCCGTCGTCGGTGTGGACGTCGAACGCGCCGACGGCCAGCGGTACTTCCGCGAGGCGGCGCTGGTCCAGGTCGGGGCTGGCGAGCGCTGCGTGATCCTCGATCCGCTCGCCCTGGGAGACCTCGGTGCGCTGGCGGACTTCCTCAGCACGCGGCTGGCCGTGCTACACGCGGTCGAGAACGACCTCGAGCCGCTCGCCGCGGCCGGTGTCCCGCTCGCCACACCGGGAACGGTGCACGAGCGGGTTGCCGACACCGCGGCGGCCGCGACCGTGCTGGGGCTGCCCAGCGGGCTGGTTCCGCTCCTGCGCGAGGTCCTCGGGGTGACCCTCCCGGCGGACAAGGAGCGTTTCCAGCGGGCGGACTGGTCGGTCCGCCCGCTCGACGGTGAGATGCTCGCGTACGCGGCGGGCGACGTGGTGTACCTGCCGTCGCTGTGGGAGGCGCTGCGTGAGCGTCTGGACCGGTCGGGTCGCCACCCCTGGTACGAGCAGGAGCTGCAGAGCACCCTGGACCGGGCCAGCGCGGACAGCCGCTCCTGGGCCCGCACGAAGGGGATCGGGCGGCTCGACGGCCACGGCCGCGCGGTGCTGCGTGCCGTGTGGGAGGAGCGAGAGGCCATCTCGCGCGGGGAGGATGTCGCGCCCCAGCGCGTCGCCCGCGACGAGGTGCTGGTGGCGATCGCCAAGCAGCCGCGGCCGACGCTGAACGTGCTGGGGCGCCGTGGCCTGCGACGCCAGCAGATCGAGCGCTACGGCCAGCGCCTGCTGGCCGCGGCATCGCGTGGCGCATCCGGCCCCGACGAGCCCAACCCGTCGGGTCTGCGGCGCTCCACGGACGAGGACCGCGACGCCTACGACCGCATGCGCCGGGCGCGGTTGACGCTGGCCGAGGAGCTGGGACTGGATCCCGGCGTGCTGTGCGCCGGACGGGCGCTGTGGGCCGCGGTGCTGAGCGACCCGGACTCTCCGGAGGAGCTGGCGTCCGCGGCCGGGCTGCGACCGTGGCAACGGGAGCTGCTGGAGGACCGGCTGTGGGCGGCGTACCGCGGCGCCTGAGGGGCCGGCGGAGCGTCGCGCCTACCCGTCCACCTGTGCGAGCCGGCGCGCGAGGACCGACGGCAGCGCGAACTCGACGTCCTCGTCGACCACGTGGACGGTCTCGACCCGTTCGGTGCCGCGGGCTCGGAACCAGTCGATCACCTGCTCCACGAGCAGCTCGGGTGCGCTCGCCCCGGAGGTGAGCCCCGCGACCCCGACATCCTCGAGCCACGCCTCGTCGATCTGGCCGGCGTCATCGATCAGGTGCGCGTCCACGCCCCGAGCGCGGGCGACCTCCACCAGCCGTCGAGAGTTGGAGGAGGTCTGCGACCCGACGACCAGGATGAGCTCGGCCCGCTCGGCCAGCTGCTTGACGGCGTCCTGGCGGTTCTGCGTCGCGTAGCAGATGTCGTCGCTCCTGGGCTGGTGCAGCCGCGGGAAGCGCTGGTTGAGCCGGCGCACGACCTCCGCGGTGTCGTCCATCGACAGCGTGGTCTGCGTGATGTAGGCGACGTCGGCGTCGCCGGGGATCGCCAGCGCGTCGACGTCCTCGGCGGTCTCCACCAGGCGTACACCATCGGTCTGGCCCATCGTGCCGACGACCTCCTGGTGACCCGCGTGGCCGATCAGTACGATCTCCAGGCCTCGTCGGGCGTAGCGCCGGGCCTCGGCATGCACCTTGGTCACCAGCGGGCAGGTCGCGTCGATGAGCACGTGGCCGAGCGCATCCGAGGTCTGGAACGCCGACGCGGGCGACCCGTGGGCGCTGAACACGACCACGGCGCCCTCGGGCACGTCGCGTTCGTCCTCGACGAAGATCGCGCCGCGCCGCCGCAGCCCCTCCACGACGTGGGTGTTGTGCACGATCTCGTGACGCACGTACACCGGCGGGCCGTACGCCTCGAGCGCCTTCTCGACGATGAGCACAGCCCGGTCCACCCCCGCGCAGAAGCCGCGCGGGAAGGCGAGCAGCAACGTGTGCGGTACGGGGGAGGTGGGCACGGCGGTCGGTCCTCGCGGCCAGGGACGACGGTCGCCGTGGGCAGCGTACCGGCGGGAGCCGGGGCGGGCCGACGGATGACCACCACGCCGGAGGGGTGCGCGTGTGCTTCGATACCAGGCCGGCGACATGGAGAGAGCGTGCACGTCATCGTCGGCGGGTGCGGCCGACTGGGAGCCGAGATCGCCACGCGCTTCTCGACGGAGGGCGAGGACGTCGTCGTCCTGGACGTCGAGGAGACGGCGTTCGACCGGCTCGGCACCCGCTTCAACGGGGAGACGCTGGTCGGCAGCGTCACCGACCGCGACGTGCTGGAGCAGGGCGGCATCGCGACGGCCGACGGTCTGCTCGCCGTCACCCGGTTCGACAACGCCAACCTGATGGCGGTGGAGATCGCGACCCATATCTACGGGGTCGACCGGGCGGTGGCTCGACTGTTCAACCCGCAGCGGGAGGCGAGCTACCGCAAGCTCGGCGTGCGGTACGTGTCGGGCACCGCGCTGCTGGCCAAGCAGTTCGTCAACGAGTTCCGTCAGGGCACGTTCCGTCTGCACCTGGCGTTCGAGTACGGCGACGTCGAGGTCGTCGAGATGACCGTCGGCCCGATCGGGCAGCGGGTGAGGGTCATGGACTTCGAGGCGGTGGGGCGTCTGCGGGTCGGCGCCATCCAGCGCGGCGACAGGGTGTTCCTGCCACGCTCCGAGGACACCCTCGAGGAGGGCGATCTGGTCGTCGCGGCGGTCGGCCGTGGCAGCTACCAGCGCATCGAGCCGCTCCTGGACCTGCGCAGCCGCGAGGGGCACCCGAACGGAGGAGCGTGATGTTCGTCGTCATCGCCGGAGGGGGCAAGGTGGGGCGCTTCATCGCGACCGACCTGATCAAGCGCAACCACGAGGTCTGCATCATCGAACGCAAGCGCGGACGGTGCGAGACGCTGGTCGCCAACTTTCCCATCCTCGTCATCGAGGGGGACGCGTGCGACGTGGAGTACCTCGAGCAGGCCCAGCTCGACCGTGCGGACGTGTTCGTGGCCACGACCCGCGAGGACGACGACAACCTGGTCGCCTGCCAGCTCGCGCGCACCGAGTTCGGGGTACGGCGGGTCATCTCGCGGGTGAACTCGCCGAAGAACGTCGAGATCTTCGAGCTGATGGGCATCGAGGCCGTGTCGTCCACCACGTTGATCTCGCGTCTGTTGGAGGAGGAGGTCAGCGTCGGGGACCTGATCCATCTCTACACGCTGAAGGCCGGCAAGATCGACCTGGTCGAGGTGCGCGTCCCCCAAGCGGATGACCCCCGGGCTCCCCCGCCCCGCTTCGTCTCCGACCTGGAACTGCCACTGGAGTCGGTGCTGGTGGCGATCTTCCGCGAGCAGGACAGCAGCGAGCAGATCATCATCCCGCGGGGCTCGACCGAGGTGCGCCCCGGCGACCAGGTCGTCGCGCTCACCACCCCGGAGCTGGAGGAACGGCTACGCCGCACGCTGCTCGGCGAGGACGGTCGGTGAGGCCCCCGCCGTCGCGCCGACCCGAGGTGCGGTCGCCGCTGCTAGGCATGCTGGCGGTCGTGCTGGTGACCGCCGCGGTGAGCGCGCTGGCGGCCGCGCTGGCGGTCGTCGCGGCGACGGTGTTCTAGCCGACGTGTTCCTCCGCCCCGACCGGGATGACGCCCGCATCGTCGGCTTCTACGTCGGCAAGGTCATCAACCTGCTGGGCCTGCTCCAGGCCGTCCCGGCGACACTGGCGCTGCTGTTGAACGAGTGGAACGCGCTGACCGCCTTCGGGGTGGGCGGCGGGCTCGCGGTCACCTTCGGGAGGCTGACCGACGCGAGGCTCCGCACCCGGCGGGAGCTGGAGTGGTCGCACGGGATGCTGATCGTGGCGCTGTCGTGGCTGGTCGGCTCGATCTTCTGCGCCGTGCCCCTGTACCTCTCCGGTCACTTCCAAGGCTACGTCGATGCGATGTTCGAGGCGATGTCGGGTCTGACCACGTCAGGGCTCAGCCTCACCCAGGACGTGGACCACCTCGCGTACTCGATGAACCTGTGGCGCCACCTGACCCACTTCGCAGGCGGCCAGGGCATCGTGCTGGCGGTGCTCACCCTGTTCGCCGGCGCGGCCGGGCGGGCCGGCACGCTGTACGTGGGGGAGGCTCGCGATGAGCGGATCATGCCCAACGTGATCCGCTCAGCCCGGTTCATCTGGCGCGTGTCGTTCGCCTACCTCGCCGTCGGCACGGTCGTGCTGTTCGTGGCGATCGCCGTCTCCGGCGTGGAACCGTGGCGCGCGCTGTTCGACGCCACCAACCTGCTGATCGCGGCGTTCGACACCGGCGGGTTCACTCCGCACTCGCCGAGCGTCGCCTACTACCACTCGTACGCGGTGGAAGCCACCGCCTCGGTGTTCATGGTCGCCGGAGCCCTGTCGTTCGGTGTGCACTACCAGCTGTGGCGGGGCGACCGACGGGAGCTGATGCGGCACATCGAGACCCGTTCGTTGGTCGTCACCATGCTGATCCTGTCGGCGCTGGCGTTCGTCGGGCTGGGCCGTGCCGGCACCTTCACCGACGCTGGTCCGATGTTCCGCAAGGGCTTCTTCACGATCCTGTCGGCGCACACCGGCACGGGCTTCCAGGTCAACAGCCCACGTCTGTTCGCGACCGAGTGGGGACTGTTGGCCCCCGCCGCCGTGGTCGGAGCGATGGCGTTGGGCGGGATGGCGTCGTCGACCGCGGGGGGGATCAAGGCGATCCGGATCGGCATCACGGCGAAGGGCCTGCTGAAGGACATCAGGCGCGTGCTCTTGCCGGAGTCCGCGCTCGTGGTCGAGACCTACCACGCCCAACGACGCCGCATCCTGCGTGACGAGCAGATCCGGTCGGCAGTGACGATCCTGACCCTGTACCTGCTCACCTACCTGGCCGGCGGCGTCCTGGGACTGTTCTACGGCTTCGAGTTCACCGAGGCCATGTTCGAGTCCACCTCGGCCACCGCAAACGTCGGGTTGTCGATCGGCATCGTGGCGCCCGACCTCGCGATGCCCTTGAAGCTCACTTACATCGTGCAGATGTGGGTCGGGCGGCTGGAGTTCATGGCGGTGTTCGCGTTGATCGCGA
>DASZZX010000280.1:0-14342 GCA_036260415.1 Nitriliruptorales bacterium
GGCGGCCAGCAGCGCGCCTGCGAGCACGCCGCCCGGCCGCACGCGGTGCACGAACCGGGGGGCGAGGTTCGATCCCACGATGAACCCGACCGCTGCGGGGAGCGACCACCACCCTGCCTGCAGCGGCGACAGACCCAGCACCAGCTGCAGGTACTGCGCGACGAACAGGAAGTAGCCGAACGCCACGAACACGCCCAGCACGTTCGTGGCCAAAGAGGCGCTGAAGGTGGCGACGCGGAACAGGCTCACGTCGATGAGCGGGTCGTCGAGGCGTCGCTGACGCCGCACGAACAGCGCACCGACCACGAGGCCGACGACCACGGCCGCGGTCGGCAGCGTCCCCCAGCCGTCCTGCGCGGCTTGCTTCAGAGCGAAGATCACCGCCAGCACGGCCGTGAGTGACATCCCGGCGCTGAGCAGGTCCAGCCGGCCGGCGTCGGGGTCACGGAACTCGGGCAGCACCCACGGTCCGAGTACCAGCAGTAGGCCCATCACCGGCAGCGGCAACAGGAACACCGAACCCCACCAGAAGTGCTCCAGCAGCACGCCACCCAGCAACGGGCCGACCGCGCCGCCGGCGGAGAAGCTCGTGATCCAGATGCCGATCGCGACCGACCGCTGCCGCGGGTCGCGGAACATGTTGAAGATCAGCGACAGGGTCGACGGCGCCAAGGTCGCCCCTGCCAGGCCCAGCAGCGCTCGACTGGCGACCAGCATCTCGGCGCTCGTCGACACCGCCGCGAGCACCGACGTGAGCCCGAACGCGCTCGCCCCGATCAGCAGCAGCCGCCGACGACCGATCCGGTCTCCCAAGGTGCCCATCGTGATCAACGATCCGGCCACCAGGAACCCGTAGATGTCGACGATCCACAGCAGCTGCGCGCTCGTGGGCTGCAGTGCCGCGCTCAGGCTCGGGACCGCCAGGTGGAGCACCGTCAGGTCCATCGCGTACAGCAGGCAGGCCAGCGCCAGGACGCTCAGCCCCAGCCACTCCCGCCGACCCGCGGTGGCGCTCCCGGTCGCCGTCGCCTCCACCTTCCCTCCTCGCTCCGACCTCACCGGACTAGACGTCGCACCCACCCGGGATTCATCGCTCGACCTCCAGGTGGCCGGCGTCCTCGGGACCGTCTCCGGTACCCCCGCTGTCGCGGAGACGTCGTCGACCACACCCGGCTGTCGGGGCTGGGCGGCCGATAGCGGCGGCTGTGCTCC
The DNA here is from genome assembly GCA_036260415.1 of Nitriliruptorales bacterium. GTDB lineage: Bacteria > Actinomycetota > Nitriliruptoria > Nitriliruptorales > JAHWKO01 > DASZZX01. Next base: position 1,213 of record DASZZX010000280.1, read on the forward strand.
GACCCTGCGGACCGGCTGTCGGCGGCGCTCGCCTTGTGAGACCGGAGGCGATCAGGTCACGACGCTGATCGTGGGGAGGTCCAGGGCGCAGACCCGTTGCACCACCGGGTTCGGCCAGGGGGACGCCGACCGCGCGCGGTGGCGTCGCCGCGGAGCGCATCAGGCGCCTCGCCGGGTCGGGCGTTGCTCGGCGACGAGGACGCCCCGACTCAGGCGTGACTCCGGTCCAGGTGGACGGTCGGACCGAGGTCGGCCCCGGCGAGGTCCCGTCACTCCTCTCGCGGCGGGCTGTAGTTGACCATCCACATGACGCCGAACTTGTCCCGGAAGCTCCCGAAGTAGTCCCCCCACGCCTGGTCGTCGATCGGCATCTCGACCTCCCCACCCTCGGACAGGCCGCTGAAGACCCGGTCCGCCTCCTCCTTGCTGGTCGGGTGGACCGAGATGTAGACGTTGTTGCCCTGCACCAGCTTCTGCCCGAGCGACTCCAGGGCGTCGCTCGCCATCAGGACGTTCTCTTCTCCGATAGGGAGGGAGACGTGCATGATCTTGTCGGCATCCTCCTGGGGGATGTCGACACCCTCCATGGGGAGGTCCTTGAAGCGGACGAGGGAGGAGAAGTCGCCCCCGAACACGGACCTGTAGAAGCTGAAGGCTTCCTCGGCGTTGCCGGCGAAGTTGAGGTAGGCGTGCAGTCTGGTCATCCTTCACCTCCGACTCGTCGTCCCGATTCCTCGTAGGCGCTCTGCAGTTCTGCGATGTCGAACTTCTTCATCGCGAGGAACGCCTTGGTGACGCGGTCCCTCTGCTCTCGCGTGCCCGTACGGAACATCTCGTCCATGCTGGACGGGACCACTTGCCACGAGAGGCCGTACCTGTCCTTGAGCCATCCGCACTGTTCGGCCTCGGGAACCGCGGAGAGACTGTCCCAGTAGTGATCGATCTCCTCCTGGGTGTCACAGCTCACCAGGAAGGAGATCGCCTCGTTGAACCCGAAATCGTGCCCACGGGCACTATCCATGGCCGCGAACTGCTGGCCTACCAGCGAGAAGTTGGCGTACTTGACCGTCCCCTCCACGTCGGGTTCCTCGTCGCTTCCGTAGCGAACGATCCCGCCGACCTTGGAGTCGGGGAAGAGCGAGGTGTAGAGGGTGATCGCCTCTTCCGCCTTCCCGCAGACCTCGCCCGCGAACATGAGGGTCGGGGTGATGCGTTGGGTGATCTCCTGGTCGCCAACGTGCATCACCTGCCATGAGAGGCCGTACTTGTCCTCGGTCCAGCCGTAGCGCCCGCTGAACGGGTAGGAGTCGAGCTCCATGAGTGATGTACCACGTTCGGAGAGCCTGCCCCAGAGCGCGTCCACCTCGTCGACCGTGCTGCAGGAGACCAGCAACGAGACAGACGGGTTGAAGCTGAACAGAGGACCGGCGCTGATCGCCATGAAAGGCTGGCCCGACAGCTCGAACGAGACCAAGTCGGTATCTCCCGACGGGGTGTCGTGGATCACGGTGACGTCGGTGATCCTGGAGTTCGGGAGGGTGGAGGTGTAGAACTCGGCCGCCTCCACGGCTTCTTTGTCGAACCAGAGGTGCGGTGTGATCTTGCCCATCTCAGCTTCCTCCTGGGGGGATCGAGGGCTGCACCTGTCCGCCCGGCGAGCCGACCGAGGTCCGGCGGTGCGGGACTCTTCGGTCGCCGTGGTCGGACTCCTGGTCGCCAACGCGATCCGGACGGGGTCGTAGGCGGTGACGTACGTGAGACGACCTGGCCACGGCGAACTCATCGGTCGACCGTGGAGGCGTGGGGCCGGCGCGTCCGATGTTCGATGCCGAGGACGGACCGCGCGTGCGCGTGGAGCTTCCCGCGTCACGTGAAGCCCTCGACCTGGTCCTCGTCATGGCCCCACCGACGTGGTGCGGATGAGGGCTACGCCTCCAGGCGCTCCGGCAGCCCGAACAGTGGAAACAGCCGTTCGGTCTGCAGGAAGAAGGTGAACTCCACGATCCGCCCCCCCGCTAGCTCGAGCACCTGGAGCGCCCAGGGCGAGTAGCCGCCCGCCGGATCGGGCTTGTACTGGCCGAACGCGGGCGACCCGTTGGCCGGCTTGGTGGGGACGACCCGTGAGCCTCTGCAGCCGATCCCGGGGCCGAGCCACCAGGCGAAGATGTCGTCGCGACCGCGCAGCCACAGGTCGTACGGCGGCATCGACTGGATGGCGTCCTCGTGGATCAGGGAGGTGAGCGCCTCGATGTCGTAGGCCTCGAAGGCCGCGACGTAGCGGTCGAGCAGAGCCCGGTCGATCGTCGAGGAGTCCGGCGTGTGCAGATCCGCCTTCGCCAGCGTCGCGCGGGCGCGCTGGAGGGCGCTGTTGACCGCGGCCACGGAGGTGCCGAGCAGCTCGGCGACCTCCTTCGCGTGCCAGCCCAGGACGTCGCGGAGGATGAGGGCGGCGCGCTGGCGCGGCGGCAGGTGCTGGAGAGCAGCCACGAAGGCCAGCCGGATCGTGTCCCTGGCGACGGCCGCCTCCGCGGGATCGGGCAGCGGCTCCATCCAGGTGGTCTCGGGCAGGGCGTTGAGGTTCTCGCCGAGCGGCGCTCGCGCCGGCCCGAGGTCCATGGGGCGGGCACGCCGCTGGGCGCTGCTCAGCATGTCGAGGCAGACGTTCGTCGCGATGCGGTAGAGCCAGGAACGCAGCGACGCTCGGCCCTCGAACAGCTCGATACCGCGCCACGCGCGGACCATGGTCTCCTGCACGGCGTCGTCGGCTTCGAAGCCGGAGCCGAGCATCCGGTAGCAGAAGCCGGTCAGCTCGCCCCGGTACTGCTCCAGGAACTCGCGGGCGATGTCGGTCGTCGGGTGGATGCGGGTGGGCATGAGGCCGCATGCTAGCGCCATCGCGGTGCACGTGGCGGCGGAGCGAGCGTCCCGCCGTCACCAGCGCCACCGACGTCGCCCTGCCGCGCGGGGCGCGCGCGGGGCGGCTGCCGGCGTGCAGGTTCAGAGCTCGACCTGGACCGAGATCTGGAAGACCCGCCCCGGCGGGAGGTTGAAGTAGTCGGAGGCGCTGGTCGCGTTGCGGCGCAGAGCAGCGAACAGACGCTCCCTCCACTTGGCCATGCCGGGACGGTCGGTGACGACCACGGTCTCCTTGCCGAGGAAGTAGGTCGTCTGCTGCGGATCGATGCCCAGATGGCGCTCGAGATCCCGTGCGACGTCGGGCTCCTCCATGAACCCGTAGTGCAGCTGGGTCTCGCAGACACCGTGGTCGTACTGGGTCTGCGTCATCCGCGCGGTGGGATCGACACGCGGCATGCGCTCGGTCACGACGTTGAGCGTGAAGACCCTCTCGTGCAGGACGTGGTTCGAGCGCAGGTTGTAGATCAACGGCGGCGGGGCCATACCAGGGATGCCGAACAGGTAGACCGCCGTGCCCTCCACGTGCTGCGGTGCTCGCTCGTCGAGGGTCGCGAGGAAGGCGGACAGTGGTGTACGCCCGCGCTGGGTCCGTTCGCGGATGATGCGCCGACCTGTGAACCATGTGGTCAGGACCGTGAAGATCAGCGCCCCGACGACGAGCGGGAACCACCCGCCGTGAGGCACCTTGGGGAGGTTGGCTCCGAAGAACGCCAGGTCGATGAAGAGGAACATGCCGCAGATGCCCACGGCGGCCGGGAGGGACCACCGGAACCGGTCGCGCACGACCAGGTAGTACACCAGGGTGGTGATCACCATCGTCATCGTCACCGCGACCCCGTACGCGGCCGCCAGCTGGGTCGACGAGCCGAACCCGATCACCAGACCGACACACGCGATCATCAGCAGCCAGTTGACGCTGGGGACGTAGATCTGTCCCCGCTCCTGAGCCGAGGTCTGCACGATCCTCACCCTCGGCAGGTAGCCGAACTGGGCGGCCTGCATGGTGAGCGAGTACGCCCCCGAGATCAGCGCCTGGGACGCGATCACGGTGGCCGCGGTCGCGAGGACCATCAGCGGGATCGAGGCCCAGGCGGGCGCCAGCCGGTAGAACGGGTTGTCGATGGCCTCGGGCTGGGCGATCAGCAGCGCGCCCTGTCCGAAGTAGTTCAGCAGCAGACCGGGGAACACCAGAGAGAACCAACCGACCGCGATGGGGCGGCGACCGAAGTGGCCCATGTCGGCGTAGAGGGCCTCACCACCCGTGACCACCAGGAAAACCGACCCGAGGACCAGGAACCCGGTCGACCCGTTGTCGGCGAAGAACCGCACCGCGTGGACGGGGTTGACCGCACGCAAGACTTGCGGCTCGTGGAAGATCTGGATCAGCCCCAGCAGGCCGAGAACGGCGAACCACAGCACCATGACGGGCCCGAACGCTCGGCCCACGGTTGCCGTGCCGCGATGCTGGACCGCGAACAGCACCACCAGGATCACGACCGCGATCGGGACGGCGTACTCCGCGAACCGCGGGGCGGCGACCTCCGTGCCCTCGACCGCGGAGAGGACCGAGATCGCCGGTGTGATCATGCCGTCGCCGTACAGCAACGCCGTGCCGAACAGGCCCAGCAGGACCAGCGTCCGCCGTCTGCCGCTCGGCTCACGGTGCACCGGGATCAAGGACGTGAGCACGAGGATCCCGCCCTCCCCCTCGTTGTCCGCGCGCATGACGAACACGAGGTACCTGATCGAGATCACCACCACGAGCGACCAGACCACCAAGGACAGAACACCGAGCACGTTCGCCGGGGTCACCACCAGCTCGTGTCCGGCACCCTCGAACGACTCGCGCATCGCGTACAGCGGGCTCGTGCCGATGTCGCCGTAGACGATGCCCAGCGCGCCCAGCACGAGCAGCGTCGAAGCCGAACCGTTCGCCTGAGGGGCGTGTGCCAAGGGACGCTCCGGTCGATGGAGAGCCCGCGAAGGGTAGAGAACCGGTCCACGAGCGAGCGGGTACCTCCGGCACGTCCGCGCCCGCCAGGATCGGCCCCGTCGAGGTGGCCGGACCCGCGCCGACCTCACCCCACCCAGCACCCGCCAACTCGTCCTCGCCGACCTGGCTCGCACCCGGCCCCGTCGGCTGGGGCTCCAGGTCGCGACCGCGGCGCCGTCGGGTCTTGAGCCAGCGGCGGAACTTGCTGGCGGTCACGTGGATGCCTTGCGGCTGCTCCTCGACGGTGAACCCGCCGCTGGCACCGACGACCGCGATCACGCCGGTCGTGGTGCCTGGAAACCGACCGCGGCGGAGATCAGCCCGGTGACGCGGGATGCCTCGCCGCGAGTTTCGGACGTACGGCTGTCGGGTGCCGTAGAGCATGAAGGTGTCGCCGGCGACCGCAACCTCCTGCTCCCCTACAGCGCCGATACGCCACGCGCGTTCTTCGATGTGCACGCCCACAGGGCGTGCCGCGAACGTCCGGATCGGGTCGTGCGACGGCGCTCATCGGCCTGCTCGCGTGCCGATCGACCCGGTCGTTGCCCTGACGTCGACCCCGGTGGCCACCACGCTCGCCCACGACCACGGCTGCCGGAAACCTCAAGGCGTGGGGTTCAGTCAGGAGCGCGACCGGCGGGCGCCATCCCAAGTGGCGACGAGCACCGCCAGCCCCCACAGTGCAGCGCCGATCGCCCACAAGGGATGCAGTGCCGAGGCCGATGCGGGAGACAGCAGGGACGCAAGCGCCAAGGCTGATGCCCCAGCTCCTGCAGAGGCAGCGGCCACCCGCCAACCGCGTCCCGCCAGGGCGGCGCCTGCGACCACCACGACGATCAGGAAGGCCAGCACAGACATCGCGTACCAATGGGCTTGGTGGTGGGGGTCGGCCAGCGGTGGCCAGGTGTTGCGCTGCATCATCCCCTGGTCGAACCCGTACCACAGGCCCGGGCTCGCCAGGGCAGCCAACAGCAGAAGGCGTGGTCGCCTCAGGGCAACCGGTCGCCAGGCCCGCCACGGCGCCGCCAGCACGCCAGCAGCCAACGGCGGCACCGCCATCACGACGAAGGCAAGGTCAACCGGCGAAGCTTGACCTCCGTAGTTGTCGGGGTCTCCCACGATGCCCACCGTGAGCAGCATCGCGACCGAAGCACCCACCGTCTGCGTCGCGGAACCCGCCCGTCGAGGTCGCACGATCAGCCCGGCCAGACCTGATGCACCGATCAGGATCGCAGCGACTGCTCCGGTGATGTGCACGGCCTCGCCAGGCCGGTCGGCCCCCATCTGTGCTTCGCGCGACCCGGCCGGCACGAGTTGCTCTTGCTGGCCTACGCGCCCCGCAGCGTCGTTCGCGACGAAGACCAGCATGAAGCTGAAGGTGAGCAGACCGAGAACGGCCACCGCACGAACCAGGACGGCACGACCTCGACCCAGCTGGGCCGTCGGCTCCCTGGCGTCTCCCCCGACCCCTCGTTGTTGCGCCACGCGTGCCCGACTGTCCATGGGTGCACCGATCGCCGGTCCCGTGGCGATTCGCCGAAGGATCGAAAGAGGGTACAGCCGGCGTTGCTGGGCAGATGTCGCACCCCCGTTGGCGTCAGTGGCACGAACCGCCCGCTGCACCTCCCTCGACAGTTCGACGGCCGCGGCCAGGTAGTAGTCGGCCATCCCCCGTCTGACCTGGTTGAGGTAGTAGTCGACCGCGCCGTGGCCTGCCAGACCTTCTTCACGTCAGCTTCAGCGGCGGGTCGGCCCGCCGGATCTCCGGATTCATTCGGGGTCCGTTGCTGACCACGGACAGGATGTCCTCTTTCGAGGGCACCGGTCATGACATCGATGTTGGGGGAACCTCGCTGCGGAGGCGCGAGGACCGCCTCAGACAGGGTCCAGCGGTCGAGTTGGGGAGCCGCCGGACAGCGCTCCCCGTTCAGCCGGCGGTTGCCTCCCTCTCCTGTCCTCACCGGCCGTGGAGGAACGGGGTGGTGGCGCAGTGCTCCGTTAACCTGCCGGTGTTCCCGTGGAGGAGGGGCCGTGTTCAGCGGGGCGCACGTCATCGTGTACAGCCACGACGCCGAAGCGGACCGCGCCTTCCTGGTCGATCTCCTCGGCACCGGGTACGTCGACGCTGGCGACGGTTGGCTGATCCTCCAACTGCCGCCGGCCGAGGTCACCCCACCGACGGCGCCGTGCAGCACGAGCTGTACCTGATGGTCGAGGACGCCGACGCGTTCGCGCAGGAGCTGGACGGGCGCGGGATCGAGATCACGGCACCCGTGTCGGACCAGGGCTGGGGTCGACTGCTCTCCTTCCGGTTGCCGAGCGGCGCCGAACTGTCCGCCTACGAGCCGCGGCACCCCGTTGCCCACGCGCTCGCGGACTGAGCCGGCACCAGGTAGCTGCCTCGTGCCGGATCTCCCGTGAGCGTCCGAGCGCACCCGATCGTCGGCGGGGCGAGATCCGCGACGACCGTCCTGCACCGTCGACCCGCGTCACTGCTGGTCGTGGGGTCCGGTCACCCACGGGGGGACGAGGCCGACCGAGGATCTTCGAGAGGTAGGGTCCGAGACCGGGATCGAGGACCGATTGAGCGTCCGACGCGTGGTGCCCAACATCGCCAGTCCCGACATGGATGCGACCAGGGCCTTCTACGTCGACCTCCTCGGGTTCGAGGTCGTGATGGACCTGGGGTGGATCGTGACGTACGCCTCGCCATCCAACCCGACGGCACAGATCAGCGTCTCGCCCGGAGACCCACCCGCCGGAGAGCAGTTCGTTCCCTATCTGACGATCGAGGTCGATGACGTCGACGCGGTGCATGCCGCCGCCGTCGCGCGCGGCTACGAGGTCGTACGCCCGCTGACCCACGAGCCCTGGGGTGTTCGACGCTTCTTCGTGCGAGAGCCCGGCGGTCTGGTCCTCAACCTCCTCGGTCGAACCCCTTTGGGCGACGCCAGGCGGTGACCCCTGGAACCGCATTCCTCACTCGAACGACGTCACCTTCCACATCCCGGTGCTCGTGGACGTGGACGGAGCCCTCGGTGCTCGCCTGCGTCGGAGCATCAACAACGTCCCGGCTCCCGCGAGCACAACCACCCCGCTTGCCGCGAGGGCCAGCGTCCACGGCGTGGCGCTGCTCCTCCCGACCGATCGTGCTGGCAGCACACCCCCCGTCAACCGGACGTGTTCACGGACGAGGCTGTCGGCCGCGTCCTGAGCGTGACCCGGGTGACCGCGTAGACGACGACGTCCCGCTGCCGTCGTCGGAAGTACTCGATGTGCCGCGAGTCCTGGACGTCAGCACGGACGATGTTGGGGTCGCCGGTGAAAGGCCGGGCGTCGATCGGGCGGTATCGACACGTCGTTCCTTGGCCCTGAGCGCTGCCTCGATCGGAGAGGACCGCTGCTGACCCTTGGCCGGAGCGGTGGCAGTGCTGTCCTCACCGCCGGCCCCCGGTACGCGGATGCGGCATGCCGGTCGTCGATCGCCGGAGGGGGAACGAACGAGGAGCGCGGCGATAGGGTGCGCGCCATGGCGCCCTGCAGCCGGTCAGCTCGTGGGGGTCCCGCTCCCGTGGGCTCCGGGACTATGTCGGAACGACCTTCTCGAGCACGCCCCAGAACGGCGCGGTTGCCACGCACCGCTGGGCAGCGCAAACCGACGAGCACGTGCGATCCGAGGCCCGTCGACCGGGTCGACTACCTATGCCGTCGGCAGGGAAGGTGTGGCCACGTGGCCACACCTCTCGTGTCGGAACTCCGTCGGAGGGGACGATGACATGAGCGTGTTCACGGACGCCGAGCTGGTGTACCTGCGCGGGCAGCGCCTGGGCAGGATCGCCACGGCCGACGCCGGATGCCAGCCGCACGTCGTACCGGTCGGCTTCCGCTACAACCCCGACACGGACACTCTGGACGTCGGTGGCCACAACCTGCCCAGCAGCAAGAAGTGGCGCGACGTGGCGGCGAATGCGCTCGTCGCGTTCGTGGTGGATGACCTGGCGTCGGTCACCCCGTGGCGCCCACGCGGCATCGAGGTGCGCGGGCGCGGTGAGCTGGCCAACCACGGTGGCGAGGCGTTCGGCCCCGGATGGGCTCCCGAGGTGATCCGCATCCATCCACGGCGGATCATCGCCTGGGGGCTCGAGCAAGATGCCCGGCATCCCACCCGCCGCACCGTCGGGACACCCTGACCGCGACTCGGCGGTGTGCAAGGTCGGTCACCCGACACGTCAGCTTGCCGTCGCCGGCCTCGAGTACGAGAGGGCCAGCGACCGGCCCTAGCTCGCGGGCGGCCCGGCGCCCTCGACCGGGCGGTGGTGCGTGCCCGACTAACCTTACTGGGGGGACCGGCTGCAGCTCCGGCCACGGCCCGCGATCGCTGTCGCTGAGGGAGGGGACGCAGATGAGCGCCGGCTTCGTGTCCCGTGGGTTCCGGGGGCGCCGGGACCCTTCCGTCCCCAGCGACCGGGTCCCGCCGGGTCAGTACGTGGTCTCCGACTTCCCGGTGCTGTCGGCGGGTCCGACGCCCCGCACGCCGCTGAGCAAGTGGTCGTTCACGATCAGGGGCGAGGTCGAGCGCCCCGTGAGCTGGACCTGGGAGGAATTCCGGGGTCTGCCCGCGGAGACGGTCACGGCGGACATCCACTGCGTGACCAAGTGGTCCAAGCTGGACACGGAGTGGCGAGGGGTGTCGCTCGACACGCTCCTGGACGAGGTCGAGACCGAGGCCGAGTATGCGCTCGCCTTCTGCGACGGGGGCTACACCACCAACCTGCCACTGGAGGATCTGGTCGACGGCAGGGCCTGGATCGCGTTCGAGTACGACGGCGCGCCACTCGAGCCGGAGCACGGGGGGCCGGCTCGGCTGCTCGTCCCCCATGTCTATTTCTGGAAGAGCGCCAAATGGGTACGCGGGCTGCACCTGATGCAGGAAGATGAGCCGGGCTTCTGGGAATCGGTCGGGTACCACATGTACGGAGATCCATGGAGGGAACAGCGCTACGCCGGCGACTGATCTGGCGGCTCGCGACGCTGGTGGACGCCATCCATGAGACGCGCGACGTCCGCTCGCTGGTGTTCGAGGTGGGGGACTGGAGCGGCCACCTCCCCGGCCAGCACGTCGACGTCCGCCTCACCGCCGAGGATGGCTACCAGGCACAGCGCAGCTACTCGATCGCCTCGGCACCGGCGGACATGTCCCTGCAGTTGACGGTCGAGAGTCTGCGCGACGGCGAGGTGTCGCCCTACCTGGTGGATGAGCTGAGCCCTGGCGACCAGCTGGAGCTGCGGGGACCCGTCGGCGGGTACTTCGTGTGGGACGGCCGGTCGCCGTCGCCCCTGCTGCTGGTCGCCGGCGGATCCGGGGTGGTGCCGCTGATGTCCATGCTGCGTCATCGGGCCGTGAGCGGACGCCGCGTCCCCGCCCGCCTGCTGTACTCCTCACACGGACCGGACGACATCATCTACCGCGACGAGCTGGAGCGGATGGCCGCGGCCGATCCCGACCTAAAGGTCCTGCACGTGCTCACACGGCGGCAGCCGCCGGGATGGACGGGGTACGCGCGCCGCATCGACGGCGCCATGCTCGCCGAGGTCGCCTGGCCGCCGGAGTCCGAGGCGGAGATCTTCGTCTGCGGCCCGACCGCGCTGGTGGAGGTGGTGGCGAGCGGGCTGCGGGACCTGGGGCACGCACCTGAGCGGATCAGGACGGAGCGGTTCGGACCCACCGGCCGCTGACCGGAGACGACATGGATGCTGACGAGCTGCGACTGGACGGCAACGCCGCCGCCGGCCTGCTCAGGGAGCTGTTCGTCCACGAGATGACGGTGTCGGTCGGGACCTGCGCCAACTGCCGCGCCGCGACGAAGGTGGGTGCGTTGCACGTCTACCGCAACGCCCCGGGTCTGGTCATGCGCTGTCCGGTCTGCGGAGCGGTCATGCTCCGGGTCGTGCACGGAGGCGACCGCTACTGGGTGGAGACGGTCGGCCTTCGACTGCTGGAGATCCCCGAGACCCCGCCGCCCAGCTCCCCCTGACCCTGCCACCTCTGCGACGTCTGGATCCAGCGACGGTCGACGTCGGCGGATGACGGGCCAGATGCGACGAGACCTCGGCGCCGCGACATGCAACTCCAACGAGAGGCTCGGCCGGTTGACGACCGGTTGGCGGCACTTGAGGCTCCGTTGGCTCTGGCTTCGGCCGACGTCATCGGCATCGTGGCGATCCTGGCGGAAGGACGCGAGTGCGCCACCGACTGCACCGGTGGGGCGTCGCTGTCTCATCTTGGCCGTCGTGGGGCTGGTCGGGCCGGCTCGGTCGTGGCGCCTGGACGCACACCGTCGCGCGCTGGCGACGCATCGCGCGGGTGAGGTCCGCCTAGACGTCGCGGACTGGAAGCATGGTGATGTGCGTGTCCACGCCGTCGGCGACTCGGCCCGACGAGACGAGCGCTGCGATCGGTTCAGCCGTCTGCCGTGGGGCCAGCGCACGGCCGAGGAGTGCGCCGAAACATCTCGTGGACCTGCTGTTCGACCGCGCGGTGGCCAACGGGCTGGACTGACTGACCTTCAGAAGCATGGGGCGTGGCTCGGCTTCGATCGGGCTACCTGCAACCACGGGCAAGCTGAGGAGTACGCCCTGCTCTCCGAGGAGGCGCAGCGGTCGTCGCGCGGGCGGGGAAGGTCGCCGCACTGATGGGCCAGGAGGTCGGCAGTGCGGCACCGTTCCCCTGCAGGCCCGCCCGTGGCCACCTCGGCGTGCGCGCGTGAGATCCTGGCCAGTGGTCAGCGACGACGGGCGCGCCCGGCACATGCACCATCCCCCGACGACGATCACCCACCAGCGAGCTCTGAACGACTTCGCCGGAGCGGTGCGGGATCGGGGCCGATGACCACGACGCCGGCATCGACTTCCAGCATCCTGCTGGACGTCGTGCAGTGCACGAGCGTCGACTGTCCGGGGTCCGTGGCCGACCTGCTCACCTTGGGACCCCTCCGGCACGTCAGGGCACTGAACGGGACCGCGAGCCTGACGTAGCAGCGCTACCGCCTGCGCCGTAGCCAATCGCGGACAGGGTCCGTGAGAATCCACGGCGTGGGGTCGGGACCGGGAGGTCGCATGCAGCAGCCGGCCTCGACGGGCCGCGCACTCGTACCCGACGTCGGAGCACCACGAGGGGGATCCGCCCCGGTCGGCCGGCGTGCCGCACGGTCGGTGCGCGCGCTCCCATCTCTGCTCGTCCGTGGGACCCGTCTTGTCTGGCGCGCCGACTGGCGCCTGCTACTGGTGAACATCGGGATCGAGGTGTTCGCCGCGGCCACGGTCGTCGCGCAGTTGCTCATCGCCGGGCGGGTCCTGGCTGTCGTCGTCGACAGTCCTACGAGCGTTGGCGGGCTCCGAACGTTCGTCGTCCCGCTCGCGGCCCTGGTCACCGTCACCGCGGTGGGGACGCTGGCCAGGGCAGCTCGCGCCGAGTTCGATCGGCTCCTCGGCGAACGGGTCGCGCGTTACGCGGCGAGCCGGCTCCACAAGGTCACGGCGGACCTCGACCTCCTCGTGTTCGAGTCGCCCGACTACTACGACCGCCTGCAGCACGCCAAGCACAACGCCGGTACGCGGCCGTTGCTGCTCGTGAGCGGCCTCCTCGGCGTCGCGAGTGGCCTGTTCAGCGTCGTCGGCGCCCTCGCCGTGGTGGCGTCCATCGAGCCAGCCCTGATCCCCCTGGCTGTCTTGGCCGGTGTTCCGCTGTGGATGGCCTCGGCTCGCAACAGTCGGGCGCTGTACGACTTCGTGCACGGCGTGGCCGCTGACGACCGTCGGCGGGCGTATCTGTCGGCCGTCCTGACGAGCCGCGACCACGCCAAGGAGGTGCGCGCCAACGACCTCAGCGGGCACATCCGCGAACGGCACGATGGACTCTTCGACGAGCGGGTGGCGCGCCTCCGCGCCGTCGTGACCGGTCGGCTGAGCAGGACGCTCCTGGCGACCGCAGCTGGTGCCGTCGCCTCGGCGGCGACCATCGGGTTCGCCGTCTGGCTGCTCTCCGCTGGTCGGATCAGCCTCTCGGAGCTGGGCACGGCCGCGTGGGCCTTGCTGATCCTCGGTCAGCGGCTCCGCGGTCTCCACGCCGGGACCGGCCCTCTCTACGAGTCCGCGCTCTTCGTGGAGGATCTCACGACGTTCCTTGAGGACCAGCCCAGCCCCGACCTTCCACCTCGCTCCG
>DASZZX010000281.1:0-1769 GCA_036260415.1 Nitriliruptorales bacterium
GCGACGGTCGACGCGTGGGCCGCAGCGACCGAGGTCGACCGCACGGCGGCCGCGTTCGACGGCGACCAGCTGGTCGCCACCTCGGGCGCGTTCACCATGCAGCTGACCGTTCCTGGGGGAACTGCCGCCCCGGTGGGCGGCCTGACCGTCGTCGGGGTGCTGCCGACCCACCGCCGCCACGGCATCCTCCGCGAGCTGATGCGGCGCCACCTCGACGACGTCGCCGGCCGCGGGGAGGTGGCGAGCGTCCTCACCGCCTCCTCGAGCGCCATCTACGGCCGGTTCGGCTACGGGCCCGCGACGTTCCTCGCCGAGTGGGAGCTCGAGACCTCCCACGCGGGCTTCACGGCGCCGGTCGACCAGCCGGGCCGCATGCGGCTGCTGGACCGTGACGCCGCTGTGACGCTGCTGCCGGCCCTGCACGACCGGGCTCGACGCGCACGCCACGGTGAGGTCGACCGTTCGCCGTCGGTGTGGCGTGCCTACCTCGCCGAGCTCGATGAGGAGGCGACGGAGGGCCAGCCGTGGTTCTTCGCCGTCCACGAGGCGGCGGACGGTTCGGCGGACGGGTTCGCCATCTACCGGGTCGCCGAGTCGACGTGGCCCAGCGGGCTGGCACGCAACCACCTGCACGTCTGGGAGGTGAGCGCCTCCTCGTCGGGCGTGCACGCTGCCATCTGGCGCTACCTGCTCGACATCGACCTGGTCGAGCGCGTCAGCACACGCTCCGCCGCGGTGGACGACCCGCTGCGCTGGCGGTTGCGGGACCCGCGGCGCCTGCGCACCACCGCCATCGCCGACCACCTGTGGCTGCGCCTGATCGACGTCCCATCCGCCCTGTCCGCCCGCACGTACGGCGAGGACGGCGCCCTCACCCTGGAGGTTCGCGACCCGGTCCGGCCCGAGCGGGCGGACCGCTACCGCCTGGAGGTCGACGGCGGGGCGGCGACGTGCGAGCCGACGGGCGGGGCACCCGACCTGGTCGTGGATGTGTCGGGTCTGGGCTCGATCTACCTCGGTGGTGTCGGCGTCGAGACGCTGCGCCGCGCGGGGCGAGCGCAGGCGACGCGCGGCGGGGCGGTCGACCACGCCGACCGTCTGTTCCGCACGACCGTGGCCCCGTACTGCACCACCCCCTTCTGACCGCGAGTTCGTCGGGGCGACCGCCGCGCCCCGCGCCCGTCAGCGGATGAGCGGCCTAGCCGGCGGTGGCGCCGCCCCGACCCACGCGTCAGGCCCCGAACTGGTTGACTCGTGCCGGTGGAGGGGTACGACGCCAGCACCTACGGCGAGCGCTTCGCGGCTGCGTACGACGACTGGACCGTCTCGGTCGGGATCGCGGCGACCACCGCGGCGGCCGTGGCGGCGATCGTGGAGCTGCTCGACGACCTCGGCCGAGCGGGAGGCCCGGTGCTGGAGCTGGGGATCGGCACGGGCCGGGTGGCGCTGCCGCTGGCGGCGCGGGGGGTCGAGGTCCACGGCATCGACGCCTCGGCGGCCATGGTGGAGCAGCTGCGGGCCAAGCCGGGCGGCGAGTCAATCCCCGTCGCCATGGGCGACTTCGCCGGCGTGCCCGTCGAGGGCAGCTTCCCGCTCGTCTACGTCGTCTTCAACACCTTCTTCGCCCTCCTCTCCCAGGACGACCAGGTGCGCTGCTTCGCCGGGGTGGCCCGCCACCTGACCCCGGACGGCGTCTTCGTCCTGACCGCGTTCGTGCCCGACCTGAGCCTGTACTCCGGCGGCCAGAGCGTGCAGGCGCACGGCCTTGG
>DASZZX010000282.1:0-4762 GCA_036260415.1 Nitriliruptorales bacterium
GCGCGGTCGCGCAAGCGCTCCTCGCGCCGGAGCCGATCGATGGCGCGTCTGCGCGCCACGGTCACCAGCCAACCCGCCGGGTTGGCGGGGGTCCCACGGGTGGGCCACCGCTCGAGGGCCTCGGTCACCGCGTCGGACAGGGCGTCCTCCGCCCGGTCGAAGTCACCGAGGTCGCGGATCAGGACGGCAAGGACCGTGCCGTGGTGGGCGCGGAAGACGCCGTCGAGGTCGGTCACGGCTGGTCGGGGATCTCCATGATGGGCCGTAGCTCGATGGTGCCCCAGAAGGCGGCGGGGATCTGGCGGGCGACGTCGATCGCCTGGTCGAGGTCGTCGGCCTCGACCAGGTAGAACCCGCCGAGAGCCTCCTTGGTCTCGGCGTACGGCCCGTCGGTGGTCAGGACCTCGCCGTCGCGGACCCGGACGCAGGTGGCCGTCGCCGTCGGTTGCAACGCCTCCCCACCGCGCAGGTAGCGCTCGTTCTTCTCGCCGAACTCGAACCACGGACGCATCGCCTCCTCCGGCGAGACGTCGACCACGGGCTCGGCTTCCTCCGCGTAGATCAGGGCTGCGTAGCGCATGGGTTCCTCCGAAGGTCGCCCGGCGACGGTCGCCGGTGCACGAGGATGTCGAACGGTGCCGCTCGGTTTCGACAGCGCATCGTAGACTCGCGCGCGGAGCGCACGCCGTCGCGGACGGGGATCGCCCTCAGCGCCTCGGACGGTTCAGCTCCGCCAGGCGACGCTCCAGCAGACGCCTGTCCGCGTCCTCGTGGACGTTCTCGTCGGCACAGAGGTAGGCCACGCGGGCCTCGTCGGGACGACCGAGGCGCCGGAGGAACTCGCCTCGTGCCGCGTGCAGGTCGTGGTCGTTGTCGATCGCGGGTCGACGATGTCCAGCCCTGCCTGCAGCCCCTCCGTCCATCGACCAGCCACGCGTGATGCGGCGGCGATGGTCCTGCTCGGTCGGCTCCGATCCGCTCCGTCCGTGGGCGCGACCTCACTGGAACGGCCGCCATGCCGGGCCGCCGACCGGTCCTGCGCCGATTCCTGGTGCACGGCCTGGGTCAGCCGACCGTGACGGCTCGGATGTCGAAGTCCTCGACGATGCGGGCGATGGTCGGCCTGGCCGCACGGTACGCGCCCGCCGTGGTCAGGTGGATGCCGTCGTTGAGCCGCATGTCCACGATGTCGCCATCGTCGTCGGTCAGGAACTCGGAGTAGACGCCCGCCTCGTTGGCGAACAGGTCCCAGACGGGGACGAACGTGATGCCATCACGTGTGGCGGCCTCCTCTTGGTAGATGGCGTTCATGATCCCGAAACGCACGACCATCTTCTGCGCCTGCGGGATCGGCAGGCCCATCCAGTACACGTGGTGGCCGGCCTCGGCCAGCTGGTCCATCAGTCGCGCGACGCGCGCGCGGTACTCGGCCTGCCACTCCGGCGCCTCCGGCTCGTGCACGACCCCGTCGATCTTCAAGGGTTGGGCGTCGTTGCCGCCGAAGTACAGGACCATGGCGTCCGGTGCGAGCTCCTCGGACGCCTGGGCCAGTCGCGCCGGCCAGTCCACGTAGTCGGGCCGAGACAGGCCACTGCCCCGGTCGTAGTCGATCTTGACGACCTCGATCAGGCCGGTCTCGTCGGCGAGGTCCTGCAGTGCCGTGCCGAACTGGATCTCCACCATGGAGTCGCCGCCGATGTACAACCTGAGCGGGTCGTCGACCGTGACCGGCCCGCGTTCGACGCCGTTCACGGTGGCGACCGCCACCTGCGCCGCATCCGGGCTGGGCGCCACGGCGGGTACCGCCCCGGACCCCGGAGGCGTCGGCTGGGCGACCGCGCGGTCCACAGAACCGATCGATCGGTCGCCGGCCGCGCGGGTGTCGTCCTGGCGACCCAGCGCCACGTCGATGGCGCCCCGCGGCCGGTCGAGGCCGGCCTCGGCGGCGAGCCAGGCGATCGGTGCGGCCACGGCCACCGATATGTCGCGTTGCCATCCGAACGGCTGGCGCTCCGCCGTCGCGAGCAGGTCGCGCGCGTTCAGCACGGCGCCCACGCCGAGGGCCGTGACCACGGCGACGATGACGTGGCCGGCTGCCCAGAGGGGGGCGCGTGCATCGGACCCGTCGGGTTGCTCGACGGTGGAGACGTGGTCAGAGGGGATCATCGCGTCCTCTCAGAACTGGAAGTAGATGAAGGGTGCGATGCCCTCGGGGCCGAACCCGTCCACGACGAGCAGGCCCACCCCGAGCATGGCTCCCACCGCGGCGGGACGCATCCGCCCGGCCGCGAGCTCGAGGCGGGCACCGACGCGCTTGGGGACGTATTGGAACCCGATGCCGATGGCGATGAGCAGCAGGACCGCCGGCGTGACGGCGTCCACCGGCCCGGTCGCGGTCAGCCGGGCGAGGATGTGGAGGGCGTCACCGACCGACTCCGCACGGAAGAAGATCCACCCAAGGCAGACCAGGTGGAAGGTAATCACCCGCCGCACCGTGGCCTCGAGCGGGCGCATCCCCTCTGCGGAGACCACCCCCTGGCCCAGGGCACGCTCCGCGGCCAGCCCCAGCCCGTGCAGCAGTCCCCACAGCACGAACGTCCAGGCCGCCCCGTGCCACAGGCCACCGAGGACCATCGTGGTGATCAGCGCGGCGAAGGTGCTGGCGGCGCCGCCGCGGCTGCCGCCGAGGGGGATGTAGAGGTAGTCGCGCAGCCAGCGCGACAGCGTCATGTGCCAGCGTCGCCAGAAGTCGCGCAGCGACAGCGCGGCGTACGGGGCGTCGAAGTTCTGGGGGAAGCGGAAGCCCAGGAGCAGGGCGACGCCGATGGCGATGTCGGTGTAGCCGGCGAAGTCGGCGTAGATCTGGACCGCGTAGCCGTAGACGCCGGCCAGCACCTCGAGGGCGGTGTGTGTCCCCGGGTCGGCGAACACGTCGTCGACGATCGCCACGGCGAGGGCGTTGGCGATCACGACCTTCTTGAACAGGCCGGCGAGGATCAGGCCGAACGCGTGGACGGCCGGGATGGCGGTGGGATCTCGCGGAGCGCGCAGCTGCGGCAGGAACTCCGAGCCCCGCACGATGGGACCGGCCACCAGTTGGGGGAAGAACGACAGGTACACGAACACGTCGAGCCACGGCGCGGCGTCGATCTCGTCTCGGTAGACGTCGATCACGTAGCTCATCGCCTGGAAGGTGAAGAAGGAGATGCCGACCGGCAGCACGATCTCCAGCAACGGCAGCGGTGGGGTGATGCCGAATTCGCCCAGCGCGTTGCGCGCAGAGGTGACGAAGAACCCGTAGTACTTGAACCATCCGAGGACGCCGAGGTTGGCGCCGATCCCCGCGGCCAGCGCGAGGCGACGGCGCCGCTCGGTGGGCTGTCGGCCGATGGTGAGGACGGTCAGTTGGTTGAGGATGGTGGAGCCGGCGAGCAGGGCCGTGTAGCGCCAGTCCCAGGCCGCGTAGAAGACGTAGCTGGCAGCGAGGACGAACAGCTTCCACGCGGTGAGCTGGTGCATCAGCAGCCAGCCGCCGACGAGCACGACGACGAAGAAGACCGCGAACTCCACGGTCGGGAACAGCATCCGGGAGGCCTCCGCGTCCTCAGGTGCCGGGCGTCGACCCGCCCGCTGCGCCCGCCGCCGCCCGCTCCTGCCAGGTGGTCTCGGCTTCCTCACCGTCGGGGACGCCCGCACACAGACGCGGGTCGTCGAACGGCAGCGCGAGCCCCGGTGGCGTCGACCCGGCGAGGTTGCCCTCCCCCACCTGCAGGATGCCGGGGTAGGGGTCACACGGTGGCGTCCCGGGCCACTCGAGTTCCTCGCGCCCGGGTGGCGGGTCGGGGACCGCCGTGCGTGCCGGTGGGCGGAAGTCCCGGTTTCTCTTGCTCACCGCCTCGCCGGCGTCGAGGATCGACGCCGTGTAGCGGTTGGCGGCGTTCCACAGCATCCAACTGTCGATGCCGTTCTCGTACGTCGCTCGGATCTGCTCGGAGACGTGCTGCGGCGAGTGATCCGGATAGCCCATCCACGGGGCGGAGAAGTCCTCCAGCCAGGGACGCAGTTGCGCCCGCAGACCCTGCACTCGCATCTGGGCTTCCTGCATCGCGTTCCACACCGTCTCGTACGGGTGCTCGATGGGATGGGGCATCAGGCCGTAGTTCCCCTCGTTGTAGTGCGACGGGTAGACCATCAATGAGATGACGTCCACATGCTCGGCGATGCGCTCGAGCACCTGACCGGTCCCACCGGCGTCCCACCGGAAGTCGTAGGTGACCAGGCCGAACAGGTCGGCGGAGACGTAGCCGCCAGCCTCTCGGATCTGCTCGCTGGCGGTCGCGAGGAAGTCGACGATCTCGTCGCTGTGGTGCCACTCCTCACGCGGGCGATCCTCGGGCACACCGGGCAGCGAGATGACGCTCGTGTCCCCGTCGCCGCTGTTGGGGAAGCGGATGTAGTCGTACTGGATCTCGTCGAAGCCCAGTTCGAGGGCGGCAAGGCCGACGTCGATGCACCACTGGCCGGCCTCGTCCTGGTACGGGTTGAGCCACGAGAAGTCCTTGCGGGCCTTCCACGTGCGTCCGCTCTGGTCCTGGACCGCGAGCTCGGGGCGGGCATCCGCCACACGGGTGTCCTTGAAGCACGCGATCCGCGCGACGGCCCAGCCGCCCGCGTCCTTCAGCATCTGGAGGCGGTCCTTGACGCCATCGAAGTCGTTGCGCCAGTCCGCGCCCCCACCGGCTTGCGTCAACGGATGGTCGAT
>DASZZX010000283.1:0-2872 GCA_036260415.1 Nitriliruptorales bacterium
GTCGACCATCCCCACCCAGTCGGAGAGGCCGAGCGCGCGGTGCTCCTGCTCCGCGGCGTCGAACCGTCGCAGGGCGGTGGGGACGTCGCCTCGACGGGCCGCTACGAAACCGAGGTTGTGGTGCACCTGTGTGGCGGCGAGCTTCTGGCCGTGGCGTCTCGCCAGATGGGAGGAACGGGACAGGTCCCGCTCCGCGGCAGCGAACTCCATCCTGTAGCCGTGGAGCACTCCGCGGTTGCACAAGACCCGTGCTTCCCACACCTCATCGTTGGCCCGCCGGAACACCTGGATCGCACGACGGTAGCCCTCCAGGGCTTCATCGAGCCGACCGAGCCGTTGGAGGATCAGCGCCCGTCGCATATGCAGCTGACCCGCCTCCTGACCCCGCAGCACGGCCGCCGCTCGATCGGCCTCGCGCAGCGCCGCCCCAGTCTGTCCCCGGCTGAGGAGCACGAAGCAGAGACTCGTGCGTGCCTGGGCAGCTACGAAGGGTTCGCCCGCCTTCAACGAGCCTCGGATGGCACGCCGTAGATGAGTGGTCGCGCGGTCGAGGTCCAGGAACTCTTTGGCTGCCAGACCCAAGGCGTGCTCAGCGAGGGCCCGGGACACCTGATCGCCGCCGACGGTGGACAGCACAGCGGTGGCCAGTTGCCGGGCTCGCCGAGGGTCGGCGTGTGCGACCTCCAGGGCCAGGCGTGCGAACTCCGACGGGCGAGATGGCACGGCTCGCGTTTCAGCTGGTCGCTCAACGGAGCCAACCTCAAGCAGCATGGACGACCCTGCAGCCATCGCTCAACCCAACGCGGGGATGAAGCCCTACTTACCGCCCGTTCTGGACTCCTGATGCGAGCCGGCCATCTCGTCGGCGCCGCGTGACCGTGATCGGTGACCCCTACGGCTTGTCAGAGCGTCGTATCACGGCGCAAGATACCTGATGTTGGGCAAAGCGGGCTCGATAGGCGGGGGCACCATGCCAGCCGGGGATCAGCGAAGACGATCCGCACAAGAGTTGGTCGATGACGGCGACGCCATGTGGTTCCCATATGACGTAGCGTCACTAGCGCAGGCGCCACTCGGTACCGAGTACCGCGAGAGCCTGATCCTGCGCAACCGCGTCTACGTTCCCGAAGCCGCCCGGCAGCCGGCGAACGACGAGCTGCACCGCTGGGGATGGGAGCCGGAACCGGTTCCCCCAGGTCACGGCCTCAGGTGCTTGTGTCCGACAGAACCCGAAAGGTCCCGCCCGCTGCCCGATCTACTGTCGGAGCTGTGGCGGCGGAACGTATCCGCCAGTCCGGTGCACGTGCTGCAACTCCCGGCCAACGACCTGACGGGTCAGCCTCACTACCAACCGGTGCCGGCGCCGCCCAGCCAGGTGGACAACCTCTCCTGGCCAGCGCTTCCAGACCCTGACGAGTTCGTGCGCATCCACGTCCTCGATTCAGGGGTGAACCGTCAACAGCAGTGGTTGCAGCAACGCCATTGGGGCGACAGCGAACCCGACCAGGTCGACACGGACGAGGACGGCCGCCGCGACGACGCTGCAGGACACGGAACCTTCGTCGCAGGAATCATCACTCGACTCGCCTCGTACGCCACCGTCCGAGTCCTGGACGTGCTGGACGGTCGCGGCTGGGTCTCGGAGGAGGCCGTGGCCCATCGGATCGACGAGCTGCCGGCGGCCAACATCCTCAATCTGTCCTTCGGCGGGTTCACGTACCGCAACCGGCCGCCTGAGCTGCTCAAGCGAGCCATCCTCCACTGGCTCGACCGTAACCCTGGCAGCGTCGTCGTCGCGGCCGCGGGGAACACCTCGGTGGGGCGACGTTTCTGGCCGGCCGCGATGCGGCGCGTCATCGCCGTGGCGGCAGTCGATCGCCTGGCACGTCCCGCCGACTTCACCAACTACGGCACGGACGACGACCGATGGGTCGATGCTTGTGCACTAGCGGACAACGTGCAGAGCACGTTCATCACCTTCCCTCCGGACGCCGCCCCCCGCGACGACGCGTTCCACGGCTGGGCCAACTGGAGCGGCACGTCGTTCGCTGCGCCCGTCGTGGTGGCCGCCATAGCTCGACGCATGCAGGCCTCCGGTTACACCATCACCCCCGAACAAGCCTGGCGCCAGCTGTCGGCGGGCAAGCCATCGATCGTGCACGACGGGAAGTACGTCGGGACGCTCATCGACTAAGACGCGTCTCCTAGGAAGTCCCGCCGCTAGGGCCAGCGGATCGACGATGAGGTGCTGGCGCACATTTCGCCGGCGCACACCAGAACATCAACTTCCTCGGCGCCATCGGGCTCGATATCGACGCCGGACTCGCCCCGGCTCGGCCCCACCGTCCGGCCACGACCCGTCCGCGACACTCTGATCTGGCACGCGCATCCTGATTCCGCCTGTGGGTCCGAATGTGTGCGACCCACAGGATGGGCGCTACGGCGATGTTCGGTCGGCCGATCAGGAGGGCCGACCGATGATAGGCATCGTCGCTTTCAGGGTGTGCCGAACCAGCCGGAGAGCGCATGTCGCAGCGCGAGAACGGCGGTGTCGGTGGGTTCGTCGATGGTTGCGGCCCAGGCGATGTGGGTGTCCGGCCGGCTCGAGGCATGGACCTAGCTGGCCGCCACGTCCGCGGCTGTACCTGGCCACGCTGCTGCGGCATCTGGCTGCACCGCCACCGCATCCCAGCCGGCCTACCCACGACCCGGCCCGGTCAGCGTGCGAGCGCATCCGGTTGTCGCACCGCGCGTCACGGGCCGTGGCGGTGCAGGGGATGGGAGCGGAGAGCGGAGCGTGTGCAGGTCCGAGCGTCCGGCCCCCGGGCCCGTCTGATGGCCCACCTCCACGTCGGTAGGGGCCGGGCAGAGC
>DASZZX010000284.1:0-1941 GCA_036260415.1 Nitriliruptorales bacterium
TCGGGGAAGCGGTCGAACAGGGCGCGCAGGCCCACCTCGCCCTCCATCCGCGCGAGCGCGGCGCCGAGGCAGAAGTGGATGCCGCTGGCGAAGGCCAGGTGGTCGCGCGCGGTGGGGCGCGTGACGTCGAAGGCGTGCGGATCGGGGAACACCCGCGGGTCCCGGTCGGCCGCGGCGAGCAGGAGGATGAGCCACTCGCCCTCGGCGACGGGGACCCCGTGGACGGTGGTGGGCCGCCTGGCCCGCCGTGCGGTCCGCTGCACCGGGGGGTCGACGCGGAGGACCTCGTCGACCGCGTTCGGCCACAGCGACGGGTCCTCGGCCAGCAGCCGGCGCTGGTCGGGGTGGGCGAGCAGCAGCGCGGCGCCGTTGCCGATGAGGTTGACGGTGGTGGCCTCACCGAGACCGAGCTGCGGGCCACGGCCGCGCTGGTCGTCGGCGCCGGGTTCGAGACCACCGTGAACCTCATCGGCAACGGGGCCGCCCTGCTGTTCGCCCATCCCGACCAGCGCCGGCTGCTCGCCGAGGACCCGTCGCTGTGGCCGAACGCGGTCGACGAGGTCCTCCGCGTCGACCCCCCGGTGCAGCGGACCGGACGCCGGGCCAGGCGGTCCACCACCGTCCACGGGGTCCCCGTCGCCGAGGGCGAGTGGCTGATCCTCCTGCTCGCCGCGGCCGACCGGGACCCGCGGGTGTTCTCCGATCCGCACGTCTTCGACGTGACGCGCCCCAACGCGCGCGACCACCTCGCCTTCGGCAGCGGCATCCACTTCTGCCTCGGCGCCGCGCTCGCGCGGATGGAGGGCGAGGTCGCGCTGCAGGCGCTGTTCGAGCGGTTCCCCGACCTCGGCCCCGCGGGTCCCGGACGTCGCCGCGGCACGGTCATCCTGCGCGGTCACGAGTCCCTGCCCGTCGTCCTCGGGTCCAGCACCTCGCACACCCGGTCCGCGTCAGGCATGAGCCGGCCCGGCCAGGAGCCGATCGGGACGAGTCCCGCCTGACCCCGGTGGCGGGGCCACGGCCGTCGTCCTCCTGACGGGAGGCGGCGCAGGTGCAGCGCGAGACGGGGCAGGCCGTGGAGCACCGGACAGCGGAGTTTGCGGCCCGTCCCGGCCGCAGGTGAGATGGGCCATGGCGTTGGCTCGGGACGACGGGCACGCTCCGCAGGCAGCGGAGCGAGGACACGGTCTCCAGGCGAGCGACGCGGACTCGCCCCGCAGGATCACCGCCGCGGGCTGGCGCCGCATCCTCCGGCGCGTCGCGGGGCACGTGCTGAGCGACCGCCTCATGGTGCAGGCCGCGGGCGTGGCCTTCTTCGCCGTCCTGTCGATCGCCCCGGTGCTGGTGACGGCGATCTCGGTCTACGGGGCCGTCAACACGCCGGAGCAGGCGGTCCAGCAGCTGTCGGGCGTGGCGGGGATGCTGCCCGCCGACCTCCAGTCGGTGGTGGCCGACCAGCTGACGACGATCACGGCCGCCTCCACCCAGGTGCTCACCTGGCGCGGCCTCACCGGCCTCGTGGTGGCGCTGTGGACGGCGACGACCGCCATGACCTACCTCATCGACGGGTTGACCCTCGCCTACCACGAGACCGAGACGCGGGGGTTCCTGCGTCGCAGCGGACTCGCGCTCGTGTTCGTGCTGGGCGGTGCCCTGCTCCTCGGCGCCGTGATCGCCGCGGCCGGCGCAGCCTCCAGGGCGCTGGCCGAGGTCCCTGGACCGGTCCGCACCGTCCTGCCCGTGGTGTCCTGGGCGGCACTCGCCGCCCTCGTGACCGTGGTGCTCGCCGTCCTGTACCGGTACGCACCCGACAGGAAGGAGGCCCGCTGGCGGTGGATCACCGGAGGCTCGACCATCGCGACGCTGCTCTGGCTGGCCACCACGGCGGGACTCTTCGCCTACGTCGAGCGCCTCGGCAGCTACCAGTCGACGTACGGGTCC
>DASZZX010000285.1:0-17801 GCA_036260415.1 Nitriliruptorales bacterium
GGCCGGCGCCCACTTCCATCACGGTGTCGGTGGAGGTCACGCCTGCGTCCCGCACGATCTTGCGCACGGTGTTGGGATCGACCACGAAGTTCTGCCCGGCCGTCCTCCGCGGCGACAGACCGTGCCGCTGCAACAGCCGCCGCACGTCAGCGGGGGTGAGAAGCTCGTGGGGGGTTGGCGGCACGCGGGAAGGGTAGGCGCTGCTCGCCGCGCCCCGCGCCGGCACGGGTCGCAGTGCGTCAGTCGATGACGTCGCCGCCCGGCAGCGCGAACGCCTGCCGGGCGTTGGCCACGGTCGCGGCCGCGATCTCCTCCAGCTGCAGACCCTTGACGTCGGCCAGGCACGCCGCGACCTGCGCCACGTTGGCCGGTTCATTGGGGCTGCCGCGGTGCGGATGGGGGGTCAGGAACGGGCTGTCGGTCTCGGTCAGCAGCTGGTCCAGCGGGGTGACCGCAGCGGCGTCACGCAGGACGGGAGCGTTCTTGAACGTGACGTTGCCGGCGAAGGACAGGAAGTAGCCGGCCGCTGAACAGCGTTCGGCGAGCGACGCGTCGCCGGAGAAGCAGTGCAGCACGACCCGCGCGGGCGGACCCTCCTCCTCGAGGATGGCGAGCGTGTCGGCCCAGGCGTCGCGGCAGTGCACCACCAGGGTCTTGCCGGTCGCCTTCGCCAACTCGATGTGCCGCCGGTACGCCGCGCGCTGGCGGTCGGGCGGTGCCCAGTCGCGGTAGTAGTCGAGCCCGGTCTCGCCGACCCCCACCACGCGTTGCTGCATGGCGAGTTGCTCGATGCGCCCGAGGACCTGCGGGGTCGCCTCCATCGCGTCGTTGGGGTGGACACCCACGGTCGCCCACACCCCGTCGTGGCGGCCGGCGGTCTGCACCGCCTCGGTGGACGACGCCAGATCGGTTCCCACGGTGACGAGGATCATCACACCGTGCTGGCGGGCCCGCTCGATCTGCTCCGCGGGGCGCATCTGCTCGTGGTGGTCGAGATGGCAGTGCGTGTCCGCGTACTCGGCCAAGGCTGGGTCCTCGTCGCCGCGTCGGGGACCGGGTCGCCGCCAAGGGACGCCGGGTCGCTCCCCCGTCGACCGACCGGCGCCTGCCCGCCCGGGACGGGCCCACAGGGAGCCTAGCAGCGGGCCACGGACGCCCCGGTGCCGTCGCGCCTGCGACCGTCGTGGAGCTGCCACACCCGGCAGGCGGCCTACCGCAGGTGGTCGGCGTACCACACGGTTCCGTCGAGCGGGCGCACGGCGCCCTCCCGCCTGAGCAGCCAGGCGCGACCGTCGGCGCCCACCAGCACCTCGTCGCCGTGGGCAGTCATCCATACCGACGTGAGATCACGGGTGCGCTGCAGCTCGTCGGGCAGCGGCAGTTCGACGCCTTCGGGGTCGCCGGCGACCACCGCCAGCCGAACGGCCGTCCCAGCCGGGTCGCCGCCCGTGACCTCCAGGAGGTAGCGGGGCGCCGACTCGTCCGGCCGGTCCCGGGCGCCGACCGCCCAGTCCACCATCGCTGCGTCGGAGGTGCGGACCTCCCCAGTCGACAGCGCCCCGTCCGACCCGCGGGCGACGTCGAGCGTGTGCAGGTGCGGGAGGTCGTCGGTCACCTGCACGATCCCGGCGCGCTCCTCGCCGTCACCGGCCAGCCACAGCCAGTCCTGCAGCCGCAGCCGCGCCCCATCCGCGAGCGGATCCAGCGACCACTCGGCGTTGTCGTCGGCGGTGCGTCCGGTACCCGGGCCGGCCAAGCTCCATCCGATGGTGCGCAGCACCGGTGCGGCGGGCGGGGACTGCCCGGCGGGCCCGTCCTCCAACCATGCCAGGTGACGTCCGTCGGGCGACCACACGGGGGCGGGCACGGACCCGCCGACCGCGCGGTTGCGCACGTTGTAGGGGTCGGGGAACGTCAACGGACCCGACACGCTGGTGTCCGTTCCCTCGCGCGTGCGCCGCAGCCAGCGCAGGTCGTACATCCCCTGCGACTCGGTCAGCAGCACGAGCGTCAGGTCGTCGGGGGTCGAGCCAGGCCGGATGGCCAGCGCCACGACGCGGGTCTCGTCTTCCTCGCCGAAGACGAGGAACGGCGCCAACGCCCCGTCGGGGCCCAGCAGGCTCAGGGATACGCCGTCGGTGACCACCGCGACCGCCGACCCGGCGACCGCACCGGCCGGCTCGCCGGCGTCCGTGGCGGGAGCCGAGGGCGATGGCCCGGTGGTGGGGTCGGTGTTCGGCGCGGTGGTCGCAGGCTCCTCGATGAACGGTGCCGGCTCGTCGGGGCGCAGCCGGTGGAGCGCTGCCGGCACCGCCACGGTCGCGATCGTGGCCGCGACGGCCAGGGCCCCCGCGCCGGCGGCCATGCGCGACCGCCGGCGCCGGTCGCGCCGGCGTCGCACCTCCTGCCACAGTGCCGGGGCGGGCTCGATGTCCCCCGCCCGGGCGCGGAGGGTGTCGCGGACCCGCTGGTCCAGATCGTTCATGCCTCACCTCCGGCGGGCGACGGCCCACCCATGAGCGCGCGCAGGCGGTCCATGCCGCGCGACACCTGGGACTTGACGGTCCCCACGCTGACCCCCAGGACCTCGGCGGTCTCCGCCTCGCTGAGATCCTCGTAGTACCGCAGCACGATCGCCTCCCGCTGGCGCCTCGGCAGCCGCAGGATCGCCTGCCACACCTCGTCGTGGTCGGCGGCGTGCTCGTCGTGTTGGCGGGCACCGCGCAGGTCGCCGTGGCGGCGCTGCGCCTCGCGTACCTCCACGACGCGCCGGCGCCCGCGGCTGCGGACCTGGTTGACCACCGCCCGTCGGAGGTACGGCCCGGGGTCGGCGACACGGCCACGCTCCCACGGACCCACACCTTGGCGAAGACCTCCGCGACGACGTCCTCCGCGACGTGGGGGTCACCGGTCAGCACCCAGGCGAGCCGCAGCGCCCGGCGGTGATGCGCCTGGAACACGTCGGCGAAGGAGGTCGCCGTGTCGGGCCGCACCCCGCGCAGGACGCTCAGCACTCCCTGGCCCATCTGTTCCGACACGGTCTCTGCGACGTCCGCCGGGCTCCGTGTCCCTCCACACGATCTCACGCTTGGGGGGCCCGCGAGGTTGCACCGTCCGAGGCCGCCGGGTCACGGTGAACGACCGCGCACGGCACCCCGGTGGTGGCCCCGTCCGCAGCGGTAGGCTCGCCGCGATGAGCAGCAGAAGCGGCGGCAAGCACGTCCTCGTGGCGGTCGCTTGGCCCTACGCCAACGGCTCGCTGCACCTGGGCCACATGGCTGGCGCCTACTTGCCGGCGGACATCTTCGCCCGTTACCACCGGGTCGCCGGCGACCGCGTGCTGATGGTGTCGGGCAGCGATGCTCACGGCACGCCGATCACCGTCCGCGCCGACCAGGAGGGCGTCACCGCACGCGCGATCGTCGAACGTTTCCACCCGGAGTTCCTGCGCTACTGGAAGGAGTTCGGGATCTCGTTCGACCTGTTCACGACGACCATGACCGACAACCACCGCGAGGTGGTGCACGACCTGTTCAACACCCTGCGCGAGCGCGGCTACATCGACACGCGCACGACCGAGCAGTTCTACGACCCGCAGGCCGAGCGTTTCCTCCCCGACCGTTACGTGGAGGGCACCTGCCCGCACTGCGGCTACGAGCAGGCCCGCGGCGACCAGTGCGAGAACTGCGGCCGCACGCTCGACCCCGCCGACCTGCTCACGCCCCGCAGCAAGCTCAGCGGCGCGCCCCCGGTCGTCCGCGCGACGGAGCACTACTTCGTCCTGCTGTCCAAGTTGCAGCAGCAGGTCCACGACTGGCTGCGGACGCGCGAGGGCTGGCGTCCTCACGTGATCAACTGGGCGCTGGGTTTCGTGCGGGAGGGTCTGCACGACCGCGCCATCACCCGCGACCTCGACTGGGGTGTGCCGCTGCCACCCGGCGCCGACACGATCGGTGACGGGAAGCGCATCTACGTGTGGTTCGAGGCGGTCATCGGCTACCTCTCGGCGTCCAAGGAGTGGGCCCGACGCCAGGGCGAGCCCGACGCCTGGAAGGCATGGTGGCAGGATCCCGACGCAGAGACCTACTACTTCATCGGTAAGGACAACATCCCCTTCCACGCCGTGTTCTGGCCCGCGTACCTGCTGGGCTACGGTGGACTGAACCTCCCCACCGACGTGCCGGCCAACCAGTACGTGACCTTCCGCGGCGCCAAGGCCTCCAAGAGCGCGGGGGTCGGCCGATCGGTGCTCGAGTACCTCTCCGACCACCAGCCCGACGCGTTGCGCTACGCGCTCGCCGCCAACCTGCCCGAGCAGCAGGACACCGACCTGACCGACGAGGAGGTCGCGCGCCGCATCAACGACGAACTCGTGGCCACCTGGGGCAACCTCGTCCATCGCGTCGTGACCATGACGGCGCGCGACTGCGACGCGCGCGTGCCCCAGCCGGGTCGGCTCGACGACGACGACACCGCACTGCTGCGGTCGGCCGAGGAGGCTCTGGTCGAGGAGGCCGGCTTGCTCCATAGGGTGGAGCTGCGGGCGGCGCTGCGAGTGGCGATGCGCGCCGCGCAGGACACCAACGCCTACCTCAACCGCAAGGAGCCGTGGAAGACGGCCCAGCACGACCCGGCGCGGACGGCCACGACCCTGTACGTCGCCTTGAACGCCATCAACGCCGCGAAGGTCGGCCTGTACCCGTTCCTGCCGTTCTCGAGCACGATCATCCACCGCGACGTCTTCGGGTTTACCGACCCCATCGAGGCGGACGGCTGGCGCCGCGTGCCGCTCGCACCAGGCACACCCGCGCGTCCCAGCGGTCCGCTGTTCCGCAAGGTGGAGGAGGCAGCGGCCACCGTCCCGACGACCGGGCTGGACGCCGCCACCCATCGGTCCTAGCCTCGGCCGCTCGGGGCAGGCTCATCACAGGCACTGGCGGTCGCGCACACGGAGCCCGCGAGCATGAGGACCGGCATCCAGCGCAAGGTCGACGACCTCGGTCGCGTCGTGATCCCCGCAGGGATCCGCCACTCGCTGAACATCCGCGAGGGCGACGCCTTGGAGGTGCACGTGGACGGCGACCAGGTCATCCTCTCCAAACCCACCGACCAGTGCGTGTTCTGCGGTGGCGCGGAGGAGCTCGTGGGGTTCCGCGGCAGATCAGTGTGCCGCCCGTGCATCGCGGGGGTCGGCGTCCTGGGCGACGGCATCCGCCGCGCGCAGTCAGCCGCCACACGCGTCCAGCCGAGGGGTTCCGAGGTGGGATGGCCAGCCGGGGGTCCCACCGGCCCCACGCCGGGCGTGCCCGCCCCACCGGCCGCTCGGCCCGCCGCGGAACCGCCACCGCTGCGTGCGGCGCGGTCGTGGCCGGCTGCCGCGACGGGCCCCCCAGGGGCTCACCGCGACGAGCCGCCCTCGTCGACCACCGCCTGGTAGACGTCCCGCCGGGGCACGCCGGCGTCGGCCGCCACCTGAGCGATCGCGGTCCTCTTGGACACACCGGCCCCGACCATGCTCGCCACGGCGCCGGCGAGTTCGTCCGGTGTCGGCACGGCCCGGCGGCGCGCCGGCGCTCCCCCGACCACGAGGGTGACCTCGCCGCGCACGCTGCCCTGCGCGGCTCGCTCGGCGAGCTCACCGAGCGTGCCGCGCCACACCTCCTCGTGCAGCTTGGTCAGCTCCCGGCACAGCGCCGCCGGTCGGTCGTCGCCCAGCGCCGAGGCCAGGTCGGCCAGGTCGCCGGCAGCCCGGTGCGGTGCCACGTAGAGAACCGCCGTGCGCGGTTCCTGCGCCAGCTCCTCCAGCCTGACCCGGCGTCGACCGCCCCGACGCGGCAGGAACCCCTCGAACACGAACCGGTCCGTGGGGAGGCCCGCCACCACCAGCGCGTTCAGCAGCGCGGACGGTCCGGGGACCGCCTCGACACACAACCCCGCGTCGAGACAGGCCCGGACCAGCCGGTAGCCGGGATCGGACACGGCGGGGGTACCAGCATCGCTGACCAGCGCCACGGTCCCACCGGCGGCGATGCGCTCCAGCAACGCGGGCAGACGGGACTCCTCGTTGTGCTCGTGGTAGCTGATCTGGGGCGTGGTGGCGCCGACGTGCGCCAGCAGCCGGCCCGTCCGGCGGGTGTCCTCGGCCGCGACGAGGTCCGCGGTGCGCAGCGCCACGGCGGCGCGCTCCGAGAGGTCACCGAGGTTGCCGATCGGCGTCGCGACGACCACCAGGCGTCCGTCGCCGCGGTCGCCGGCGCGTGCGGACAGCGGGGAGGTGTCGGCCACCCGGTCGAACCTAGCCCTCCCGCTACCCTCCCGTGCCAGTGAACCGGCAGCGTGTCGTCGCCTTCCTCATCCCGGCGCTCCTTGTGGTGGTCGCCGCCGTCGTCCGCGTGGTGCTGCTGTCGCACCCCGAGACGATCGTCTTCGACGAGACGTACTACGTGAACGACGCCCGGGCCTACCTCGATCAGGGGGTGGAGGAGGGGTTCGGCGTCCACCCACCGGTCGGCAAGTGGCTGATCGCTGCAGGCATCGCCATCGCCGGGGACGAGTCCTTCGGCTGGCGGATCTCGGGGGTGGTGGCCGGCGTCGCGGTGGCGCTGCTCACCTACCTGATGGGCGCCCGCCTGCTGCGGTGGCGGGGAGCCGCCGCGCTCGCCGGCCTGCTCGCCACCGTGGACGGCCTGCTGTTCGTGCAGTCGCGCACGTCGATGCTGGACATCTTCCTGGCGGCGTTCGTGGCGCTCGGGGCGTGGCTGCTGCTGGTCGACCACGACCGCAGCCGCCTCGCGGCGTCACCCGACGAACTGGCGCCGCGTTGGACCGCGACGGCGACCGGCGCGCAGCAGCTGCGGTTCCCCATCCCGGCCGGTGGCAGCGACGAGGACCCGACACGCACCGGCCCGGGGCCGTGGACAGGTACCGGGCGGCTGCCCGCGATGGCAACCGCCGAGCGGGACGTGCACGCACGGGCCGACGGGGCGGGAGCGGCCGCAACGGCGACGCTCGGACACGGCGAACGGCGGCCGTTGCCGCGGCGGGGGCACGCATTGCGTGTGTTGGCGGGGGCCGCGTTCGGGCTGGCCGTCGCCACGAAGTGGTCGGGGGCGTTGGCGCTGGTGGCCGCCGTGCTGCTCGTCGTCGGTTGGGAGCTGGCCTGGCGGCGACGTTGCACAGGACGGGCGCTGACCCAGGTCGGACGGCTTGTCGGGTCGACGACGCTCGCGTTCGTGCTCGTGCCAGCGGCCGTCTACCTGCTGTCGTACGTGCCCTGGCTGGTGAACTACGCCCGCACCACGGAGGGTGAACGCGTCTGCACCGCCGACGACGGCAGCCTGACCGAGCCGTGCCACGTCTCGTTGCCCGGCCGGTTCGCCGGGCTGTGGCGCTACCAACGGTCGATCCTGACCTTCCATAACGACCTCGAGGCGGACCACCCCTACCGGGCACCGGCCTACACGTGGCCGGTGATGGGACGTCCGGTGGTGTACTACTGGAAGAACTGCGACGAGAACCGGGCCAGAGGCATCGCCACCCGCAACGAGCAGGGGCAGTTGGAGGACCCTGAGCCGTGCGTGGTCGCGCAGGGCAACGCCGCCGAGATCATCGCGCTCGGCAACCCGGCGCTGTGGTGGGTGGCGTTGGCGTCGCTGGTGCCGCTCGGGATCGGTGCCGCTCTGCGTGACCGGCGCGCGTGGTTCATCCTCGCCTTCTGGGGGGTGCAGGCCGGCCCGTGGATGATCCTCAGCCTGCCCGGCTTGCCGTTCAGCCGCCCCCTGTTCTTCTTCTACATGACGCCGGTGGTCGTGTTCCTCGCCTTGGCGGCCACCTACTCGCTGGTGTGGCTGGACGAGGTCATCGAACGGCACGCCGCGCGTCGCGGCGTGCAGTTGTCGCGCCGGGCGCTCACCCCGGGGGCGGTCCTTGGGGCGGTGATCGGCCTGGCCGCCGTGGGACTGTTCCTCTACTTCTACCCGGTGCACGTGGGGATGGAGCTGCCTGAGGCCGCCGTCCGCCAGCGCTGGTGGTTCCGCGCCTGGATCTGACCGGGCGACGAGCGGGACCAGCGGCACCCCGCGTGGGGCGGACGTGGCCGCGATCGACCCGCTCCGCTGCTGGTCAGGCGTGGAGCCGGATCTCACCCGCCACGCGCTGCGCAGCACGCCAGCTCGCTCTCAATGGTCCACGGACGCCCCTCCAGCAGCGACCCGGTGGTCACGGTGCCCGACGCGAGGCGAGCGCACCCGCTCCGGGTGTCGAGGAGTACGCACCGTTTCCTCGCGTTCCGTTCGCGGCATCGCCCGGGATGCGGCTCACTTGTTGGACGCGGCGGGAGGGACGGGGTGCAGTTGGGGCTGGACGTCAGGGGGCGGCGCCGCGCGGCGTCCGACCGAGGAGGAGTCTGATGGTCGCCGTGCCTCCTCCCCTGGGCGGCTCAGCCGGTGTGTCGCACCGGCTTGGGGGGCCGCCCGCCCTCGCCGGGGTGGTGCACCTCGTAGGTGCGGGGCCGGGTGACCCCGGGCTGCTGACACTGCGTGCCGCTCAGCTGCTGGCGACGTCGACGTTCATCGCGCACGACCGCCTCGCGACGCTCGAAGCGCTGGAGCTCGCGCCTCCCGAGGCGGTGCGGGTCCCCGTCGGAAAACGGCGGGGCGGCGGCTGGCGGCAGGAGGAGATCGAGCGGCTCATCATCGACGCCGCGCTCGCTGGGCATGCCGTCGTCCGCCTGAAGGGCGGCGATCCCTTCGTCCTCGGCCGCGGGGGCGAGGAGGCGCTGGCGTGCGCCGCCGCCGGGATCCCGTTCGAGGTCGTTCCCGGCGTGACCTCGGCGATCGCGGCGCCGGCGGCGGCGGGGGTGCCCGTCACCCACCGTGGCGTCGCGAGCGGCTTCGCGGTGATCACCGGCCACGAGGATCCCACGAAGCCGGAGACGGACCTCGACTGGTCGGCGCTGGCCGCGTTCCCCGGCACGCTCGTCATCCTCATGGGCGTCGTATCGCTCGCGACGACCGTCGACCGCCTCATCGCCAACGGTCGATCAGCGGCAACCCCAGCCGCGGCCGTGCGCTGGGCGACGACCCCTCTCGAAGAGGTCGTCGAGGCGCCGCTCGGTCAGTTGCCGCAGGCCGTCGCCCGTGCCGGCCTGAAGCCCCCGGCGACCATCATCATCGGTGACGTGGTGGCGCTGCGCGCCCAGCTGGCCGAGACCCCGTCACTCATCAGAGCCGCCTGAGACGACCGAAGGACGCAGTCATGGCAGCGCCGACCAGACGACGCCCGAGACGTCGGACGGAGGAGCCGACGTGGGATCTCGTGCTCAAGCGCAACTCCATCGAACGGCTGAAGCGCGAGAAGTTCCCCTTGGACATCGTCGACGACCTGCCCCAGCTCATCGCCGTGGGGTACGAAGCGGTGCCGGAGGAGGACATCGTCCGCCTCAACTGGTGGGGGCTGACCCACGACAAGCCGAAGATCGGGACCTTCATGGTCCGGATCAAGGTCCCCGGAGGACTGCTCAAACCCGCGCAGCTCCGGGGGGTCGGGCGGATCAGCCAGACCTTCGGCAAGGATTACGGCGAGCTCACAACCCGCCAGGGCCTCCAGCTGCACTGGGTGCGCCTCGACCAGCTCCCCGAGGTCCTCGACGCGGTCCGCGCGACGGGTCTGACCACGGTCGGGGGCGAGGGTGACACGGTACGCAACATCACCGGGTGCCCGGTCGCGGGGATCGCGGCGGACGAGGCGTTCGACGTGCGCCCCGTGATCGAGGACGCCGCCAGGTACTTCTACGGCAACCCCGACTACTCGGACCTGCCGCGCAAGCACAAGTTCACGATCAGTGCCTGCCCTGGACAGTGCAACGCGCCGGAGATCCATGACGTGGCGCTCGTCGGTGTCGTGCACGACGATCGTGAAGGCTTCGCTCTGCGCGTCGGCGGAGGACTGTCGAACACGCCACGACTGTCGCGCGACATCGGGGTGTTCGTGCCGGTCGATGACGCCATCGACGTGCTCCGAGCGACCACCGACGCCTGGCAGACAAACCTCCGCTACCGGGTCAGCCGAGCGAAGGCCAGGATCAAGTTCATGGTCGACGACTACGGGCCCGAGGGCGTGCGCACGATGATCGAGGAGCGGCTCGGCCGTCGCCTGGAGGATCTCACCGCGCCGGCCCCCGCCAGGGACTACGAGCACCTCGGCGTCCACAGCCAGAAGCAGGAGGGTTACGTCTACGCCGGCTTCTCGGTCCCGATGGGGTGGATGACCGGCGAGCAGATGATCGCCATCGGCGACCTTGTCGAGGACCTCGGCACCGGCCTGGAGGAGCGCCAGCCGGACATCCGGCTCACCCGCCAGCAGGACTTCATCGTCGGCAACGTCCCGATCGGCCTGCTCGGTCGCCTCCTCGACGGGATGCGCGAGCTCGGCTTCCCGATCACCCGCAACAAGGTGTACGGCAACTCGATCGCCTGCACCAGCCACCGCTTCTGCAACTACTCCGTCGCGGAGACGAAAGGCAAGCTCGACGAGGTCCTGGAGGTGCTCGAGCAGCGCTTCGGCGAGAAGGTCGAGAGCCTGAAGATCTTCATGGACGGTTGCCCGCACTCGTGCGCCCACCACTGGGTGGGGGACATCGGCCTGCAGGGCACGACGACGAGACTGCCCGACGGCGGCCAACGGGTCGAGGCCTACGACGTCACCCTCCGCGGCGGTCTGGGGAGGAAGGCCGCGATCGGCAAACCGGTCCTCCGTCGCGTACCGACCGACGATCTGATCGACGTGCTGGTCCACCTCGTCGGTGGCTGGCTGGAGGAGAAGGCGAGCCGCAACGGCGACGGCGACGGCTACACGTTCCGCGATTTCTGCGACGAGCGCGACGACGAGCAGCTACGCGCGCTCGCGTTCACAGCGACGAGCGATGACGAGAACGACACCCGACCCATCGTGCGCGTGCCGGGGACGCTGATCGAGCTCGCCGACGGCGCCGACGAGATCGCGGTCGATGCGACCAGCGTCCGGGAGGCCCTCGCGGTGCTGGCGGCAGAGCATGCCCCTCTCGTCGCCTACCTCCTCCAGGATGCGGAGACGGTGAACCCGGCGGTCAACCTCTACATCGGCGAGGACGACATCCGCGCCCTCGGTGGGCTCGACGCGCCGCTGCAGGCCGGCGACGAGCTGACCATCCTGCCCGCGCTCGCCGGGGGCTGAGTCGCCTCGCTCGACGAGAGGGAACGCCGCATGGACGCTGCTCTGCTGAACGACGGCCGCCACACCGTCTTCGACGATCTCGAGATCGGTGAGGTCGCTGTCGAGCTCGACGACCAGGAACCCGAGGACGTCATCGACTGGGCGCTGCAGACGTTCGGCGACCGGATCGCGATCGTCACGTCGTTCCAGGCCGATGGCATGACCATCCTCGACATGGCGTACGAGGTGAAGCCGGACATCCGCGTCGTCACCGTGGACACCGGCCGCCTGCCGCAGGAGACCCACGACTTCATCGATGATGTCCGTGCGCACTACCCGTTGGCGACCATCGACGTGCTGCTGCCCGACCACCGCGAGATCGAGTCGATGCTGCGCCGCCACGGGCAGAACCTGTTCCGGGAATCGGTCCCGCTTCGGCTCGTCTGCTGTCAGATCCGCAAGGTGCGCCCGCTCCTGCGCGCGCTCGAGGGGCTCGACGCGTGGTTCACCGGGCTGCGACGCGACCAGTGGGCGTCACGCGCGGCCATCAAGAAGGTCGAACTCGATCACGACCACGACGGCATCGTGAAGGTGAACCCGCTCGCGGACTGGTCCAAGGAGGAGGTCTGGGAGTACCTCGAGGAACGCGAGGTGCCGATCCATCCCCTCTACGCGAAGGGCTACACGAGCCTCGGCTGCGAGCCCTGCACCCGGCCGATCCAAGCCGGTGAGGACGACCGGGCGGGGCGCTGGTGGTGGGAGGTGAACGCCCCGAAAGAGTGCGGGATGCACTGCCCCATCGAGACCGGCGGCTTCGAGCACGAGTTCCATGCGATCCTCGGAGAGGCGCACCGGGATGACGGGTAAAGCACGTGACCCAGCACGACACCGAGGCGATCGCCCTCCGCGACGAGGAACGTGAGCTCGTCGTCCTCGAACTCGACGCGCTGCTCCCCGCCCTCCGCGGCGAGCGGAGAGCCCGCTACGAGCAACTGCGGGAGGCCACGGCCGCCGGCAGCGTGCCCGCGGAGTTGGCCCGTCCGCTGGAGTCGCTGCTCGAGCTCACACTGCAGACCGCTCGCGCCCGCCAGCTGTACCGGGCCGAGGGTGAGCGCATCCTCACCGACCTGTTCCGACGCACGCCGGGCGGGCGCGAACTCGCCCGTCACCTCGGCGATGTGAACACCGCGCTGAGGTCGCTTGCTGGCCACCGGCTGGAGAGCGCGACCGTGCGCATGCGGACACTGGGCCACTTCACCGTCACCATCTCCACCGATGCGGCGACGATCACCCTGGCGATCCGCCCGGAGGGCGTGAACGTCGACAGCGTGTCCGTCGGCGGGTCCGGCGGCTGACGCCAGCTGCACCACCAGCTGGTGGCCTTCCTCCACGTCCATGTCGGTGGCCAGCCCGACTTTGCCGTGCCCGCAGCATCAGATCCTCGATGCGACGTGCCAACGGGTCGGTGACCTGCACGTGCCTGCCCAGAGCGCGGGCGTAGAAGACGCCTGCCTGATCAACTCCACTTCGTGTTCGATGATGCGACGTACGGGCTTGTCGACCAGGTCCAGCCGGGCATACACCTGCTCGTACTGAGCGGCTGCCTCGATGGCGGTCTCAAGGACCGGTCGGTGAGGCGATATCTCAAGAGTCTCACGTCATCCTCCTGACTGCGTTCATCGACGAGCGGAAAGCCTTCTCGCCGATCTCGTAGATGTCACACACATGCGTGTATCCCAGCTCGCCGTCCGGCACGCCTCCGAGAAGTGCCGGCCGAACACGTAGCCGTCGTTGGACAGGGTCAACACGACCTTGCGATCGTCCTCGTCCAGTTCGGACAACGTCATCGTCTCGACGTAGATGTTGCCGACCCAGGCAGCGGACGGAGCGCGAAGATCTTCTCGCCCTGCCTCAACCGTTCCAGCATCGAACGCTGCTGAGTGGGCGCCTTGGCCAGCCTCTCGCGTGCCTGAGGGCTGACCCGTCCACCCGCCGCGACCTGTCCGAACGGTGAAACGCCACGGTCGCCCGTACAGGTCACCCGGCAAATCAGGACCTCAGGCGCCCGGAACAGGACATCTGCCCCGCATCGTTCCTCTCTGCGAGCCGTTCGTCCAAGTGGTCCAACTGATCGACCGCGACCCCAGACGATCCGAGGAACGGCGCGACGGTGCACGAGGACAAGACAGAGTTGCTCACGCCCAGGCAGGTCGCCGACATGTTCGGCGTCAATCCCAAGACGGTCACCCGCTGGGCCAACGCCGGCAAGCTCACCCCGATCCGCACGCTGGGCGGGCACCGTCGCTACCGCGCCTCAGAGATCCGTGCGCTGCTGGCGCAGCAGAGCCCCGAAGGGGCCGCCGGTGACGAGAACGATCGGCCGTCGGCCACCCGATGACCCCGGCTCGAACCTGGACATCCTCGACGAGCACCGGGCAAATGTGCCCGGTGCGGCGCCGTCGTCTCCCTCGCTGATGTGGCGACCTGGCCCACCACGGAGGACCGGTTCCGGGACTCCTGCTGACGCCGGCGGCTCTCAGCCAGCACGCTCCTCGATGCGTTCCTGCGGACCGTCGCCCCACCAGGCGCCCAGCCGCGATCGGCCGTCATCGTCGCTGCGCAGCTCGACCTCGATCTCGAGAGGGCCACGCTGGTCGATGGCGTGCACGGTGTAGGCGGGTGCCGGTGTGACGGAGACGATCTCGACCCGTTCGGCGCCGAAACGGACGCTGCCCGTGCCGCCACGCAGTTCGTACAAGCACGTGACGCGGACTCCCAAGCACTGGTCTCGATGAGGTCCAGCTGGTCGATCTGCAGCGTGAGGCCCACCAGAAGGAGGATCAGGGCCCCCAGGACCCAGCGAGGTGACCAGCCCCCATCCGCCGAGCACGATCAGGATCATCGGCCACCAGGTGGCGACGACGTCGCCCCGTCCGTGCCAGGTTCAGCTGGTCCAACACGAACAGCGTTCCCAGTGCCAGGAGGATCAGTCCCCAGATGGTCCGGCCGGTGGCGGGTCGCGCGGCCACGGTGTCACCTCCATGCCATGGACGGCCACATGCTCACCCCGCGGAGGACGGCACGCCCACCGATGTCGAGCGGAGGAGGAGTTCCTTCACCGCCCAGGGCGGGAACGGGGTGCTCCTAGGGGCATCATGCCCGAGATGTCGGATGCCGGGGAGACCGGGAAGCCGGTCTCGACCGGCAAATGAGACGGGCTGATCTCACCCGATCGGGCCCCCCGACGTCGCCCTGATTGTCGCGCGGATTTGGCTCATCGTGACCCTTTTCACCGCCTGGCGCGGAGGCATCATCGGCTGGATCGCCGGCGGAAGGTCGAAGCCCGGACCCTGGATCGTCGCCGCCCGCCACGGACGCCGTCGTGGCACGTCGAGGTGGCGATCTCCTCGACCGCGGGAGTGGCCGGTCATCGCACCAGTCAGACCTGCGGACGACCCTACGCAGCCGACCGCGGCGGGGGTTGGTGCCGGCAGGCGGCCAGCAGTGGAACCGTCCGAGTGGAGCGGGCAACAGGAGAGGA
The DNA here is from genome assembly GCA_036260415.1 of Nitriliruptorales bacterium. Taxonomy (GTDB): domain Bacteria; phylum Actinomycetota; class Nitriliruptoria; order Nitriliruptorales; family JAHWKO01; genus DASZZX01. The sequence goes on from DASZZX010000285.1 coordinate 14,732, forward strand.
CGATGGGGCGCACCCTCTACAGCTACACGTGCGTACGGGCGCCCTTCGATGATCGGCTGGGACGGCAGCATCGACGCGGCATCGTGCGGTGGGATGACGACGATCGGGTGCAGATCCCTCTGCGTTGCCGCGCCCGCGAGTCGCTCACACTGGTGCCCACCGTGAACGCGACGCTGGGGGCCTGGGCGCTCTCGAGGCGCCCCCCGCTGGGTGGGATCATCGGCAGGTACCGGCCGCTCTGGGCGCGCTGGGCGCGGCGGTCGACGCGCTGGTGGGCCACCGCATCGTCGAGGCGGTGCTCGACCGGTTCATGGATGCCCTCGCTGCACGCACCGAGGGTGTGGTCGATCGTCGACGGCGGGCGCGACCCCAGCCGATGCTGACACGAGACGGCTGATCCGGCCGCGGTCTTCGCGGGCCGCGGCCGACGTGGGAGGTTGCCGAATCCACGAGTGCGTGCCGCCGTGGAGGCTGTCGTTGCCGGGGATCGCCCGGACGGCGACGGGCGATGAAGAGCGGAGGACCAGTGGGACGGTCGGCTGTTGCACCGTCGACGCCGGACGGTCGCCGCGTGGTCAGCGGTCGAGGTCGAGGTCCGAATGAGTGAGCCAAACCGGAGCATCGGGGACACCAGCGCGTTGCTGCGGGTGCTGCTGGATGCCTGCCCTGATGCGGTGGTTCTGGTCGATGCGGGCGGGACGATCGTGCACGTCAACCGGCAGGTCCGGACGCTGCTGGGTTACCAGCCGTCGGAGTTGCTGGGTCGGCCGCTGGAGGTGCTGGTCCCGGAGACGAGCCGCGAACGGCACGTGCGCTACCGCACCCTGTACGAGGACCGCCCGGCGCCGCGTGCGATGGCCGACGGGGTCGATCTGCACGCCCGTCATCAGGATGGCCGTCAGGTGCCGGTGGACATCGCGCTCGCTCCGCTGGCAGAGCTGGCCGGCCAGCCGGTGACGGCGGCGTTCGTGCGTGACGCGACCGAACGTCGCAGGGCCGAGGAGCACCGGAGGGAACGCCTCGAGGCTGATATGGCTCGCGGGCACGCCCTGGAGATCAACGACGCCGTCATCCAGGGGTTGGCGGTCATCCTGTACGCGTTGGAGCTCGGTGACGTCGAGGCTGCGACCCGCGCGGTGGCGCGCACCGCGAAGACCGCTCAGCAGCTGGTGGAGCAGCTGCTGGGTGCGGACGACGAAGGCGCTGTCGGCGGGCGGCTCGTCCGCAGCCGCGCCGCCCTGCCGGAGGTGCCAGCGGAGGATGGCCGATGAGCGCCCCTGCCGTCGCCACGGATCCCAGGACGGTGAGGGTCCTGCTGGCAGACGACGTGGCGGAAGTGCGACGGCTATTGACGATCGGTCTGACCCACACCGAGCGCTACGAGGTGGTCGGCGAAGCGGAAGACGGGCGGCAGGCCCTCGAGCTGGCAGCCGAGCTGGCACCCGACGTGATGATCCTGGACCTGGCCATGCCCAAGCTCGACGGCTTCGAGGTCCTGCGGTGCCTGCGCGCCGTCGCGCCGGACTGCCGGGTCCTTTTGCTCTCGGGGTTCGCTGCGGGCCGTTTCCAGTCGCGTGCCTTGCAGCTGGGTGCTTGCGCGTATGTCGAGAAGAACCGGGGGCTGACCGCCATCACGCAGATCCTCGACGAGGTGTGCACTGACCTGCACCCGGCAGAACGCCGACCCACCCACGGGAGGTCCACACATTCGGCGCCCGGTCGTCCACCGACCATCGATCCGAGCGAGGAGCTCTTGGCCTACGTCACCCACGAACTGACCACGCCGATCGCCGTCGTGCGTGGCTTCGCGGAAGCGCTCCGCAACCACGGAGCTACACAGGACGATCTCAGCCGCACCGCGATCGACGCGATCATCCGCAACGCCGACGTCCTCCGCTCCCTGCTCGATCGTTTCGGCCAAGCACGCGCGATCGAGGTCGGTCGGCTCCGGTTGGACCTGCAACCGATCGAGCTGTCGTCGTTCGTCCATGAGACGGTCACCGACCTGGCTGGTGCGATCAGCACACACAGCGTTTCGATCGACGCCGCGGTGCGCATCGACGTGATCGTGGATCCGGTACGGATCCGCCAGGTGCTCACCAACCTCGTCAGCAACGCCGCAAAGTACGGTCCCCACGGCAGTCCGATCGAGGTCGCCGTGACCCGCCGGGGAATTGCGGCATCGATCACCGTGAGCGATCGTGGCCCGGGCATCCCGGCGAGCCAGCACGAAGCGGTCTTCGGGAAGTTCACGCGCCTCGAACACTCCAGGCCTGGCACCGGACTCGGCCTGTACATCGCCCGGGGCATCGCCCGCGCCCACCGCGGGGATGTCACCGTGCACGACGTCGAGGGAGGCGGCTGCCGCTTCGAGCTGACATTCCCCACAGCTGCGATCGGGTGACCCGCCCGTCGCTTCGCGAGCTCCAGCGCGGACCTCGGTCCCGCCCTCTCCGCGGGCCGGCCAGCCGCGAGCTGCTGAGACGCGCTGGCGCCGATCCGGGTGGGTCGTCTCCGCTCTCCCGCCTGGGTCAGGGCGGACGCGTTGACGGCCACGCCGGCGTTGGTCCAACCTCCGACCCGGAGGACCAGGGAGCGTCGCGACCACGATGCCGGCGACCGACCGCCCTTACATGCCGGCAAGGCGTCGTTGCGCCGGAGCAAGGCGAGCTGCTGCCAGTGGAGCTGGGCCGTCGAGCGGCTGCAGCGCTGCCGGCACTACTGGGTGGCGACCGCCGACGCGGCGGGGAGACCCCACCTCGCCGCCCTGTGGGGGGTCTGGTTCGACGACGCCTTCCACTTCAGCACCGGAGCCGAGTCCTGCAAGGCCCGCGACCTCGCCGCCCGGGCCGAGTGCTCGGTGGCGGCCGAGGACCCGGTCGAGACGGTGGTCGTCAACGGGCGGGTCGAGCGTCTGAGGGATCGCGGTCGGCTGACGGCCGTCTCCGCTGTGTACGCGGACAAGTACGCCAGCGGAGTTCCGGACTCCCAGGCCAACCCGGTGTTCGCGGTCTCGCCCTCCACAGTGATCGCGGTGATCGGACGCGAGCCCGACATCGCGGCGCGGGGG
>DASZZX010000286.1:0-2971 GCA_036260415.1 Nitriliruptorales bacterium
GCTGCCCGACGGTGGCACGCTGGTCCAGCCGACCGACGCGGAGGTGGCCGAGCGCGTCGGGCTGCGGACCCGCGCCGAGCGCCCCTTCTACGACCTGGTGGTGGTCGGCGCCGGCCCGTCGGGGCTGGCTGCGGCGGTGTACGGGGCGTCGGAGGGCCTGCGCACCCTGGTGATCGAGCGCGAAGCGCCGGGCGGTCAGGCCGGGCAGAGCGCGCGCATCGAGAACTACCTGGGGTTCCCGGTCGGCCTCAGCGGTGCTGATCTGGCGCGTCGCGCGGCGACGCAGGCGCAACGTTTCGGCGCCGAGTTGCTGGTCCCCCAGGAGGCGGTGGCCCTCCAGCGCAAGGACCCGTACCGGGTGGTGCAGCTCAGCGATGGCAGCGACGTGAGCTGCCACGCGCTGATCGTCGCGACCGGGGTGTCGTACCGGAAGCTGCCCGCCCCCGGCGTGGACCAGGTCACCGGCGCCGGCGTCTACTACGGGGCCTCACGCGTCGAGGCGGTCGCCCACCAGGACGAGGACACGGTGGTGGTGGGTGGCGGCAACTCGGCCGGTCAGGCCGCCGTGTTCCTCTCCGGCTTCGCACGCACGGTCACGGTGATGGTCCGCGACGCCTCGCTGACCACCACGATGTCGCAGTACCTGATCGACGCCCTGGCCGCGATCGAGAACGTGGCGGTCCGGTCCCGCTCGCAGGTGGTGGAGGCGCAGTCCGAGGACGGGCGGCTGTCGGCGCTCGTGGTGGAGGACCTCGACCGTGGCAGCAGGGAACGGCTCGAGGTCGGTGCCATGTTCGTCTTCATCGGGCAGGAGCCGCGCACGGCGTGGCTGGACCAGGTGGTCGCCCGCGACGATCACGGGTTCGTCCTGTCGGGAGCTGATTGCGGGCCCAGGCCGAAGGGGTGGACACTTGATCGGACCCCGTTCCCGCTGGAAACGACGGTCCCGGGCGTGTTCGCGGCGGGCGACGTCCGCCATGGCTCCACCAAGCGCGTGGCCTCCGCCACCGGAGAGGGCGCGATGGCCGTCAGCTTCGTCCACCAGCATCTGGCCGGCCTGTGAACGAGGAGGAGGTCCAGCGCACGCAGGAGTTCCTGCGGACGCTGCCCTACTTCGCGGACATGCCGCCGGACCGCCTGGAGCAGCTGTGTCGCTCGGTGCGGTACCGGACGGTGCCCGCCGGCGAGTTGCTGCTCGCCGAGGGCAGTCCCAGCCACGCGATGTACGTCGTGGCGGAGGGCGAGTTCGAGATCACCCGCCGCTCGGCCGAGGGCGAGGTGCCGGTCGCACGCACCGCGGTGGGCGCGCCGCTGGGCGAGATCTCCCTGCTGGACGGCACCGAGCGCGGTGCGTCCGCTCGCGCGCTGGTCGACAGCCGCGTGGTCGAGATCGGCCGCGACCTCTTCGACGAGCTCCTGTCGGAACCGGCCACGATCCAGCCCATGCTGCGCACGGTCGTGGCCCGGCTGCGCCACACTGAGGCGACCCTGCGTGAACGCGAGAAGATGGCCGCGCTCGGCACGCTCGCGGCGGGACTGCTGCACGAGCTGAACAACCCGGCGGCGGCGGCGCGGCGCAGCGCGGCACGCCTCGCCGAGGTGATCGGCGAGTGGATGGCGGCGGCTCGCCCCGACGGGGGCGACGAGCCATCGACGCCCACCGCACGCCTCGCGCCCCCCAGCGATCCGCTGACCCGTGCGGACCGCCATGACGAGGTCGGCGGGTGGCTCGCCGCCCACGGCGTGGACGCCGACCCCGACCTGGTGGCAGCGCTGGTGTCGCACGGCTGGGACGGCGCCGCGCTGGATGAGCTGGCCGCCGCGCGCGAGGGCGGCGATCTCGCCGGGGTCGTGCGATGGGTGGGCCTGGGCACGACGGTGGAGGAGCTCGTCCGTGAGGTGCGGACGGCGACGGAACGCATCTCCGAGCTGGTCGCCGCCGTCAAGAGCTACAGCTACCTGGGCGAGGCGCCGGTGCAGAACGTCGACGTCCACCGCGGCCTGGATGACACGCTGCTGATCCTGCGCAGCGAGCTGGAACCAGGGGTCGAGGTGGTGCGGAAGTACGCCGACGACCTGCCACGCATCGAGGCGTACGGCAGCGAGCTCAACCAGGTGTGGACCAACCTGATCGACAACGCGATCGATGCCATGGAGGGTCACGGTCGGCTCGTGGTGCGCACCTCCCGCGACGGTGATCGCGTCGCGGTCGAGATCTCCGACACCGGACCGGGCGTGCCGGAACAGGTGGCCTCGCGCATCTTCGAACCGTTCTTCACCACCAAGGCGCCGGGCTCGGGGACCGGTCAAGGGCTGCACATCGCCTACTCCATCGTGGCGCGCCACGGCGGGCAGCTGACGCTCTCGTCGCGGCCAGGTGCGACCACGTTCCGGGTGACGTTGCCGGTCGAGCTGCCGCCTCGGCCGGCCCAGCGGTCCGGGGGTGGGGACCGCGGACCGACGGCAGCGCTCCCCACTGCGGCAGCCCAACCGGCGGAGCCGCTCGGAGGGCCTGCGGGCGACGCCCCGTAGGCTCCTGACGTCGCCCACAGGAGCCCCCCACGGAACGACCGTCACCCACGCGTCTGCTGGCCGCTGCCACGCCGGCCGGCGTGCCGGTGCTTCGGGATGCGCTGCGGGTCGGGTTACGCCACGTCTTCGGTTCCCCACCGTTCGATCCACGTGCCGACCCGGGCGACCCCGGGCTGTTCGGGCCCGGCTCGGTGTCGTGGGCCGTGATCGGCGAACCGAGCGCGATCGTCGGTGGTCTGCGCGCCCTGCTGGTGCAGCTGCTGCACCCTCTCGCCGTGGCCGGGATGGCCGACCACTCGCGCTACCGCGACGACCCGCTTGGCCGCTTGCGACGCACGTCGGCCTACGTGACGACCACCACCTTCGGCTCGCGACGCCAGGCGCTGACCGCCGCCCGCGCGGTGCGGCGCGTGCACCGGTCGGTCGTCGGCGCCGCGCC
>DASZZX010000287.1:0-11899 GCA_036260415.1 Nitriliruptorales bacterium
AGGCGAACGTGCCGGACGCCTCGATCAGCCGCCGGTCGTCGCGCAGCACGAGCGTGTCACCGAAGCCACGGGTGGGCGAGATGACCCGCCGCGCGTGTGCCGCGTGGGGGGCCATGAGCCCGTCGAGGAGCTGGGACAGCACGTGACCGCCGCCGCCGGCGCTCCGATCCGACGTGGCCGGCCACCACGCGAGCGCCGCGGTGAGCAGCAGTACCGCCAGCGGGATCAGCAGGATGTTCCGTCGCCGCCGCATCGCTCCCCCTTCCAGGGGGCCGCCACCGGCCGTGACCGCTGTCGCCCGGGGCGGTCCGTTGGCCGAGACTATGGAGCCGGTCCACCGGAGGTCCATACCGCAACCGAGTGAGACAACGGACGGCAGCCGTCCGACTCTTCGGTCTCACCCGGGATCGTGTCACCGGCGGTCACCGCCGGCGTCGAGCACGTCGGCAGCCGGCGATGCTCCCCTGTGCGCTGACCCGCGGGGTGGCACCCGCCAGAGGACCACGCCGAAGAAGACCGCGAGCGCCGCGACGAGAACCCCCAGCATCCAGCCGACCTGGGTCGTGGCCTGCGAGATGACCAGTGCCAGCCACCCCAGGCAGATCGCCGCCCACACGAGCAGTCCCACGGCCACGCGCTCCGGCAACCCGACGCGCACCATCCGGTGGGAGACGTGGTCGCGGGCGGCCGCGAAGACCGGCCGACCGTGGACCACACGGTCGAGCACCACGAGGCCGCTGTCGAACAGCGGCACGCCGAGCACGATGATCGGCACGAGGAACGTGACCTCGACCAGGTTGTCGAAGCGCAACTCGACGCCGAGCAGCGCCAGGCTGGTGCCGAGGAACAATGCTCCCGCATCCCCCATGAAGACGCGCGCGGGCGGCCGGTTGTGGACGAGGAAGCCACCCGCCGCCCCGGCGACCGCACCGGCGCCGACCGCGACCACCGGCACACCCTCGATCACGGCCATGACCGCGAACGCGCCCGCCGCCACCGTGGCCAAGCCCGCCGACAGCCCGTCCATGTTGTCGAGGAGGTTGAACGCGTTCGCGATGCCGACGACCCACAGGAGCGTCGCGGCCGCGTCCAGTCCCACCGTGGGGAACGCGCGGACCCGGAGACCGACGGTCCAAGCAGTCGCCGCCACCGCGAGTTGGGCGAGCAGGCGGACGGGCACTGGTGATGGTCGCAGGTCGTCCAGCAGACCGACGACGCACAACACCGCCGCGAGCAGGAACACCCATGCCAGGCGCGTGCCGTCGACCTCGGACGGTCCGGACGTCGCGACCACGCCGACGACCGCTCCGACCATGATCGCGACACCGCCCAGCAGGGGCACCTCCGCGGGGTGGTGTTTGCGTTCCCCGTCGGGACGGTCGAGCAACCCCCAGCGGCGGGCGACCCGCGCGACCGCCGGGGTGAGCAGGAGCGTGACCAGCAGTGCGACCGCCCATGCTACGGCTGCAGCCATCGCTAATCCGACCACCCGAGGACCACAGTGCGGCTGGAGGATAGAGTGGCCCGACGCGTGATGGACCCTCATAGCGAGATGCGCCGGTCTCCGCGAGTGCTACTCGACGGACGTGTCACGGCTGGTGGCGTGGGCCGGTACGCGCGCACGCTCGTCGCGGGCCTGCAGGCGGTCCCGGACACCCCGTCGCTGTGCGTGGCTCAGCGGGACGTGGGCGCGTTCGGTGAGATGCGCAGCGCTCCCTTCACGCCGTGGGGACGTGGGCAGGTGGGACGCCGGGCGAGAGCCTGGTCCGCCGACATCGTCCACGGCCTGCACGTCGAGCTGCCACGTTCCTCCGTCGGCCGGGTCGTGACGGTGCCGGACCTGATCCCCTTGCAGTACCCGGCGTCGATGCCCGGTCGTCTCCGCAGGCGCATGTACGCCCGCCTGGTTTGCGGCGGGACGGGGCGCGCCGACCGGGTGATCGTCCCGAGCCGGTTGACAGCGGATGCGCTGGTCGCTTTCGGCGTGCCGGCCGGCAAGGTGGTAGTGATCCCCCTCGCCGTGGATGAGGCGTTCCAGCCAGCCTGCCCCGTCGAACGTGAGCGGGCCCGGCGGCGGTTCGCGGCGGGGCGGCGCTACGTGGTCGCGGTGGCAGCCGACCGGCCGCACAAGAACCTGGACGTGCTACGACGGGCCGCGGCCACGCTCACCCACGGCGACCGGGTCGAGGTGGTCGTGCGGGGCCGGCCTCGTCGGACGCCCCACCAGGATGGGCTGCTGTACGTCGGTGCGCTCTCCGACCTGGACCTGAGGCTCCTGTACGTGGGGGCCGAGGCGCTCGTGGCTCCCTCGTTCCTCGAGGGTTTCGGGCTTCCCGCGGTCGAGGCGGCCGCGTGCGGTGTTCCGGTGGTGTGTGGGCCGTCGCTGGGCGCGCTGCCTCTGCTCGGCGACGCGGCGGTGGTGGTCGACGTGGCGGAGGTGACCAGCGTGGTCGCGGGCGTCCGACGGCTGCTCGCTGACGACGACGAGCGCGTCGGTCGAGGCGCCGCAGGCCGGGCAGCGGTGGAAGGGCTCGGTGCTCAGGCCATGGCTCGTCGCACCCTGAGCGTCTACGGCGACGTGCTCGGCGGGGGATAGGACGCTGCGGATCGTCCACGTCTACCGCGACACGTTCGGCGCGGTGCCGGGCGGGATCGAGCGTCACATCCACGACACCGCCCAGCGCCTGAGCGGCGAGGACGACGTCACGATCGTCGCCACGCGGGGGCAGCGCCCGCAGCGTGCACGAATGGGTGGCGTGCGTGTCGAGCTGGCGCGCGAGTTCGGTCGCGTCAGGGGCATCCCGGTCAGCCCGAGGCTGGCGTCGGTCGCGAGCGAGGACCGGTGGGACGTGGTGCACCTGCACTGCCCCAACCCCACGGCGGAACTTGGGCTGCTGGGTCCACGGCGCAGCTGCCGGATCGCGACCTACCACAGCGACCCCACCCGTCCGCGGGCGCTGGTTCCCCTCTACGGGCGCTTCCTGGCACGCGTGCTAGCGACCTGTGACCGGGTGCTGGTGAGTTCCGAGCAGCTCGTCGCGCGTTCACCCGTGCTGCGGCAGCTGCGCGACAGGCGCCGCGAACGGGTCGAGGTGGTGCCGCTGGGCGTGGACCTGCAACGCTTCCATCCGCGCCCCACGCCGGCGTCGCAGCGCCTGCGTGATCGGCTGGGTCCGGCGCCGGTCGTGCTGTTCGTCGGGCGCTTGCGCCACTACAAGGGCATCGACGACCTGATCACTGCGGCGGCACGCTTGGACGTGACGGTCGTCGTCGTCGGTGACGGGCCCGACCCTGGTCGCGTCACGAGCGCCGGGCGCGCGCAGCTGGGACGTCGGTTCATCATGCCCGGCCTCGTCGGAGATGCCGAGCTACCGGACTGGTACCGGGCAGCGGACGTCTTCTGCCTCCCCTCGACGAGTGCTGCGGAGACCTTCGGGCTGGCTGCCCTGGAGGCGATGGCCTGCGGGCGGCCCGTGATCACGACCGAGCTTGGGACGGCCACCTCGGTCGTCAACGCCCACGGCACGACCGGCTTGGTGGTCGCGCCGGGCGATCCGTCGGGCCTCGCGGAGGCGATCGCGATCATCGTCGGCGACGGCGCGCTCGCGGCCCGGATGGGCGGCGCAGCCCGTGAGCGCGCCGTCGCGCACTACGACGTGGTGACGATGGTGCGCCGCATCCGCGACGTCTACCGGTCCGCCGTCGACGAGCGGAACGCACGCGCCTGAGTGGCGCCTCACCCGACGACGCCGCGGGAGCCCCGCTGCGCGAGTCCTGACGACCACGACGGGCTCACCCTCCAGCGCCGGTGGAAGCACCGTTCGGCGCTCACGGGTCGCAGCCTCCGCGGCGACCGGAGCGGGCCACCGACGCGTGAGCGTGATCCTCGATCAGGCGATCGATGGTCGCTTCGAGCTCGCTGGCGGGGCGCCAGCCGAGCAGGGCTCGGATCCTGCGAGTGTCCGGCACGCGCCGGCGTGGCTCCTCGAACCCGCTGCCGAAGGCCTGCTCGTACGTCACCATGCGGATCCTCGATCGACTCGCGGTGCGTGCCACCACGGTGTCGGCGAGGGCGCGCACGGTCACCTCTCGGTCGCTGCCTACGTTGAAGACCCCGCCGTCAGCACGGGCGTCGTTGACGAGCCCGAGCAGTGCCGCGACCACGTCCTCCACGGCGCAGAAGCAGCGGCTCTGACGGCCGTCCCCGTACACGGTGAGGTCCTCGCCAGCGATCGCCTGGCGCACGAAGCGGGGGACGACCATCCCGTAGGCGCCCGTCTGGCGCGGGCCGACGGTGTTGAACAGGCGTGCGACCACCATGGCAGCGCCGTGCTCACGAGCTCGTCCCATCGCGATCATCTCGACCACGGCCTTCGACGCGGCGTACGTCCAGCGGGGGACGGACGGGGGGCCGATCACGAGGTCGTCGGTCTCCGACAGCGGCACGCTCGGGTTCTTGCCGTACACCTCCGAGGTGGACGTCACGAGCGCCCGTGCCCCGGACCGCTCTGCTTGGGCCAGTACCACCTCGGCGCCCCGCACGTTGGCGAGGAGCGCGTCGAGAGGTCGTTGGACGACACGTCTGACTCCCACCGTCGCCGCGAGATGCATCACCGTGTCGGTCCCTTCGACCGCGCGCGCCACGAGGGCCTCGTCACGCACGTCGCCGTGCAGGAACTGCACGTCGCCGCGTACGGCTGCGAGGTTGTCCAGGCGGCCGGTGGAGAGATCGTCCAGCACGACCACCTCATGATCCTCAGCGACGAGGGCCTCCACGAGGTGGGAGCCGATGAAGCCGGCCCCGCCTGTCACCAGGTAGCGCATCCGCGGCAGGGTAAGGCGCCCCCTCCAGTTCGGCCGCCCGACGCCTTCGCCAGCACCGCAGCGGGACGGACGACGCCCACGACCCGCAAGCACCGGCGACCGAACGTCTCCGTTGCCGGCGCTCATCTGCGCGAGGAGCCCACCGCCTCTGTGATCGAAGACATGGGGCGCGGCCGTGACCCAGCCAGGAACGAATCCAGAACGGGGCCGTGCCCTGGGCACACCTGATGTCGCGTGAACGATCTGGACTCCTGAACAGTCTCGACAGGTTCCCCGTCACCCTTGAGGACCCGCTTCGGGTGGTCGGATCGGCTGTTCCTGCTTGGGGATGGAGAGCCCCTGGCGAGCTGGATGAGGTGGTTCCCGCCGACCGGGTTCGAGGCCGCGGGCACCGGTGGGAGCGCTGGACGAGGGAGGTCCGTGTGCCCTCCGAGCGGGGACCAGCCCGGCAGGGCTAGGCGGAGTTGATCACAGCGAGGCATGCAGTGCATCCGTCCGGGCGACGATGCAAGCGGTCGTCAGCCTGCTGCTCGAACCGAGCAAGCAGATGCCAACCGGCGAGGGCCACGCGTCCTCGCCCTGCTGGAGGAAACGACGACATGGCAAGCGCTCACAAGCTGCAGTTCGGAGCAGCCCTCGCCGCGGTGATCTTCGTGTCCGCGCTGGTGCTGCGCACGTCCCAGGCCGCGTTCACCGCAACGACCGAGAACGCCGGGAACGCCTGGGCCGCCGGCACGGTCACCCTCACCGACAACGACAACGGCGTCGCGCTGTTCTCCACATCCGCGTCCACTGCCATCAAGAAGCCGGGCGACAGCGAGACCAAGTGCATCGAGGTCACCTACGCCGGTTCACTCGACCCCACGTCCGCCATCAAGCTGTACGCGGCCGTCACGGACACCGACGGCGCCGGCGGCACCGGCGGCACCGCCGCCGAGAAGCTGTCGGACAACCTCGACGTGGCTGTGACGCTCGGCGCCAAGGACGCCACCTGCGCGAGCTTCGGCACCGGCAGCAGCATCTACAGCGGCACGCTGGCCGCCATGCCGAGCACCTTCGCCGCCGGGTCGTCCTCGTGGACGCCGGTGCTGGTCGACGACCCTGGCACCACGGGCGTGGACGAGCGGGACAAGGTCCGTGCCTTCCGCATCCAGGTGACCCTCAACTCGGGCGCCCCCAACGACGCGCAGGGCGACGGCTCCACCGCCAACTTCACCTGGGAGGCGCAGGCTTAGGCCTAGCCCCTTGTCCGCTGCTGCGAGCAGGAGCGTGGTGAGCGCCATGACACGCACGACCGGTAGGGCACCCACCTGCTGGTGGGTGCCCCCGGTCGTGTCAGTCGCCTGTGCGTTCTACCTCGCAGTGGTCGTGGTCCTGGCCGCCTGGACGCTGCTCCCCGTGCTGGTCGGGTGGAGGCCCATGGTGATCGTGTCGGGGTCGATGCAGCCGCGGGTGCAGGTCGGCGACATCGTGCTCGTCGACGCCTACGACGGCGACCCCCTCGGCGCGGGCACGGTCGTGAACTTCACCGACCCCACCCAGCCGGGCCGAGTCGTCACCCACCGCATCGCGGCCAGCAACCCGGATGGCACCTACACCACCAAGGGTGACGCCAACCCCACCCCGGACTCGGCCCACATCCCACCCGATGCCATCCACGGCGTGGCCCGGCTGCTGGTTCCCAGCGCGGGACTCCCCGTGGTGTGGCTCAGCAACGGTCGCTACGACGCCATGGCTGTCTGGGCGCTCGGCACGATCCTGGCCTTCGGGAGCCTGCCGTCGCCGGCGGCAGCGTCGCCACGGTTCCCCTCTTGGGTCGCGGCACGAGGGCTGGTGTGATGCGGATGCGCCGCCACAGCCCGTACCGACCCCCGCGGGCGCCCCGGCGGGCCATCGCCACGTCCGCCGGGAGGTCCCTGCTGCTGGCGGGCTGGCTGGTTGCGGCGTCCGCGTTCTACGTCACCGACGTGCTGGCAGACCGGCTCATCGACGCGCCGACCTCGACCACGGCGGAGGTCTCGGTGGTCCTGACCGACGACGACCAGGGTGCGGGGCTGTTCGACGCCGATCGCCTCGCTCCTGGACCTGCCGGCTCCAACTGCGTTCGTGTCTCCTACCTCGGAGGCGGAGCCGCCAGCGTGCGCCTGTTCGGGCGATCCGGCGGCACCGGGCTGGACCGCTCCCTGCACCTGACGGTGGAGGCCGGGACAGGGGGCGCGTTCGGCGACTGCACAGGGTTCAGCGGAACCGAGCTGTACGACGGACTTCTGCAGGATTTCACCCAGGCCCATGCGGACTTCCCCTCGGGCCTCGTCGGCGTGTCACCTTCCTCGTCCCAGCCGACCACCACGTACCGGTTCAGCGTCTGGCTGCTCGACGACCCGGGAGCGCAGGGCCGGACCGCCAGCGCCACCCTCATATGGGAGGCACGTGCGGCCGCCCCGGGAGACACCGGACAACCCGGGACGCCGAGCACGCCACAGCCGACCCCGCCATCGACGGGCCCAGAACCCACCCCGCCCGGTCCTGCGCCGGTCACGTCGCCGCCCGGGCCCGAGCCGGTCACGGACGAACGGGGTCCCTCCTTGCCGCCTGCACCCGATCCGGGCAGTGGCGAGGCCGGTGAGGCCTCCGGGGCCGGGCCCCAACCGGTCACGGGCCAGGCCGGCGACGCCACCGGGTCCGGATCCGACCCGGTGACCGGCGAGGCCGGTGGAGCCACCGGGGACGCGCCCCAACCGGTGACGGACGAGGCCGGCGACGCCCCCGCGTCCGAGCCTCGACTGGTCACCGACGGGCCAGGTCGCGCCGGCGACCCGCCCTCCGTGACGCCCAGGTCGGGCGAGGTCGACAGCCCATCGCTGTGGGGGCGGACGCTGCGATTGGTCAAGGCCCTCGCAGACGAGTCGGCGTTCCCGCTCATCCTGCTCGTGATCATGGTGATCTTCCTCGTCGTTCAGGACAGCATCGACCGCAGGGACCCCAAGCTCGCGCTCGCCCCCGTGTACCCGGAACCCGATCTGCCGTTCGAACCCCTGCCGCAGGCGGTCCGGCCGTGACGACCGACCGCCGAGGATGGACGACCACCCCCGCGCCCGTGACCGTGGCTCGCTCCGCGCCCGCCGGGCACGCGCAGGGCGTCGCGCCGGTCCGCGACCGTCGTGCCCCATTGGCTTGCCCAGGGTTGGCTGGTGCCACGTGCGACGCAGCCGCCGTGCAGCGACCGGGCACGACCGCGGGCCACTGGCCCGGGTGGGTCATTTCGAGGCGACGCTCCAAGCGGGGCGTTGGTCGGCCGATACAACAGGGAACGACCGGGGAGGCCACGTGAGCTGGACGCGGCAGGGACCCGACACCGCCTCTGCCGAGGCGTTGCACGACGTGGTCCGGGGATCCCTCGCCGCCCGAGAGCGGACCGACCGCCGCGTTCGCAGACAGGAGAAACCCCATGCCTAGAACAGCGGGTGGTAGCTCCGGTGAGCTGGTGCCGCTGACCCACCGCGTGCGTTACCTGCAGGCCCTGCGGGCCATCGCTGGCGGGGTGGTGCTCCTCTTCACGTTGCTGGCGCCGGAAGCCGTCGGAGAGTCGCTCCGTGGACTGGTGGTCGTCACAGCGGGCTACCTGCTGATCACCGTGACGGCCGAGGCCTTCTGGCGGCTGTCCAGCCAACGCGGTCTGGGCGTGTTCAGCGCCATGCTGCTGGTCGACGGCCTGTACCTGCAGTGGGTGGCGTTCGACAGCGGTGGGGTGGCGAGCCCCTTCCACTACCTCAGCCTGCTCCACGTTGGGGCGGTGTCCTTGCTCGCCTCCTACCGAACCGGGATGAAGCTGGCTCTGTGGCACTCCCTGCTGCTGATCGTGGGGTTCCACGCTCAGGTCGCCGGCGTGCTCCATCCCGGGGTGGACAAGCAGTCCGGCTGGTCGGGGTCCGACTTCAAGGCGATGATCGCGTTCGTGGTCGCGTTCTGGCTGACCGCGATCGCCACGTCCCTCTTCTCCGCCGTGAACGAGCGCGAGCTGCGGCGGCGGCGCTACGACCTGGAAGCCCTCGCCACGATGGCCAGGGAGCTCGACCTCACCACCCGGCCGGAAGACATCGCGCGCGTGCTCCTGGACAACCTTCTCGACGCCTTCGGCTTCGCCCGAGGGTTGGTGGTCGCCGCCCCGCACGGGCAGCTGCGCATCCTGGCCGTGCGAGGATGGACAGCCGACGACGGATCCCCCGTGGACGTCGGGGGCACGTTGCCGGAGGACGTCGGTCTCGCCCACGCGACGCAGCTTCTGTCGGGGATCGATCCCCGGATCGTGCCCGGCCTCGCCGCCTTGCTCCCCGACGCGCGCAACGTCGTGGTGGTGCCGCTCAACGCCGAAGGCCGCAGGATCGGCTTGGTCATCGTCGAACACGGGCTGCGGCAGAGCTCCCGGATCGAACGGCGGGTCGTGACCATGACCGAGCGCTTCACCGACCACGCGGCGCTGGCACTGCAGAACGCCTGGCTGCTCGAGCGGCTGAGGGCGATGGCGACGACCGACCAGCTGACCGGGCTCGCCAACCGACGGACCTTCGAGGAGACGCTGGCGCGGGAGATGTCGCGCGAGATCCGGGCCGGGGAGCCACTCAGCTTGATCCTGCTCGACATCGACCACTTCAAGCGCATCAACGACACGTACGGGCACCAGGCCGGCGACGAGGTGCTGCGCATCGTGGCTCGAAGCCTGGCGGACAGCTGCCGGGACTTCGACACCGCGGCACGGTTCGGCGGTGAGGAGTTCGCGGTGGTGCTGCCGGGAACGGGTCCGGCCGACGCCCTCGCGATCGCTGAGCGGTTCAGGACGGCCGTCGAGGCCGCCGACACGTCGGTGCCGGTCACCATCAGCGCAGGCGCAGCCACGTTCCTCCTGCACGGCAGCAACGCCGACGAACTGCTCAAGAGCGCCGACGAAGCCCTGTACGCGTCCAAGGCCGCGGGTCGCAACACAGCCACCCTGGCGCGTGCCCGGGAGGACGCTCCGCACGACCCGAGAGACCGCGGGCGGCAAGGACCGCCGACGGCTCGTGGGGCCGCTGGCCCAGCGAGGATCCGGTCCGAAGCGTGGGCGGCACGGTGACGCTCGTGCAGGCGTCCCCTCGTGGCATCCAGGGCGGCGCTCGCCGGTGGCCCGCACTTGACCGCCGCTCCGACCGCGGGGGGGCGCTGCACCTCCTCGACCCAGCGCTCGCTGCGGTCGATAAACCGCCGGGAGTAGCGGCGGAGCTCAGCGGCGCCCGCCGCGCCCTCCGCGCAGCCTGACGGTGCGTTCTTCGAAGCCGAAGCCGCAGTCGAACTGGCCGCAGGCCACCGCGAAGGCGACGCTGACCGCCTTGCCGCCAGCGAACTTCCCGTTCTCCGGCGTGACCTCCAGGGTCCAAGAGTGTCTGGCCGTCACAGCTGATCTCGGAGAAACCGAAACCGCGGGATGACGAACCGCCCCACCGCCTGCGTCAGCGTCGTCTCGAGGAAGGCGAAGTCCGCCTCATCGGTGCAGGTCACCGTACCCCGGATGGTGGCGGATCCGGTCCGCGGGTCGAACGTACCCTCCGGATCCACGGTGACGTCGATCTCCGGCGGCGGCGTGATCTCATCGATGGTCAGCTTGAGCCTGCCGCCGTTGGCAACACCGTCGCCCTGGTCATCGAAGGCCAGGATGGTGTAGGTCTGGCCGGCCTCGGTGGGGAAGGGGACCGCGCCGGGAGCGCAGTTGAGGACGGTCCAGCTGCCGGGGCTTCCGGTCGCCACGATCGCCACAGCGCTGTGGTCGGCTTCGGACAAGTCCACGCCGAGCCACCCGTCGGAGGCGGCGGTGAGCTGGTACCACACGCTCGCGTCGGTCGCCGGGGCGCCGCACTGCTCGTTCAGTTCGGCGTCGTCGGCTGGTGGTCGCGGGGACCGGCCGCCCTCCCAGTGAGGTGCGAGTACAACCGTCCCAGACAGCCCACGGGTTCTATCTCATGACCAGTTCTTCGTTAATGCTATATTCATCACTTCTTGCTCCAGAAGACTCGTTCTTCTACGATGGCGTGTGTGCCCGGATCTTGGACGGCTTTATCGACGACCAGCAGGTGCTGGCGGCGACCGAGATCCGATGCGTGTCGCGTGAGGTGCGTCACCCGGGTCCGCATCGCTGGAACGGGGGGTGCAGTTCTGTGTCCGAACTGGGCGACGGAGAGTGAGGACGGGCGCGGCCGCCGCCGACACCGTCAAGGCGCAGGGCCGCAGCGCCGGAGGTGAGACCGAACGCTCCACGTCGCCGGGGTCCGTCGTGCCGCCGCCCACGGTTGGCGTCAGCGGGACCCAGCTGTGATCGACAGAGGCGATGACCGTGGTTGATCTGACACAGGTCGGGGCCGCTCCGGCGAGGAACGCCTCCGGACACTGGCAGGTGTACTTCGGGGTCTACCTGCCGGGCATCACGTTCCCCAAGGGCTACCGCGTCCAGGTCCGGGTCATCCACGGCCGAGACCAGTTCGTGCGGGGCATCGAGCCGAAGGCCTTCGACCTGTCCTGGCACGAGGGTTCGGCGCTGGACTACTGGGACGCGACCGTGGACGTGGCGGCGAACGCCGACGGGAACTTCGGGCAAGAGGGGACGTACCTGTATCGCTTCCAGCTGCTGCGCGGGCCGCGTGTCGTCACGTTCTGGTTCTCCGACCCGTTCGGTCGCGGAGCCGGCCGTGGCGGTCTGTCCGCCTTCACCGTCGACAGCAACCCGCAGCCGTTCGTCTGGGGCGACGAAGGTTTCACGGTCCCCGAGATCGATGACCAAGTCGTCTACGAGCTCCACGTGGGAGAGTTCAACGGCACGTTCGACGGCGTGGTCGCGCAGCTCGACTACCTCGAGGGCCTCGGGGTGAACGTCCTGGAGCTACTGCCCGTGACCGACGTCAAGGAGGACGTCGAATGGGGCTACACGCCGCTGGGCTACTTCGCGCCTGACGAGCGTTACGGCGGCCCGGCTGCCATGAAGCGTCTCGTCGACCAATGTCACCAGCGCGGCATGGCAGTGATCTTGGATGCCGTCTACGCACATGCTCAC
>DASZZX010000288.1:0-4562 GCA_036260415.1 Nitriliruptorales bacterium
CCGCGTTCGGCTGCTCGCCGAACGCGGCCCAGACGACGCGCACGAACTCCGCCAGCTCGTCGGCGGTGATGGCACGCAGCTCCAGGTCCACCCAGCCCTCCGGACGCCGCCGGAGCGTAGAGCGCCGGGTCTCTCAGACGCTCAGAGACCGTCGGCCGTCGATCGTCAGCTGGCCACCGCGACCGTCGTCGCGGACGTCGACCGTGATCACCTGCCCCTCGCTGATCCGACCGTCCAGCAGCGCCAGCGCGATCTGGTCCTCCAGCTCCCTGCGGATCACCCGCTTGAGCGGCCGTGCGCCGTACACGGGGTCGTAGCCCCGGTCCGCCAGCCAGCGGGTCGCCGCGTCGGTCAGTTCCAGTTCGAGGTCACGCTCGGCCAGCCGCCGGCGCAGCCGCTGGAGCTGGATGTCCACGATCCTGGTGAGCTGCTCGCGGGACAGCCGCTGGAAGATGACGATCTCATCCACCCGGTTGAGGAACTCGGGCCGGAAGTGGCCGCGCACCTCCGCCATGACCTTCTCGCGCAGCGCCTGCTCGGACGCGGCCGGGTCGAGGATGAACTGGCTGCCGAGGTTGGAGGTCATGATCAGCACGGCGTTGCGGAAGTCCACGGTGCGGCCCTGCCCGTCGGTGAGACGGCCGTCGTCGAGGACCTGGAGCAGCACGTTGAACACGTCCGGGTGCGCCTTCTCGATCTCGTCGAGCAGCACCACCGAGTAGGGGCGGCGCCGCACCTGCTCGGTCAGCTGACCTCCCTCCTCGTAGCCGACGTAGCCGGGCGGGGCGCCGATCAGACGTGCGACCGTGTGCCGCTCCTGGTACTCGCCCATGTCGAGGCGGACCAACGCCCGCTCGTCGTCGAACAAGAACGCGGCGAGAGTCCGGGCGAGCTCGGTCTTGCCGACCCCGGTCGGGCCGAGGAACAGGAACGACCCCAACGGTCGGTCCGGGTCGGCGAGCCCCGAGCGCGCCCGCCTCACCGCGTTGGCGACGGCGGCGACCGCCTCGTCCTGGCCGACCACCCGCTCGTGCAGGTGCTGCTCGAGGCGGACCAGCTTGTCCATCTCCGACGACATCAGCTTGGCGACGGGGATGCCGGTCCACTTGGAGACCACCTCGGCGATCTCCTCGGCCGTGACCTCCTCCTGCAGCAGTCCGCCGCCCTCGGCACGCAGTTGCTCGATGCGGCCCTCGGCCTCGCGGATCGCGCGCTCGAGGTCGGGCAACCGCCCGTAGCGCAGCTCGGCCGCGCGCTGGAGGTCGCTGTCACGCTCGGCCTGGGCGGCCTGCTCGCGCAGGTCCTCGTGCTCCTCCTTGAGCGCCTGCAGCCGCTCGATCGCCTCCTTCTCGGACCGCCAGGTGGCGTGCAGTCCGGCCAGCTGCTCCTGCAGCTCGGCGAGCTCGGCTTCCAGTTCGGCCAGCCGCGCGCGCGCCGACTCGGTCTCCTCCTCGGCCAACGCGGCGCGCTCGATCTCCAGCTGGCGCACGCGCCGGTCGATCTCGTCGATCTCGGGCGGCATCGAGTCGATCGCGATGCGCAGCCGCGCGGCGGCCTCGTCCAGCAGGTCGATGGCCTTGTCGGGCAGGAAGCGGTCGGTGATGTAGCGGTCCGACAGGGTCGCGGCGGCCACGAGCGCGTCGTCGGTGATGCGCACCCCGTGGTGGACCTCGTAGCGCTCCTTCAGGCCGCGCAGGATCCCGATCGTGTCGGCCGCTGACGGCTGGCCGACCACCACCGGCTGGAAACGCCGTTCCAGCGCGGCATCCTTCTCGACGTGCTTGCGGTACTCGTCGAGGGTGGTGGCACCGATCATGCGCAGCTGCCCTCGGGCAAGCATCGGCTTGAGCATGTTGGACGCGTCCATGGCGCCCTCGGCCGCGCCTGCGCCGACCACGGTGTGCAGCTCGTCGATGAACGTGACGATGCGGCCCTCAGAGGCTTCGATCTCGCGCAGGACCGCCTTGAGCCTCTCCTCGAACTCGCCGCGGTACTTGGCCCCGGCCACCATCGATCCCAGGTCGAGCTGGACGATCCGTTTGTACTGCAGGATGGTCGGCACGTCCCCCTCGACGATGCGGCGGGCCAGGCCCTCCACGATGGCGGTCTTGCCCACTCCAGGCTCGCCGATCAGCACCGGGTTGTTCTTGGTCCGGCGCACCAGCACCTGGATGACGCGTCGGATCTCGTCGTCACGGCCGATGACCGGGTCGAGCCTGCCCTGGCGGGCCATGTCGGTCAGGTCACGGCCGTACTTGTCCAGTGCTTGGTAGGTGGACTCGGGTGTGGGGCTGGTGACGCGCTGCGAGCCACGCACGTCCTTCATCACCGCGAGGATGGCTTCGCGGGTCACGCCGCTGTCGCGCAGGGTGCGCCCGGCGGGGCCGTCCTCCTCGGCGAGCGCGAGCAGGAGGTGCTCGGTCGAGACGTACTCGTCGTTGAGCTGGGCGGCCTCTCGCTCGGCCTGATCGAGCAGGTCGGCCAGACGCTGCGACATGCGCGCCTCGTCGGCGCCGTACGCCTTTGGGACGGCGGCCAGCACCTGGTTGATCCGCTCGCGTAGTGCGGTCGGCGTCACGCCCAGCCGTTGCACCAGCGGGAGGACGACCCCTTCGGGTTGCCCGAGCAGTGCCAGCAGCAGGTGGGCCGGGACGACCTCCGGATGGTGGGACTGGCGTGCCAGACCGACCGCGGCCTGCAGCGCCTCGGTGCTCTTGAGGGTCAGCTTCTCGGGGGTCATGTCTCCTCGTCTCCGTTCACGGCCCACCCGCGCGACCGGTCGTGCGGCGCCGGATCGGGCTGCGACTCACCCGCCGCCGTGACGACGGTGGTAGAGCTCGATCGCGCTGTCACCCAACGGGACCAGCTCGTAGCGGTGGGAACGGTGTGCCGCGGCGACCTCGTCGCGTAGCCGCTGGCGCAGCGAGTCCAGCTGCGTCTCGAGCTGGGCGATGCGCTGGCGGGCCTGGGCGACCTGCTCGCGCAGATCCAGCACCATCCTCACCCCGACGAGGTTCAGTCCCCGCCCGGTGAGCTCCTGGATCTGCTGCAGCCGTTCCACGTCCGCGTCGGAGTAGCGTCGCACGTTGCCGGAGGACCGCCGCGGCGACACCAGTCCGCTGCGTTCGTACGCGCGCAGGGTCTGCGGATGCATGCCGGCCAGCTCCGCGGCGATGGAGATCACGTACACCCCGTCGTCGCGGCTGCGGCCCGGCTGGTCGGTCACGTGGTCACCCCCGCTCATTGCGCCCCGGCCAGCAGCCGGTCACGGGCGCTGGTGTCCTCCAACTGCGCCAGTTCGCGCAGCAGGTCCTTCTGCCGCTTGCTGAGCTTCTGTGGGACGTCGACCCGGACCGTGACCAGCAGGTCGCCGCGTCCGTTGCGGGTGGGGGCCCCTTGACCGCGAATGCGGAATGTCCGTCCGCTGGCGGTGCCGGCCGGGATCTTGATGGTGGTGGTGCGCTGGTCGCCGTTGCTGGTGGCCGGTAGCGGGACGGTCAGGCGCGTGCCGAGAGCGGCCTCGCTGAACGTGATCGGCAGCTTGAGGGTCACGTCGTCGCCGCGCCGACCGAACACCGGGTGCTTGGCCACAGAGACCCGCACGAACAGGTCGCCCGACGGACCGCCGTTCTCGCCCGGTCCGCCGCGGCCCTTGAGGCGGATGCGGGCGCCGGCTTTCACGCCGGCGGGGAGGCGCACCCGGATCTCGCGCGGCTTGACCTGGCGTCCCGTCCCGTCGCAGGTCGGGCAGGGATCGTCGATCACCTGCCCGCTGCCACCGCACTGCGGGCAGGGCTGGGCGATCGAGAAGGGGCCCTGATCGACCGCGACCTGGCCGGCGCCCCGGCACGTCGGGCACACGCTCGGGCTGGTTCCCGGCCGGGCTCCGCTGCCCTGGCAGGTGTCGCAGGGTCCGGCACCGGTGACCCGCAGGGTGGTCGTGACGCCCCGCAGAGCGTCCTCGAAGGACAGGTGGACGTCGGCTTCCAGGTCGGCGCCCTTGCGCTGGCGGCGTGCCCGACGAGCGCCGGTGAAGCCGCCGCCACGACCGAACAGGTTGCCGAGCAGGTCGGACAGGTCGCCCAGGTCGCCCTCGGCGAACGTGAACCCTCCGGGACCGCCCGCGCCGGGGAACCCGCCGGCGAAGGCGCCCGAGGCGGCGAGGCGGCGCAGCTCGTCGTACTCCTTGCGCTTGTCCTCGTTGCCCAGCACCGAGTACGCCTCGCCGACCTCCTTGAAGCGCTCCTCGGCCCGAGGGTCGTCGCGGTTGGCGTCGGGGTGCAGCTCGCGCGACAGGCGCCGGTAGGCCTTCTTGATGTCGGCTTGCGAGGCCTCCTCGGGGACGCCCAGAACCTCGTAGAAGTCCTTCTCCAACCAGTCGCGCTGCGGCGGCACGTCAGCTCCTCCGGCTCACTGCACGACCTTGACCATCGCCGCGCGCAGCACCTTGCCGTTGACGAGGTAGCCGGGGCGCAGCACCTCGGCCACCACCGGCTGCTCGCGGTTCTGACCGTCGGTCACGTGCTGGACCGCTTCGTGGCGTTCGGGGTCGAACGCCACAC
>DASZZX010000289.1:0-9372 GCA_036260415.1 Nitriliruptorales bacterium
GCCACGTCCGGAGGGCACCCGGGGTGAGACGACGCACCCGCGCGCGGTTGATCCGCGGTGGTCTCTACACGGTCCTGGTGGTGGCGGTCGCGGCCGCGGTGCAGCTGGCGGACTGGGACAAGGTCCAGAGTGCCTTCTTCAAGGTGGACCTGGCCCGTGAGATGTTCCCGGAGATCGTCACGATCGCGGCCAAGAACACCCTCATCTACACCGTGCTCGCCTTCCTCTTCGGCCTCGGCCTCGGCCTGGTGCTCGCGCTGATGCGGCTGTCCACGATCGCCCCCTACCGTTGGATCGCCACGGTCTACATCGAGGTCTTCCGCGGACTGCCCGCCCTGGTCACGATCACGATCATCGGGTTCGGCATCCCCATCGCGTTCGGACGTGAGGCCGGTCTGGAGAGCATCTACACCAAGGCCATGGTCGCGCTCGGCATCGTCGCGGCGGCGTACATGGCGGAGACCATCCGGGCCGGCATCCTCGCGGTCCCCCGCGGCCAGCTGGAGGCTGCCCGCTCGCTGGGGATGACCTACCCGAGGGCGATGGTGTCCATCGTCTTCCCGCAGGCGTTCCGCGTCGTCATCCCTCCGCTGACGAACGAGTTCGTCCTGCTGATCAAGGACACCGCGCTGCTGTTCGTGCTCGGTGTGACCCCTCTGACCAAGGAGCTGTACCGCTTCGGCCAGGATCTGGCATCGGACACGTTCAACTCGACCCCGCTCACGGTGTCGGCCGTGATGTACCTGCTGGTCACCATCCCGCTCACCCGGCTCGTCTCGCTGCTCGAGCTCCGGGCTGCTCGTGCCAGATGAAACCGGGAGAGCGACAAGTGGCGGAGGACGGCGTGCGACCCGCGACAGGCTCACCGTCCGACCTCGACGGGGACGTGAAGCCGGCCGCAGCGATCGAGGTGGCCGGTCTCCACAAGGCGTTCGGCGCGCTGGAGGTGCTGCGCGGCATCGACCTCCGTGTCGAGCCCGCTGAGGTCGTGTGCGTCATCGGTCCCTCGGGGTCGGGCAAGTCCACGCTGCTGCGCTGCCTGAACCGTCTCGAGGAGCCGACGTCAGGCCGGGTCGTGATCGAAGGCGTGGACATCACCGATCCGGACGTCGACGTCGACGACATCCGCCGCCGCATCGGCATGGTGTTCCAGCGGTTCAACCTGTTCCCGCACCTCACCGTCATGGGCAACCTCACGATCGCGCAGCGCAAGGTGCTGAAGCGCTCACGCGAGGAGGCCCGCGAGGTGGCCCTGCGCATGCTGGCCCGGGTCGGTCTGACCGAGAAGGCGCACGATTACCCGGCGCGGCTCTCCGGCGGACAACAGCAGCGCGTCGCGATCGCGCGCTCGCTGTGCATGGACCCGGACATGATGCTGTTCGACGAGGTCACGAGCGCCCTCGACCCCGAGCTCGTGGGAGAGGTCCTGGACGCGATGCGGGGTCTGGCGGACGAGGGCATGACGATGATGGTGGTCACCCACGAGATGGGTTTCGCGCGGGGGGTCGCCGACCGGGTGGCGTTCATCGATCAGGGGGTGATCGTGGAGGAGGGACCACCTGATCGTGTCCTGGTCGACCCCCACGAGGAGAGGACGCGCCGGTTCCTGTCGAGGGTCCTCGAGCGCTGACCCCTCGAGGGATGGGAGGGGAAGCCGGCGCGGCGCTCGCGCGGTGCGTACGACCGCTGTCCCGCAGGACGTACCCTCGCCGGTCGCCGCGCATCGCTGGGGGTCGATCAGAACAAGGTGGTGGTGAGGCGCTTGCGGGCGTCGGCCACCAGGGGCGACTCACCGATCACCCGGAACAGCGCGACAAGCTGGGCGCGCGCCTCGTCGCGGCCGTCGCCGCCCGCCCGCACCGCCGCGAGCAGCTGATCGACCGCCTCCTCGTACGCCCCGCTCGCCGCCAACGCGCGGCCGAGAGCGAGTCGTGCCCCATCGTCGTCGGGCTCCGCCGCCACCCGGGCGCGCAGGGCGTCCAGGTCGACCTCGGAGGCGCGCGCCAGCTCGGCCCGCGCGGCCACCTCCTCGGCGTCCTCGTCGGGGCGGTGCGGCGCGACGAGCCGCAGGGCGGCGTCCGGGTCGCGCCCGACCAGTCGCCGTGCCAGCTCCACCGCAGCCTGGCGGTGATCGGGCTGCAGCTCCAGTGCGCGCCGTAGGGTCGCCTCCGCGGAGGGGCCTTCCTCGGCACGTGCCTGCCTGACCAGACGGTCCGCCTCGCTGGGCACCACCCGGTCGAGGAACGCGTCGACCGCCTGACGGGGTTGCGCCCCCACGAACTCGGCCACGACCTGGCCGTCGCGGAACGCCTTCACCGCCGGGATGCCCTGGACACGGTACGTCGCCGCGAGGCGCTGGTCGCGGTCGACGTCGAGCTTGGCGAGCAGCACGTTGCCCGAGCGCGCGGCGACCGCCTCCTCCAGCACGGGGCCGAGCACGCGGCACGGTCCGCACCACGCGGCCCAGAAGTCGACCACGACCGGAACGTCGTGGGAGCGCTCGATGACCTCCCGCTGGAAGGTCGTCTCGCCGACGTCGAACGCCACGGCGTCCTCTGGCATGCAACCTCCGCTCGCGAGGGTCCGACCCCTCGACGGTACGCTCGCCGACGCCCCCTCCCAACCGAGCAGGACCTGTGCCGGACCCGCCCACGCGCCAGACGCTGCTGCTGCTCGACGGTCACAGCCTCGCCTTCAGGGCGTTCTTCGCCCTGCCCGACTCGCTGCGCACCCGGACCGGCCAGCTGACCAACGCGGTGTACGGCTTCACCAGCATGCTCATCAAGATGATCGGCGAGCACCGGCCCGACGGCATCGTGGTCTGCTTCGACAAGGGGCGTGACGTCGCGCGCACCGAGGCCTACCCGGACTACAAGGCCGGTCGTGCTGAGGCCCCCGACGAGTTCCGCACCCAACTCGACCTCATGCACGAGGTCCTGCAGGTGCTGGAGGTCCCGGTGGTGGAGGTGCCCGGCGTCGAGGCGGACGACGTCATCGCGACGCTGGCCGCCCGGGCCACGCGGGAGGGCCACCGGGTGCTGGTGGTGACCGGTGACCGTGACGCGATGCAGATGGTGGGCGACGGCGTGACCGTGCTGTACACGCTGCGCGGCATCACCGAGACCGCGGAGATGACCCCGCAGGCGGTGGTCGATCGCTACGGCATCGGCCCCGACCAGTACCCGGACTACGCGGCGTTGCGCGGCGATACGTCCGACAACCTGCCGGGCGTGCCGGGGGTGGGCGAGAAGACGGCGGCGAGACTCATCGCGACCTACGGTGACCTCGAGGGTGTCTACCAGCACCTCGACGAGGTCGCCGGCAAGAAGCTGCCGCAGGCGCTGCGCGAGCATCGCGACCAGGTGTTCGTCAACCGCCGGCTCATGCGGCTGCGCCGCGACGTGGAGGTGGACGCGGACCTCGCCAGCCTGCGCATGGGTCGTCCCGTGCTGGCGAACGTGCAGCGGCTGTTCAGCACGCTGGAGTTCACGTCCCTGTGGGAACGGCTGCAGTCGGAGGTGCTCGGCGCCCGCCAGCAGGAGGAGGCGGAGGGCTTCGAGCTGCTCCCGCGCCGCATGCGCGCAGGAGAGCTGGCTGGCTGGCTCGCTGACGTGAAGCGGCCGATCGCGGTGCTGCCGGTCACCGAGGGCCGTGTCCCCGACACCCGCTGGACGGGGGTCGGGTTGGCTGCGCCCGAGCGCGACCCGGTGGCGGCGTCGTTGGGTGAGCTCGCGCGCGAGGACGTCGCGGCGCTGTCGCGGCTGCTTGCCGATCCGGACGTCGCCAAGGTGGTCCACGACCGCAAGCTGCTCGACCACGCCGCCCACGCCCGCGGGTGGCGTGTCGACGGGGTGGTCCTGGACACGGTGCTGGCCGCGTACCTGGTCAACCCTGACCAGGGCTGGTTCGACCTCGAGCGGCTGGCTCTGCAGCACCTCAACCGCAGCCTGGGCGCGGACCCAGGCAGCGAGGACGGCCAGCTGGCTCTCGACGTCGAGGAGCCGGGCGCATGCTGGGAGGACCGTGCACTACGGGCGCTGGCGACACTGGAGCTCGCCGAGCACCTGCGGCGCGAACTGGACCTGCGCGGGCAGACCGAGCTGCTACGGACGGTCGAGATGCCGCTGGCGCCCGTGCTCGCCGGCATGGAGCGCACCGGCATCGCGGTGGACCTTGAGGTCCTGGCGGACATGCGGGGACGGCTCGCGGCGCGCTGCGAGGAACTGGAACGGGAGATCTGGGACCTGGCCGGCGAGCGGTTCAACGTGGGCTCCACCCCGCAGCTGCAGGAGGTCCTGTTCGAACGGCTGGGGCTGCCCAAGACCAAGCGCATCAAGACCGGCTACTCGACCGACGCCGCGTCGCTGGAGTCCATCCTCACCGCGCACCAGATCGTGGAGCCCATCCTCGAGTGGCGCGAGCTGTCCAAGCTCGTGTCCACGTACCTCGACGCCCTCCCGCCGCTGGTCCACCCGCAGACCGGCCGGGTGCACACCACGCTGTCGCAGGTGACGGCCGCCACGGGTCGGCTGTCGTCGGCCCGCCCCAACCTGCAGAACATCCCGGTCCGACGCGAGGAGGGCCGGGAGATCCGCCGGGCGTTCGTGCCGGGCGAGGGCTACAGCGCCCTGCTGGTGGCCGACTACTCGCAGATCGAACTGCGCATCATGGCCCACCTGTCGGGCGACGCGGGACTGCTCGAGGCGTTCGCCTCCGGGGAGGACATCCACGCCACCACCGCGGCGACGGTGTTCGACGTGCCGCTTACGCTGGTCGACGGACCGCTACGCGACCGGGCCAAGGCGGTCAACTACGGGCTGGCGTACGGGCTCACGCCGTTCGGGTTGTCTCAGCAGCTTGGCATCCCCCCCGAGGAGGCGCGTCAGATCGTCGACGCGTACATGGCACGGTTCCCCCAGGTCGGAGCGTTCCTCAGCCGAGCCGTGCTGGACGCGCGACGCGACGGGTTCACGACCACCCTCTTCGGTCGCCGTCGGTACCTGCCCGACCTGTTGTCGTCCAACCGCAATCGCCGCAGCATGGCCGAACGCATGGCGCTGAACGCCCCGATCCAGGGGGCCGCCGCCGACATCATCAAGCTCGCCATGGTCCGGGTGTACCGGGCCCTGGAGCGCGCCGGGTTGGGCACCCAGCTGCTGCTGCAGGTCCACGACGAGCTCGTCTTCGAGGTCGCGGACGACGAGCTCGACGAGGCCCGTGAGCTGGTGGTGCGTGAGATGTGCGCGGTCGCGGACCTGCGGGTGCCGCTGGAGGTCGACACCGCGTGGGGTCCGACATGGTTCGACGCCCAGAAGCACTGACATCAGCGGGTCGCCGGTGCCCGGCACCGTCCGCCTCAGGGGACGCTGACCTCGAGGGTCGCCACGCCATCCGGTGCTGCGCGGACCAACGCCAGCGCGCCCGCGGCGACGTCGACGACATCGAAGCGGTACGTGCCCGGCGGGCCGGCCATGCGGAAACGCACCTGGCCGAACAGGTCGGTGTGCCCCATCTTCTCGCCCGAGCGGTGGGGACCCGTGATGCGGCCGTCCACCGCCAGGTCGGGGCACGGCGCGCCGTCAGCGTCGCGCACCTGGACGCGGAAGCTGACCCGCCGCCGCCCGTCGTCGAGGTCCTCCACCCCCACCTCGATCCCATCGACCCGGACGGGCTCGCGGAACAGCTCGCGCTTGGGGAGGTCGTCGGGGAGGATCCGCGGGCGGTCAGCACGTTCGGCCACGGCCCGAGCGTAGCCGCCGGCCGTGCCGTACCCTGCGGCGGACGCCGCGACGCGGCGTTGACAGCGACCCGACGGGATGGGACGCTCGCGCCCCGCCGGTCCGGTCGGGCGTTCCGCGCTCCCTCCCCTCGCGTCGCAGGAGCGAGCGTTCGTGGAGCGCCCGTGTCCGGGCCGCGTGCGCCATCGTCACCGGCGGCGGCGAGCAGCAACGACCGAGACCGACAACCGAGCAGGAACCCGACCACACCATGAGCGAGCAGATCCCGACCACCACCCCCGAACCGACCACCGCGCCCGGCGGGGTCCCCCGCGACCCGGTCAGTGCGGTCATCATGACCGACCCCGGTCGCGAGATGACCTCCACAGGCGAGCAGATCGTGGAGAACGACCTCGACGTCGATCTGGACGCGGCCATCGAAGCCACCGTGCGCTCGCTCAACGAGGGTGAGATCGTCGAAGGGGTCGTGGTCAAGGTCGACCCGGACGAGGCGTTGCTCGACATCGGCTACAAGTCGGAGGGGGTCATCCCCGCCAAGGAACTGTCGATCAAGCAGGACGTGGACCCGCGCGAGGTCGTGCAGGTCGGCGACGTGATCGAAGCGCTGGTGCTGACCAAGGAGGACGCGGAGGGTCGGCTGCTGCTCAGCAAGAAGCGCGCTCAGTACGAGCGCGCCTGGGGCACGATCGAGCGCATCTTCGCCGAGGACAAGACGGTGAAGGGCACCGTCATCGAGGTGGTCAAGGGAGGCCTGATCCTCGATATCGGGCTGCGCGGCTTCCTGCCCGCGTCCCTGGTCGAGATGCGTCGCGTGCGCGACCTGCATCCCTACGTCGGCACCGAGCTCGAGTGCAAGATCATCGAGCTCGACAAGAACCGCAATAACGTGGTGCTGTCGCGCCGCAAGTTCCTCGAGGAGACCCAGGCCGAGTTCCGCCAGGAGTTCCTGAACAGCCTGCAGAAGGGCGAGATCCGCAAGGGCGTGGTCTCCTCGATCGTCAACTTCGGGGCCTTCGTGGACCTCGGCGGAGTGGACGGCCTGGTGCACGTCTCGGAGCTCTCGTGGCAGCACATCGACCATCCCAGCGAGGTGGTCGAGGTGGGCGACGAGGTCAACGTCGAGGTGCTGGACGTGGACCTCGACCGCGAGCGCGTGTCGCTGTCGCTGAAGGCGACGCAGGAGGATCCCTGGACCAAGTTCGCTCGCGAAAAGAGCGTCGGGGACGTGGTCGAGGGCGAGGTCACCAAGCTGGTCCCGTTCGGCGCGTTCGTGAAGGTGGCGGAGGGCATCGAGGGCCTGGTGCACATTTCCGAGCTGGCGGAGCACCACGTGGAGGCGCCCGAGGCGGTGGTCAACGTCGGCGACAGGATCGACGTGAAGGTGATCGACATCGACACCGTCCGCCGCCGCATCAGCCTGTCGTTGAAGCAGGTCCGCGCACCGTCGCGAGAGGCCATGACCGGGCCGGGGGCGCTGACACCCGAGCAGATCGCCCTGGCCGAGACCGCGTACGTCGCCGGAGAGCGGGGGGCGCCCACCGCCGGAGTGTCCCTGGGCGAGCAACTGCGTCAGGCGGGTTTCGCCCACTCCGCCGAGCAGCCGGGCGAGCCCGCCGCCCCGGCACCCTCCGAGCAGGCCGCGGCGCAAGCGGCACCCGAGGTGGGGGAGCCAGCGCTCGAGGGGCAGTTCGCTGACCCGACCGCCCCGTCGACGGGCGACGTGTCCGGTGCGGACCTCACCCAGGTCGAGGGCGAGGTGCCGGACACCGCGCAGGATCCGCACCCGACCCCCGAGGCTCCGGACGCGTCGGCACGGGCGGTCGCGCGAGCGCCCGACGAGGCCGATCTGTCACAGGCCGAGGAGGCCCCGACCGAGGAAGTCTGAGCCGGGGTGTACCTGGTCGGGCTGACCGGCGGGACCGGCAGCGGCAAGACCACGGTGGGGCGCATGCTCTCCCAGCGTGGCGCCGTGCTGATCGACGCCGACGAGATCGCCCGTGAGGTCGTCGAGCCCGGCACGCCCGGCTTCCAGGCGGTGGTGGAGCGGTTCGGCAGTGAGGTGGTGGCAGCCGACGGATCGCTGGATCGAGAGCGGCTCGCCGCCATCGTCTTCGACGACGAGCGGGCACGGTCCGACCTCAACGCGATCGTGCATCCACGCGTCAGGGCGCGCATCGCCGGTCGCGTCGCCGAGCTGCACGACACCGACGGGATCGTGGTGGTGGACGTGCCCTTGCTAGTCGAGACGGGACAGGCGGACGCCTACCGGGCGGTGATCGTGGTGACCGCGCCGGAGGAGACCCGTGTGGCTCGGCTGGTCCGCGAGCGCGGCATGGAGGCCGATCAGGTGCGGGCGCGGATCGCCGCGCAGGCGAACGACGAGGAACGGCTGGAGGTCGCCACGCACGTCATCCGCAACGACGGCGACCTCGGCGAGCTCGAGCAGCAGGTGGATGAGGTGTTCGCCGACCTCGCCGCCGCTGCGAGGACGGCCGGCCCATGACGGTGGTCACCACGGTCGTCTTCGACGTCGGTCTCACGCTGGTGCGTCCGGAACCGTCGTTCGCGCAGGTGTTCGCGAGCGTCTGCCGGGACTGCGGGGTGGCGGTGGCGCCGGAGGCCGTGGCCGCGGCCGAGCACCTGTGGGTCGAGCAGCACGAGCGGTGGCGTGCGGCCGGCGAGCCGTCGCCGTGGGAGGGCGACCACGACGCGGAGACGCGCTACTTCCTGGCCCTGTACCACCTCATCCTCGATCACCTGGACGTCGACCATGACGGCAGCCTCCCCGACCGGCTGCTGGAGGCCTTCGTCGACCACACCTCCTACGGCGCCTACCCGGACGCGGTCCCCGCCCTCGCCGAACTGTCGCGGCGGGGCGTGCGCCTGGCCGTGCTGTCCAACTGGGGGAGCCGACCGCGGCTGCGGGACGTGCTGGCCCACGCCGGCCTTGAGCGCTGGTTCGATCCCGTGGTCGTGTCCGGAGAGGTCGGGCTGGCCAAGCCGGACCCGGCGCTGTTCCTCCACCTGCTGGATCGGCTCGGCGCCCCGGCCGGACCGCACGTCGCGTACGTGGGCGACGATCTTCACAGCGACGTGGCCCCGGCGCGCCGGCTGGGACTGCGGGCGGTGTTGGTGGACCGGTCCGGACGCAACCGACACCACGACGGACCGCGCGTCACCGACCTGCGTCAGTTGGCCAGGGCGTTGCCGCTCCCGCGGCCGGCGGGGCCGTGAGCCTCCGGCCGACGACCCGGGCGCTGCGCCTCACCGCTGCCCTCCTGACCGCCCTGCTGCTGATCGGCTCGGCGGTGGCGGTGTCACGCACCCGCGGCTCCGCGCACGACTGGGACCCCGGCGCCCGCGGGTCCCGGACACGAGAGGCGGACGAGGGGGGACCGGCGCGTCCGCCGTCCACGCCGGGCTCGACGCCGGTGCGCGGCCCGGACCTGCCGATCGATCCCGCCGCCGCCGAGGCGCTCGGGGGCGAGGCCCTGCTCGCCGCCGGACGCGACGCCGCGGCCGGCGACTGGTCGGTCCTGGGCCACCCCGATTGGCCGGCGGAGGAGCGTCCCGTCTACGTGGCGACTGCCCGGCTCGACGGCGAGCGCCGCACCGTCGACGCGGACGTCACGAT
>DASZZX010000290.1:0-6426 GCA_036260415.1 Nitriliruptorales bacterium
GCACCTGGACGATCACGGCGGGGGCGGTGGTGTCGGTCGCGACCGCGCTGACCGGCTTCTGGGACTGGTTGCGGTCGACGCCCAGGTACACCCAGGCGTGGCGAACCGCCAACAGTCACATGGCGATCATGCTGACGATGACCGTGGTGGTGATCGTCGACATCGTGCTCCGGCTGGAGGCCTACGACGCCGTGGTCGTGCCGGTGGCGGTGATGGTGCTCAGCCTGCTCGTCGGGGCGATGGTGACGCTCGGCGGGACCTACGGCGGGACGCTCACCTACGAGTACGGGTTCAACGTCGAGACCGCGACCGACAGCCCGGTGTGGCACGAGTCCGAGCGTGACCTGTACCACGGTGAACGGCCGGCCTCGGCCGACTGACACGATCCGCGGCGCCAGCGGCCGGCGCGACGCGATCATCTCCGCCTGATGGTGCGCACGCCGTGCTCGGCCCCCCACGTCGTGAGGACCAGCTCATCGCCCTCGACCCTCACCAACGTGGCGATCGTGATGTCCAGGCGGAAGTAGGAGCCGGGCACCGACTCCGTCCCCTCGGCTTCGTGTGGGACCAGCACACCGGCCAGCTTGGCGTCCCCGGCCGCCAGATCCTCCTCGAGGGGGGCGCTGTGCAGCTCCACTCTGGGGTCGCGGCGCACGTCGTGCAGCTTGCGGGAGCCGGGCATCATCCCGATCACCACCTGGTCGTCGCCGATCACCACCTCCGTCCCGCTGAGCCGCGGCGCCCCGCTGGGACGCAGGGTCCCGAGGACGTGGTGGCGGTTCGCCGCGAAGCGCTCACGGATGCGCTCGGCCAGCCGGGGCGCCGCCGCGGCGAACTCCCGCCACGTCGCCCGGCCGCCAGGGGCCGGCAATGGTTGACCGATGCCGCTCACGTTCCCCTCCGCCCGGGGTCCGCGACGAGCGGACGCAGGAGGCCCTCGATGAAGTAGCGTGCCGTCACGGCCACACGGTCCACGGCCCTCGGGCGAACGGACGGCGGGGGACCGCGAGGCCAGGGTCACGGGACCACCTCCGCGTCTCGGGCGGTGTGTCCAGCGATGAGTTCCGGCTCGCGGGGCGGTCGACAGGGTCGTGGCCGCGCAGCTCGGGGAAGGGTGCGCATGAGCGGGGTACGGGTGCTGGTGGGGACGCGCAAGGGCGCGTTCATCCTGACCTCCCACGGCCGCCGCGAGCGGTGGGAGGTCCGCGGCCCCCTGTTCGGAGGGTGGGAGATCTACCACGTCAAGGGGTCTGCGGCCGACCCTGACCGGTTGTACGCGTCGCAGTCCACGGGCTGGTTCGGGCAGCTGATCCAGCGGTCCGACGACGGCGGCGGCTCGTGGGAGCCCGTCGGCAACCGGTTCGAGTACGAGGGCGATGTCGGGACCCATCAGTGGTACGACGGCACACCGCGCCACTGGAAGTTCGCGCGGGTCTGGCACCTCGAACCGTCGCTGCCCGATCCCGACACGGTCTACGCCGGCGTCGAGGACGCCGCGCTCTTCCGCACGACCGACGGCGGCCAGACGTGGCAGGAACTCGCCGGACTGCGCCGCCACGGCTCAGGCTCCTCCTGGCAGCCGGGCGGCGGCGGCATGTGCCTGCACACGATCCTGCTCGACCCCACCGATCCCGCCAGGATCGTCGTCGCCATCTCCGCTGCTGGCGCGTTCCGGTCCGACGACGCCGGCAAGACGTGGCGGCCCATCAACCGTGGACTGAGGTCGGAGGGCCTCCCCGACCCGGACACCGAGGTCGGTCACTGCGTCCACCGCATCGCGATGCATCCGTCCCGCCCCGACGTGCTGTTCATGCAGAAGCACTGGGACGTCATGCGCAGCGACGACGCAGGTGAGTCCTGGTACGAGATCAGCGGGAACCTGCCGAGCGACTTCGGGTTCCCGATCGAGGTCCACGCGCACGAGCCGGACACCATCTACGTCGTTCGGATCAAGAGCGACTCCGAGCACTACCCTCCCGACGGGAGGCTCCGCGTCTACCGCAGCAGGACGGGCGGCGGCGAGTGGGAGCCGCTCACGTCAGGCCTGCCGCAGAGCGACTGTTACGTCAACGTGTTGCGGGACGCGATGGCCGTCGATCACCTCGATCCGTGCGGGGTGTACGTCGGGACGACCGGCGGGCAGGTGTACGCGTCGGCCGATGGCGGGGATAGCTGGTCGCCGGTGGTACGCGACCTGCCTGCCGTGCTGTCGGTCGAGGTGCAGACGCTGGCATGATCCGCGTGGTCCTCCCCTACCACCTGCGGACGCTGACGCAGGTGGCCGGCGAGGTGGAGCTGCACGTCGACGGCCGGGTCACGCAACGTTCGGTGCTCGACGCGCTCGAGGCCCGCTACCCGCAGCTGCGCGGGACGATCCGGGACCACACGACCGCTCGACGGCGGCCGTTCGTCCGCTTGTACGCCTGCGAGCAGGATCTCTCCCACCAACCGCCGGACGCTCCTCTGCCGGACGCGGTCGCGACCGGCAGCGAGCCGCTCCTGATCGTGGGGGCCGTGGCCGGCGGCTAGCGGGGCGCCGGTCGGTCCTCGCCTCCGGGTCAGCGGGCATCCTCGACGGTCCGCAACCGGATGCGCTCAGCGAGGTAGTCAATGTCGGTGCGCTGCCCGCTGCCCAGTCCCCGTCGGGTGATGTTCAACGTCGCCGCCGCAGCCGCCAGCTTCAGCGCCGACCGGGATTCCAGCTCGCGTGCGAGCGCGACGGCCAGCGCTGCCGTCATCGAGTCCCCGGAACCGCGGGTGTCGACGGGCTCGAGCGTCGGCGACTCCACGGCCAGAACCGTGTCACCGACCAGCGCCATGGCAGGCTCAGAACCGCGTGACACCACGATCTCGTGTGCGCCGGCCTCGCGCAGCCTCCTCAGGCCTTCGATCGCTGCGGCCTCGTCGTGGCTGGGAGCCCACCCGCCGTCCACCAGCTCGTCCTGGCTGACCTTCAGCATGCGGACCCCGCCTTCCAGCGCCTGCCGCAGCTGCTCGCCGGACAGGTCCGCGAGCACCATCACCCCGTTGGCGGCCAGGTCCGTCGCCAGCCTGCGGTAGACGCTCGCGGACAGGGCTTCGGGGTCCCGCGTGCCGGTGAGCACGCACACCTTCGCGGCCAACGACGCGGTGAGCGTCGCGCCGTACAGGTCATCGATGTCGTGGCGGGTGAGCGGGCTGGCCGGGATGTCGACGACCACCTGCCGCTCGCCGCCGCGGCGGTCCTCGACGTAGGCGGGGTTGGAGGCCGCACTGGAGGTGCCCCGCAGCGACATCTCTGCGGTCTCGGCCAGGTGGCGTGCGACCGAACCTGTCTCCCCCCCGAACGACGCGCACAGCGTCAGCGAGGCCCCCAGCGTCTGGATCATGCGGGCGACCCAGAACCCCTGGCCTCCACAGTGCAGGTGCAGCTCGGCGTCGCCCTTCGTGGCGGGATCGATGGTCACGGTCAGCTGCGGCGCAGGCGCGAACACGCAGATGTCACCGGGAGCAGCCCTCCGACTCATCGGTCACACGCGTGCAGCGGGAGATGCCGGTCGCATCCGTTCCCGTTCGGTACGGGGACTAGGGCGAGCGTGACATCGTTGCCGGAGGGGGTGACGACCGTGACCGACGATGAGACGTCGTCCGGTCGTGGGCGCCGCCTCTGCGATCGTGGGGTTTCTGCGGCGGACCGAGCACGGTGATGGCGTGTGCGGCTCGATGTCAACGCCGTCCGCTTGCAGACGAACTGACCCACCTCGCCCCGGGGGCGTCCCGGCGGTGTCCGTCACGGCGACCATCGTCCATCAGTCCGCGTGGCCAGCCGTCTACGTTCCGACGTGGTCAGCGATTCCGATCGCGGGGGGAGAGCATGGCGACGATCATCGACCAGTTGCGGCGCGACCACGAGGACGTTCGGCTCCTCTTGGACAGGCTCCAGTCGGGCCTCAGCGCTGTGGAGCGCCAGGACCTGACCGGACAGATCATCAAGCAGCTCCGACGCCACACCCACGCGGAGCAGGACGTCGTGGTGCCCGCCGTCGGCGAGCTGTCGGGTGAGGACCGGGGTCTCGTCGAAGCAAGTGGAGCGCAGCACGGAACTATCGAGCAGCTCCTGCGCCGCCTCGAAGGCTTCGACGTCGGCAGATCGGACTTCGAATCCTCTCTGGTTGAGCTGGCGACCAGCATGGACGAGCACGTCGAGGCCTACGAGGACCGGGTGTTGCCTCGGCTGGAGGCCAGCCTGGACGCGGACCGTCAGGACGAGCTCGGCTCGGAGTTCGTCGAGGCCAAGGATGGTGCCGACCTTCTCACGCAGCCCGGTCCCGACCCCGAGCGAACGACCTTCTCCGAGTCGTAGACAGGTTCCGGGGCGGTCAGGCGCCCTCCTCGAGGGTCGGCGCCGCGGTGGCCGCCGGGGACGCCTGCTGTGGCCCGGCGATGCCCAGCTCGGAACGCAGCTTCGACAGTCGCTCCTGCGCCTGGGTGCTGAGCTGGGCCTGCTCCACCTCCAGCATGCGGCTCTCGACCGACTCCGCGGCGAGCTCCGTTCGACCCTGCGCCCGTGCGTACCGCCCCTCGATCTTGTCGCGCACCTCCGCGAACGTCGGCACGTCCTGACCGACGGTCTCCGACAATGAGTCCATCGCCCGGTTGAGCTGCTCGGCCATCTTCGCCTGGTCCAGCTGCGACAGCAGCTTCTGGCGCTCCGCGAGCTTCGACTGCAGCACGGTGGCGTTCTGCTGCACCGCGGCCTTCGCCTGGTCGGAGGCGCGCGCGGCCTGCAGGGCCAGCTCCTTGAGGTCCTCCACCTCCTGCTCGACCGCGACCAGCCGGTTCGCGAACGACTCCGCCGCCTGCTCGAACTCGGTGGCTCTGGCCCCGTCACCCCGGCTGCGGGCGTCCTCCGCCATCACCAGAGCCTGGCGCGCCGAGCCGTTGAGCTTCTCCAGCTCCTGCATCGCCCGGTCGAGGCGCATCTCCGACTGCTTCTGGTTGGCGATCACGTTGGCTGCCTGCTCCTTCAGCCGCCGGTGCTGTTCCTGCGCCTCCACGATCGCCTGTTCCAACTGGACCTTCGGATCGGCGAGCTCGTCGAACTTGCCAGTGAGTGTCGCCGTCACGTAGCGCCACATCCGGCGCAGCAGCTTGCCCATGTCGTTCTCCTCTCAGACGGCCGTGCGGCCGCCGCTCGTCTCCTCCAGCGCCTGTCGCAGCGCCTCCATCTCGGTCACCAGCTGCTCCACGTCGCTGCCGAGCCCACCCAGCTGGGACGGCTCCCCGGCGGTCAGCGACAGCTCCACCGCGCGCGCCACCGCCTCGTCCAGGCGTGCGTCCAGCAGCCGCAGGCGGTCGCGGGCGTCGCGCGCCACCGCCGTGATCCGTTGCGTGGAGGCGAGCTGGGCGCGCAGCGCCTCCACCGTTCCGGCCACACGGTCGCCCCCGCCGTGGTCGCGCTCCCGATCGAGCTGGTCGAGCTGCGCACGTAGCCGCTCCGGCGGCTCCAGCTGGCTCAGGGCCTCCTCCAACGCCTGCCCACGCGAGGCGATGCGCCAGCACTCGCGCACCCCGTCGTCGATGCGCCGCCCGATCTCCGCCAGCCGTTCGCGCAGCGGGCCGGTGGCCGTGACGGACACGGCACGCTGGTAGCGGCTGCGCGCGTCCTGCGCCTCCGCGACGAAGCTGCGCCACGGCTCGCGCAGGGCCCGAGGATCCACCCGCTCGTGGCGTCCGCCGGGCAACGCGGTCAGTACACGCGCCGCGTACGCCGCCGCCCCCACCGCAGCCGCCGCCACGAGGGGGGCGCCCGCCGCGATGGTGACGGCCGCCCCCGCCCCCGCCAGCAGGATCGCGGACGGGGCGGTGACCGCCCGGGCGCCCGCAGGCGTGAGCAGGCGGTCGCGCAGACCCCGCGCCATCAGCGCCCACCCGCCTCCATCGGGGCGACCACCTCCCTCACGCCGGTCAGAAGTTGCTGAGTACGGCGGTGAACACCTTCTGGATGCTGCGCGGGTCGCTGGCGTCGTACACGGCCGCGTTGGTCGCCTCGGCGATGCGCCGCAACGTGCCGAGGTCGGCGTCGTCCCCGTACGCGATGGTGAACACCCGGACCGGCGTGGTCGAGCCGCCTTCGGTGTTGGCCCGCAGCGTCTCCAGGAGCCCCTCCAGGTCGTCGTTGCGTGGGTCGTCGTTCATGCCGTCGGTGAGCAGCACGACCGCGTTGATCCGTGCCGGGTCGAAACCCTCCTGCATGTCGCGGTAGGAGTCGGCGGTCACCGTGTACAGCGGCGTGCCCTGGGTCGGCACCAGGCTGCGGATCCGGGTCCGCATCGGCTCGCGCTGCCCGCCGATCGGCGCGACGGGCAGCAGGTCGATGTGGTCGGTCGGCTCCTGGGCGGCGATCCCGGTGGAGAAGATTCGCAGGCCGACCTGGTCGTCGTCCTT
>DASZZX010000291.1:0-3340 GCA_036260415.1 Nitriliruptorales bacterium
GGCCGACGCGGTTGCGTCCGAGCTCGAGCAGGGTCGGCCGGTCGCGCTCGGATTCGAATGCTGCTCGTCGCGCATTGCGATAGCGCGGCTCGCCGTCGGCGGTGCCCGAAGCCCACTGCTCAGTTTCGTCCGACTCAGCAGCGAGCGGGCGCGCCAAGCGGTGCGCCAGGACTGCTCCTTTGCCAAGAAGCAGGAGTCTCCGCCTGCGCTCCTGGTCGTCGTCCCAAGCAGGGGCGAGCGCGAGGCCCTCCGTGACGCCTGCTGTTCGTCAGGAAGCGGTAGCGCGTTGCTTTCGGGCGGGCATCAAGCTCCGCTAAGGCGCCGCCGTGCTGGTGGTGCTCGGGTGACGTCGGTCGAGTGGAGCCATTCGAGCCAGTTGCCACCCGGATGTCCGAGCGCGAGCGGCGATCGCTCGGCGCGCACGCCGCGCGTCGAGACGCGGGCGAGCACGGCGCAGACGCCGCTGCTCCGGGAGACCGTTCGCGCGTCCGGCGTGGCTGACGCTCGTGCCGAACGCGGCGCCTCAGGCCGCCGCTTCACCCACAAGTCGCAAGGAGACCCAGACCTTAGACCACCTTGGACAGCCGCCCCTTCTGCGCGACGCCGATCGCCGTCGATGGTGAGGAGTACGAGGGCTACCCGTGCGAGATCGAGCTCGCGGTGAGGGAGATCGCGATCGTGATCGGCGACGCGCCCGCCGAGACCCGAGTTCGTTCGACTTCTCGAACGCATAGGGCGAGGGGCCGGATAGCCCCTCGCCCTTCGATGCGTCAGTCGCAGTGCGCGGTTCCCTCGTAGGCGCCGCCAATGCCCGCCGAGCCCGCGAATTCGCCGTGGCCGCGGAGGGTCCGGGAGTCCGACGCGCCGCTGTCGATGACCGTGTAGGTGCCGGCGATGTCTCCCATGAAGTTCTCGTCGAACGTCACCTGACCGACGATGAGGAACTCGAGTTCCGCGGGCTGGCCACACGCCAGGCCGCTGAACGTGATCGTCATCTGAACGTTCGCGCTCCCGTCCTGGTGGATCACGATCCTCTGATAGGCCTGTCCGGCTCCTGTGTAGGTGCCGCTGAAGACGACCGCGCGAGTGAGCTCGATGATCAGGTTGCCGCCGGATTGCCGCTCGTCGATGATCGTCTCCGGTCCCTCGACGAAGGTGCCCGAGGCCGGTTGGGTAGATGCGGACGCGGTTGTCGCGAGCGCGGCGACCGCGATCGCCGCGAGGGCGAGAACCAGTGCGAGCCGTCCTGTGATGTGCATGGTGATCATCCTCTACTTGACGAATCGGAAATCGGCGGTGCGGTAGGTGCCCTCGCCGAGATCGAGGCGAAGGCGCTTGCACGTGCCGGTGTAGGTGGTCGGCGACTTCCAGTTGATCTGGTAGTTACCGTCGCCTAGGTTCTGGAGCCCGGACGCGCCGGCGGCGTATTCCTCGATCGCGTCTACGCCTTCTGTGAGCGTGCCGCAGTCGAGGCTGACCGTCGTGATCGGGGCCGCCGAGAGGTCGGTGACCGGGTTTCCAGACGCAACGGTCACGCGGAATTTGAGCGGGATCGCCCTCCCGGCCTTGGCAGCGTTGATCATCGTGTTGTCCACGGGCTGGGCGAAGCCGCTGAAGACGTACCCGACGCGGTAGGCGCAGGCCTCCGTCGTCGTGTTCCCGGCATTGTCTGAGCCCGTCAACGACACGCTCTTCGGACCGACTGTTGCCGTATCGGCGGCGGTAGACACCGAGGCCGAGACGGGGCCGGAGGTTGCGTCGGACACGCTCGCGCTCACGGACGCCCCTCCCTCGCCCAGCGAGAACGCGGGAGCGGGCGAGCCGCACGCGACAGTCGGCGCCGTCGCGTCACGCTTGATCGTCACCGCGACGGGCCCCGCCGAGCCGCCCAGGCTGCTCGCCGAGCACGAGTAGGTGGTCGCCTGCTGATCCGCAGTGATCGACGTGCCGACGCACCCGGTCTTCGAGAGCGAGTCCGGCGATTCCGGCTCGCTGACCGACCAGGCGAGGGTCACGTCGCTCGTGTACCAGCCGTTCTGGCCAAGCGTCCCCGTGATCGAGCTTGCGACCGTGGGAGCCGTGGAATCGGTGACCGGCACGTCGGTCTGGCCGTTGCTGTTGCTGCCCCAGCACACGATCGTGCCGTCGATCTTCACCGCGCAGGCGTGGACGTAGCCGGATGAGACCGAGTCGAAGCTTCCGGCAGGCTGCGTGCCCAGGGAGGCGCCCCAGCAGGCGAGACTCGCGCCCGTCGTGATGCCGCAGCTATGGGCGCCGCCGGTGCTGACCGACGCGAAGCTGCCGGTGGGTGGATTCGACTCGCCATGGCCGTTCTGCCCCCAGCAGGCGGCTGAATCGTCCGTTCGCACGGCGCACGAATGCCACATCCCGATCTCCACCGAGGTGAATGTGCCGGAAGGCGGGATTGCCGCGTTGCCGTCGGGATGGTTGTACCCCCAGCACGTCAGAGCGCCGGTCGTGCGGACGCCGCAGCTGAAGTCGTTCCCGGAGGCGACGTCGCTGAAGGAACCCGACGGCGGTGACGTTCCGTAGCCGTAGCCGCCCCAGCAGACCGCGGCGTCGTCGGCCCTCACCGCGCACGTGTGCGCATAGCCTGTGGTCACCGATTTGAAGCTGCCTGCGGGCGGCGAGGTCTGGCCGTAGCCGTTCCAGCCCCAACACGCGAGCGAGCCGTCGGTCCGCACGCCGCAGCTATGCCAGAAGCCGCTGCTGACCGAGGCGAACGTGCCCGCCGGCGGGCTGCTCTGCCCGTAGTCGTTGTTCCCCCAACAGGCGAGGCTGCCGTCCGTCTGCACCGCACACGTGTGG
This sequence comes from Nitriliruptorales bacterium, assembly GCA_036260415.1. Classification (GTDB taxonomy): domain Bacteria; phylum Actinomycetota; class Nitriliruptoria; order Nitriliruptorales; family JAHWKO01; genus DASZZX01. The sequence continues at coordinate 2,830 of DASZZX010000291.1, forward strand.
TAAGCGCCGGCATCGATCTGCGGGAGCCCAGTTGCCGAGGCTTCCGAGACCGCGAGCACCCATGCGAACGCCGTCGCCACGGACAGTGCCGTGACCACTCGAAGCGCTCGTAGCGAAAAGACCTTCATTCTGCGTTCCACCTCCTCGGCGCAGCGCGTGCCGCGCCTGGTCATCGGGTCTCCCCCCGAGGATCCGGCCGCCCGTTGAGGCGACCGTCGTTCGCCGCGGCAGCCCGCAGGGCCGCGAACAGGCCCGTCCACCCGGTGAACGGCCTCGATTCCTGGGCCAGGGCGAGGACGCGGCCCGTAATCGGAGAACCGGCGGCGTCGAACTCGATGACGATGCGGGCCGGATTCGGGTCCATCGCGCGACTATTGCCGCGCCGGGGAGCTGGGCGCGCCAGGTGGCCCCCCTAGTCTTTTGCGGCGAGTGCCTCCCGCAGCTGCTCGCGGTTGACGTCGAGCTTCTGGTAGACGTGGCGCAGGTGAAAGTCGACGGTCTTGCGGCTCAC
>DASZZX010000292.1:0-5048 GCA_036260415.1 Nitriliruptorales bacterium
GGCGCGGATCCGCGCCCTGGCGGCCGCGTTCCTCCGCCGCGCCCGGCTACCGGCCAGCACGGTCCGGTTCGACGTGATCGGGATCGTGGCCAGAGGCGACCGGCCCCCCGTCGTGCAGCACATCCCGAGTGCCTTCTGATGAGCGGTCGCCGGGAGGGGCGAGGCAGCTGATGGTCGCCACGGTGGGAGCCGCGGCGCTGGTCGGCCTCGACGTCCACCCCGTCCGCGTCGAGTGCGACAGCGGCAACGGGCTGCCGCAGCTGCGGCTGGTGGGACTTCCGGACGCCGCGGTGCGCGAAGCCGGCGAGCGGGTCCGCTCCGCGGTGCAGCGCAGCGGCTTCGCCTGGCCGCGGCAGCGGGTGGTCGTCAACCTCGCCCCCGCGGCCCTCCCCAAAGCCGGTGCGGGCTTCGACCTGCCGGTCGCCCTGGCGGTGCTGCTGGCCGAGGGGCTGCTGCCGGCCGGGGCGCTGGCCGACGTGTGGGCGTTCGGCGAGCTCGGCCTCGACGGGACGGCCAGACCCGTCGCCGGCGCTCTCGCCGTCGCCGACGCCGTGGGCCGGCGAGGGGGACGGCGCCTGCTGGTCCCCGACCGGGCAGCGGTCGAGGCGGCGTTCGTCGCGGGGCTGGACGTCGTGCCGGTCGCCGACCTGCGGGAGGCCGTGGAGGTCCTGCGTGGCGACCGCGCCGCGCGCCGACCGCCCCCACCCGTCGCGGCGCTGGAGGAGCCCCCACCCGACCTCGCCGACGTCCGTGGCCAGCCGGTCGCCCGCCGGGCGCTGGAGATCGCCGCCGCCGGCGCTCACCACCTGCTGCTGGTCGGTCCGCCCGGCTGCGGGAAGTCGATGCTGGCCCGGCGTCTGCCGGGCATCCTCCCGCCCCTGCCGGTCCAGCAGGCGCTGGAGGTCGCGGCCATCCACTCGGTCGCCGGTGTGCGCCCACCCGACGCGCCGCTGTCGCTGCGGCCACCGTTCCGTGAGCCGCACCACACCGCGTCGGTCGCCGGCCTGGTCGGTGGTGGCAGCGGCGTCGCCCGTCCCGGTGAGCTGAGCTGCGCCCACCGTGGTGTGCTGTTCATGGACGAACTGCTGGAGGTGCCCAGGTGGGTGCTCGACGCGCTGCGACAACCCCTGGAGCGCGGGACGGTCACGGTGGCGCGCTCGCGCACGGTGGTGCGCTTCCCGGCGCGCGTCCTGCTGGTAGCCGCCACCAACCCGTGCGCGTGTGGCCACCTGGGGGACCCCGTCCGCGCGTGCCGCTGCCGACCCGGCCAGGTGGAGCGCTACCGCAGCCGCCTGTCGGGCCCCCTGCTGGACCGCATCGACCTGCAGGTCGAGGTCGCTCCGGTCGACCCGCGGCATCTGCTGGACCCGCCGGACGGTGAGAGCACCGCAGCCGTCGCGGCCCGGGTCAGCGCTGCCCGCGCTGCCGTGGCTGAACGCTGGAGCGAGGGACAGACCGTGCGGGACGCGCCCGCCCGCGCCGTGCGTGGGACCTGCCGGCGCGAGGCCCTGACGGCGCTCGGTCGAGCGGTGGAGGCACTGGCGCTGTCGACACGCGCGTTCGACCGGTGCCTTCGGGTGGCACGGACGATCGCCGACCTGGATGGCCGCGCGGCAGTGGGGCGCGACCACGTCGATGAGGCGGTGGCGTACAGGCTGGCACCCGCGCAGGTGATGGCGTGACGGAGGAGTGGGAGGCGATCGCGGCCGAGGGCACCGACCACCGGCTGCTGGCCCGCGTGGTGGCCCGCCTGCTCGGGCCCTCCGGCGATCCCCGGACGGTCCTGCGCGAGCTGGTCGCCCGGGCGGTCGGCGCGCCGGTCGGAGGGGTCGACCCGGGGACGCTGCTCGCCGCGATCGCACCCGAGCCGGATGTCGTCGGTCGGGAGGCTGCCGCCGTGGTGGCCCGGCGCTGGACCGGGCTGGGCGTGCGTGCCGCCCTGGCTGGCGACCCGGCGTACCCGCGGCGGCTCCTGCGCGGCTGGCCGGCGACCGGTGGTCCGCCGCTGTTCGCGTGGCGCGGACCCGCCCGCGGACTACCCGACGGCCCCGCAGCGGCGATCGTGGGTGCGCGCCGGGCGACCGCGTACGGAACGGGTGTGGCCGCCTGGCTCGCGGAGGCGGCCGGCACGGCGGGGGTGACGGTGGTGAGCGGCGGGGCGGTCGGCATCGACGCCGCCGCGCACGGCGGTGCACTCGGCACGGCCGGTGGCACCGCGGTGGTGCTGGGCTGCGGCCACGCCGTCGGTTACCCGATGGCGCACGCGCGCCCCGACGGCCTGTTCGACCGTGTGCTGACCGGCGGCGGATGGCTGGTGAGCGAGCTGCCGCCCGACAGCCGACCCACACCCGCCAACGTGCTCGCCCGCAACCGCATCGTCGCCGGCCTGGTCGACGTCGTGGTCGTGGTCGAGGGCGGCGTTCGCTCCGGCGCGCTGCGCACCGCCGAGGTCGCAGCCGACCGCGGGGTCGCCGTGCTCGCCGTCCCCGGTGACGTGCGCGCCCCCGGCTCGGCTGCTCCACACCGGCTGCTCGCAGACGGCGCTGCGCCCTGCTGCGGGCCGGACGACCTGCTGGCGGCGCTCGGCGACGTGGCCACGGCGGACGTCGGGCACACGCCCGCCGCGGAGGACGAGCGTCGTCGCACCGCACCGGCGACCGTCAGTGTCCTGCCTCCCGAGGTGGCCGCGGTCCTCGGCCGCCGCTGGCCGCGACCCACCCGGCTCGACGATCTCGCCCGTGCTTCGCGGGTCCCTGCGGGGCGGCTGCTCGCGTTGCTGACCAGGGCCCGGGTGGCCGGCGAGGTGGCGGAGAGCGTGGAGGGCGTGCGCCTCTCGCGCCCGCCCGGGCGGCGCGGGCAGGGAGCGCGCCGTGGATGACCGCGGGGACATCCGGCGGGTCGTCGGGCGGGTCGATGGCGGCTCCGGGCCGGTCGGCGGGCCGGTCGAATGGTGGTCGCTGCCACCCTCGCCGCGGCGCCGGAGCCGCGACATGCCGGCACGCAGGGTCACGCGCGGGCGGGGACCTCGCCGGCGACGCGGGGCTGCCAGACCTCGTCGAGGAAGTCGCGGATCTCGCCGGTCAGTCGGGTGGGTCGCGTGCGCAGCTCCAGCGCCGATTTGGCCTGCACGAGCCGTGCCCTGGGCAGCTGGTTGGCGAGGTTCTCCGCATCGCTGAACGGGTGGATCGCACCCCGTCCGTGGCCCAGGACGAGCGCCGGGACGTCCATCGCCCGGCGCGCCTCCACCGGCGGCGCCAACGGACCGATGAGCACCCCGTGGAGCACCGCGGCCACCTCCCTGGGCGCCATCGACGCCGCGTTCAGGAACGTGTCGACCAGCCCGTAGCCCGTCCGTGGCAGCCGCTGTGCGGTCCGGGCAAACCCCCGGGCGAGCGGGCCGCCGAACCGCGCGGCCAGCAGCATCGGGATGAACACGAGGCCGGCGGCGGGCGCGGCCCACTCCAGGACGGGCGTCTCGACCACCAGCCCGCGCACCCTGTGGGGAGCGATCACGGTGGCCTCCAAGGCCACGTTCGCGCCCAGCGAGGTGCCGCCGATCACCGCCTGATCGATGCCGAGGTGGTCCAGCAACGCGATGAGCTGCCGGGCGTAGGTGTCCACACGGTGCAGGGTCGCGTGGGTGGGACGGTCGCTGCGGCCGTGACCGAGCAGCTCCAGGAGGATGACCCGGTGGTCGTCCTGGCTGGCGAGCGAGGTCGCCAGCCCACGGTGCAGGTGAGCGTCGAGCAGCACCCCGTGGACCAGGACGGTGACGCGCGGACCGCTCCCCCGGCGCTCGTAGACGAGGCGGTGGCCGCCGAACAGGAAGTCCTCCACCTGCGGCGCCCCGTCCATCGGCGTCTCGAGCGGTCGTGCCACATCGCCCCTTCGTCGATGTGCGCTGTCGGGGCACGAGACTAGACGCAGCGCCCGTGTGGCCGAGACATTCCGATCGACGGCCGGCTCGGATCGTGCGTGCTGACGGTCGCCGGTGACCGCCCCGACGCACGATCGCGGGGCGGGTCTGCTCGCCCCGCGACCCGTCAGCGCCCACGGCAGTTGACAGGACCGAGCAACAGCATCAGGCTTGACGGCGATGGGGGAGCCAACCGACGGTCAGCAGCGGGTCCCCGCGCCCGACCGCGGGGGCGCCGACGCGGAGGAGCCGGTCACCGAACTGGCGCCCGCTTGGCTGGAGGCCATCGGAGCGTTCGTCCGCCACCTGGAGGTGGAGCACGACCGCAGCCCCCACACGGTCGCCGCGTACCGCGCCGACGCCCTCCAGCTGGCTCGTTTCTGCACCAGGTTCGGCATCACCCACCCCGACGCCGTCGCCCCGCTGGTGCTGCGGCGCTACCTGGCCGACCTCCGGGAGCGCGGGTACGCGCGCGCGTCCGCGGCCCGCAAGGCGACCGCGGTGCGCTCGTTGTACGCCTTCCTCGCCCACCGCGGGTACACCGCGCACGACCCGGCGCGCGCGCTCACCGTTCCACGCAAGGACCGGCCCTTGCCGCGGATCCTGCGACCGGACCAGGTGGACGCTCTCATGGTCGCGTCCGACCGCGGTGGTCCCGGGGGCCTGCGGGCCCGGGCGTTGCTGGAGCTGCTGTACGGGGCCGGCGCCCGCGTCGCGGAGGCGTGCAGCCTTGACCTCGAGGCCGTCGATCTCACCCGGCCGCAGGTCCGCCTGCACGGCAAGGGACGCAAGCAACGCATCGTCCCGCTGGGTGAGCCCGCGTCGGACGCTCTCGGGAGGTACCTGGCGTGCGGACGTCCCGCTCTCGCACGCGCCGGCGAACACAGCCAGCCGGCGGTCTTCCTCGACGAACGCGGCGCCCGGCTCGGTCCGCGCAGCGCCCGCCGCATCGTGCAGCGGGCGGCCGCCGCCGCCGGGCTCGGCCGGGTGTCACCCCACACGCTGCGCCACAGCTGCGCCACGCACCTGCTGGAGGGCGGCGCCGACCTGCGGTCGGTCCAGGAGTTCCTCGGTCACGCCTCACTCGCCACGACCGAGCGCTACACCCAGCTGTCGCGCGGACGTCTGCGCG
>DASZZX010000293.1:0-1974 GCA_036260415.1 Nitriliruptorales bacterium
CACGCTCGGCGTGGCTGTGAACTCGCCCACCAGGTCGGACGTCCCGCGTGGGAGGCGGTCGGGCTCGCCGGCCTCGGAGCGGCCGACGTCCTGCAGGGCGATCACGGCCAGGCGCAGGACTGGCTGTCCAGGGCGCAGGCAGTCGTTGCAAGACCCGGTATGGAGGGGACGGAGTACGACATGTTCGTCCGTCCCTGGCTCGCGTTGTCGGCCTACGCGTCCCGCGATCTTCAGACCGCTCGGGCCACCGCGGCGGAGATCGTGAGGCTCGGCCGTCGTCGCGGCAACCGCTGGGACAAGTCCATCGGTGAGTGGCTGCTGGGGGTGCTCGCACAGGGCCAGGGGCGCCACGACGACGCGCGAGCCCACCTTCAGGCCAGCCGCGCACTTTCGACCGACCCACGGCTCCCGTTCCCGCAGGGTCGGTCGTTGCTCGGCCTCGCGGAGCTGGCCAGCCAGGACGAGGACCTCGACAAGGCGTGGGAGCTGGCGCACGACGGCCTGGAGATCCTGGACGACTACGGCGACCGAGTCGGCGCAGCGGCAGCGCTGGAGATGATCGCCGACCTCGCTATGGCCCGCAGCGAACCCGAGCGGTCGCTGCGCCTGCTCGCCGCCTCACAACGATTCCACGCCGACGCCAGTATCGCCCGTTTCCCCTTCCAGGCCGACTGCTTCGATCGTAGCGTCGACGCGGCGCGGGTCGCGTTGGACCCCACCGACGCGGCCGCCTGCTGGGACGCCGGGAGCGAACTGTCGCTGGCCGACGCGATCGCCTATGCCCGCCGTGGGCGGGGCGAGCGTCAACGCGCGCACATCGGCTGGGCGTCACTGACTCCCGTCGAACGCGAGGTCGTGCGGCTGGTCGCCGAGGGCCACACCAACGCTGCGATCGGTCAACGACTGTTCATCTCCGCCAACACGGTCAAGAAGCACCTGACCCACGTCTACGCCAAGCTCGACGTCGACGGGCGCACCGACCTCGCCGCCGAGGTGGCCCGCCGGGACCTGTAGTATCCCCTGGCCGCGGAGAAGTACCCGGTCGGGTGATGTTCTCGTACGCCTGCTGGGACATCGTGGAGCCACGACCGCACGCGATCCAGGGAGACAACGATGAGCACCCAACGCACCCACTACGTCACCACCTCCGACGGCGTCACCATCGGCGGCACCGTGCACGGCAAGGGGCCGCCGATGGTGTTTCTGCAAGGGGTGATTGGCGATGGCGACCTCGACTGGGACCGGGTGGTGGGCCACCTGACCGGCCAGTTCACCTGCCATCTTCCGAGCTTGCGGGGCCGTGGCCTCAGCGGCGATCACCCCGACCTCAGCCCCGGTCGGATCATCGACGACGTTGTCGCCTACGTCGACAGCATCGGGGAACCGACCGGACTGACGGGCTGGTCCGGCGGTGGCAGCTGGTCACTCGCCGCGGCGGCGCAGTCCGACACGGTCTCCGCGGTGGCCCCCTTCGAGCCTGGGATACTGAGCTTGATGGACGAGCAGGACCAGGCGGTTATCGGTAACGCCGTCGCCCGTACGGGCGAGCTGGCCGCCGAAGGGAACCTGACGGCTGCGGCTCGCGCCTTGGCTGGTTTTCCCTTCAACGACGAGGAGATCGCCGTGGCCGAGGACGCCGGCTACTTCGATGCCGCAGGCCGCTACGTCCCGAACCTGCTCAACGTCCTCCAGCAGGCGATGGAGTACGAAGACCCCACCGCTGACCCGGCCGTGCTCGGCGCGATCTCAGCTCCGGTGTTGCTGCTGCTCGGATCGGACACCAAGCCCTTCTTCACCGCCAGCGCGCGACACGTGGCCGACCACGTCCCCAACGCACGGGTACACGAGGTCCCCGGCGTCGCACACGCCGCACCCCTGACCCATCCCAAGGAACTCGCCGAGGCACTCACCGAGATCTTCGCGTCAGCGCAGCAGCCGTCCTGATCCTGCTCGTCGGCGCGAGCTCCAGGACCA